>CAMCYK010000232.1 GCA_945883695.1 Akkermansia muciniphila | reverse complement strand
CCCGGATCACGGTCCCGTCCAGGGTCCGGATCACGTCACCCGGCCGGATCCCGGCCGCCGCCGCAGGGCCCCGGACCCCGGACACGATCACTCCGCCGCCACGGACGGCGGGGCCGAAATTGATCCCCATCACCGGTCGCTCCAGGTTGTTCAGCGGATTCATCTCGAGCTCGCCCCACACCTCGCCGGCCATCAGGCGGTCCCAGTCGTCCTTGAAACCGTCCACCCCGGCATGGTTGTTGTTGCTCAAAGCCTCCCCGATCGAGGAATTGATCCCGACCACCTTGCCTTCAAGATCGAACAAGGGGCCACCCGAATCACCGCCGATCAGCGTGCAATCGGTCGTCAGATAGTTCCCCGGGCCGTCCGAAACCACCCGGCCGAAACGCACCGGCGGCGGCCGCGCCGGATCGAAGCCGGTCGAGTGGCCCATCGCGATCACCCAGTCGCCCGCCTTCAGCGGCTTCGACTCGCCCCGCTCCATGAACGGCCACGGACCCTCGTCGACGATCTTCACCAGTCCGATGTCCTTCGAGAGGTTCGCGCCCAGCACCTTCCCCTTCGCCTGCTTGCCGTCGGGAAACACCACCTGGACTTCCTCCACTCCTTCAATGACATGGGCGGCCGTCAACACCAGCCCGTCGGCGGTGCTCACCACCCCGGAGCCGGAAGCCCCGGTGGCCTCGGCGATCAGGGCCACGGTCGACTTCATCGCCTTGTCCGCGACCGCCGCGATCTGTTTTTCGAGCTTGCGCACGTCCTCGATCGAGCCCACGGGCTCCCTCGCCGACAGCGGACCGCCCACCGCGCAGCAGACGGCGATTGCCGCCACAACATGGAAAAATCTTGGATGCTTCATCGCTTTCTCACACGTCATAGCGACACCATGCGGCGTCCTCGTCTCCGCCAAGACATCCCGGTCGCTTCCGCCGGCAATCCGCGCTAATCTCTCCGAGTTCATGCCGAAACCATCACCCAAGGATCCTCGCGGCCCAACCGGAAAATCTTCCGAAAAGCGCCGGTCCAGCCGCAAGCCCGAAATCCCGTCCAAACCCGTCGGCCTCGGGTCGGTCATCCTGTTCTGGCCCTTCCACCTTTTCCACGCCTTCCTCAAACCGCTGCCCGCGGTGCTCCGGGTGCCGCTGCGGGTCGCCGGCGACCTCGGCCTCGCCGGCCTCTACGTCGGCGTCGCGATGGCCGCCTTCTACTTCGTCCGCGCCCGGCCCTTCGACATGGCCAAGGTGGCGGAAATGCCCCAGCGCACGATCATCTACGACCGCCGCGGGGCCGAACTCGGCCGGATCCACGGCGAGAAGCGCGACGTGATCGACATCTCGCAGGTCTCCCAGGACTTCATCTACGCCATCCTCGCCCGCGAGGACAAACGCTTCTACCAGCACTCCGGCGTCGACTGGATCGGGGTCGGCCGCGCGATCAAAACGAACGTCGAGCGCGGCGGCGCCGCCCAAGGGGCATCGACCCTCACGATGCAGCTCGCCCGCAACAGCTTCCTGCTGAAGTCGAAGTGGCTCGATTTCTCGCCGAAGCTGCAGGAACTCGACCGCAAGCTGCTGGAAACCGCCGTCGCCTACCGCATCGAATGGCATTACGACGACAAGCAGGAGATCCTCCAGCACTACGTGAACCGCATCTTCTGGGGCCACCAGATCCGCGGCATCGAGGAGGCCTCGCGCACCTACTTCGAGAAGAACGCGAAGCAGCTCACGCTGTCGGAGTCCGCCCTCCTCGCCGGCATCGTCCGCGGCCCGAACGCCTTCTCGCCGTTCAAGGACGTCGATCGTGCGATCCGCGAGCGCGACACCACGCTGGGGCGGATGGTCGCCGAGAAATTCATCACCCCGGAGCAGGCCCAGGCCGCGATGATGGAACCGCTTTCGATCCGCCCCGAGTGGCGGCGGATTTTTCACGACAGCTACGCGATGGACGCGATCCGCCGCGAACTCGAGCGGATCCTCGAGGAGGAAAACATCGAGCTCGGCGGGCTGGAGATCACCACCACCATCGACAGCCTGATCCAGAAGAAAGCCGAGGAGGCGCTCGATGCCAAACTCCGCCAGGTCGAGCGCTCGCCCGGCTACCCGCATCAAACCCGCGCCGCGTGGAACGAGCTGCCGACCGGCCAAAAGCCGCCCCCCGCCTACCTTCAGGGCAGCGTGGTCGCCATCGAAAACCTCACCGGCGCGGTGCTCGCCATCGTCGGCGGCCGCAATGCCGACGAATCGAAATTCAACCGCGCCCAGCAAGCCCGCCGCCAGATCGGCTCGGTCTTCAAGCCTTTCGTCTATCTCGCCGCCTTCGACGCGGGAGTCCGCCCGGAGACCCTGATCAGCGACGGCCCAGTCGACATCGGCGGCTGGCGGCCGAAGAATTCCGACGGCAAATACGGCGGCTACCTGCCCGCCGCCACCGGCCTGATCCGCTCGCGCAACACGATGTCGGTCCGCCTCGGCAGCCGCGCCGGCATCGACAATGTCGCCGAGGTCGCGGAGTCCGTCGGCTTCGAGCTGCCGATGCCGAAGTCACCGACCTCCTACCTCGGCGCCTGGGAGGCCAACACCTTCGAGGTCGCCTCGGCCTACACCATCTTCCCCAACGGCGGCCAGCGCCATCCCCCGCGGATCATCGACGAGATCCGCGACCGCAAGGGCAATGTCATCTACAAGAATGCCCCGGTGCCCTACGTGGCGACCAGCGCCGGCTCGGCCTGGACCGTCTCCAAGATCCTCCGCGAGGTGACCGAGCGCGGCACCGCCACCTCGGTCAAAACCCTCGGCTTCAACAAGCCCTGCGGGGGGAAGACCGGCACCACCAACGATTACAAGGACGCCTGGTTCGCCGGCTACACCTCCAGTGTCACCTGCGCGGTCTGGGTCGGTCTGGACACCCCGAAGCGGATTATCGACCGCGGCTACGGCTCGACCCTCGCCCTGCCGGTGTGGGTCGAGGTCATGAAGACGGCCGACAAGCTCGGCTACAAGGCGGAGGGGCTGAAATCCCAGCTCTCCTTCAAGGAATGCCGGCTCTGCCGCAGCTCCGGCAAGCGCGCCACCGCCACCTGCGAGGCCGCCGGCGAAGGCTACACCGACAACGTCCCCGAGGATCTCGTCCCGGCCGAAAACGACCTCTGCCCGACCCATCCGGCCCGCGCGCTCCCGGTCGGCGGCGACGAGATCGCCTCCAACCGCCCGCTCCGCGCCCAGCCGGTGGATGAATCCACGGTCGATCTCGGCCCGATCCTCGACGAGGAGGAAGCCCCCCTCAAAGCCCTGCCCGTCGAAGAAGACTGAGCCGTCCGGCAGCCCTGTCTTCAAATCAACAATCGTCAATCGACAATCCTCAATCGACAATCCGCTCCCCCATGTCCACCTGGCGTCCCATCCGCAGAACCCCGGCCTGGCTGGCCTGGATGCCGGAGTGGCTGCGGACCACGCTCCGCTGGTCCTTGTGGGCCGGCCTGATCTTCGGCGGGATCGGCCTGCTGATCGCCGCCTTCTACTTTTCGAAAGCCGGCCGCTACGACCTCGCCCAGGTCGGCAACCTGCCCGCCCGCACCACCCTCCTCGACCGCCACGGCGCGGAACTCGGCAGCGGCGGCGCGAACAACCGCCGGCTGGTCACCCGCGCGGACATCCCGGATTTCCTGGTCAACGCGCTGCGGGCCCGCGAGGACGCCCGCTTCTTCGAGCACCCCGGCGTCGACTTCCGCGGCCTCGCCCGCGCCACGCTGCGCAACCTCAAGGACCGCCAGTTCACCCAGGGAGCCTCCACCCTGAGCATGCAGCTCGCCCGCAACACCTTCGAGATCCGCGAGAAATCCTTCAACCGCAAGCTGCTCGAGATCGCCCTCACCCTGCGCCTCGAATCCCGCTACCCGAAGGACGAGATCCTCGCCCACTACCTCAACCGGATCTACTTCGGCGCCGGCTGCCACGGCATCGAGCAAGCCGCCCGCACCTACTTCGGCAAGCCGACCTCCGAACTCAACGAAGCCGAAAGCGCGATGCTGGTCGGGATCATCCGCGGCCCCCACATTTTCTCGCCCTTCCGCGACCTCGACGCCGCCCGCGCCCAGCAATCCGAGGTGCTCGCCCGGATGAAAACCGAGGACCTGCTCGATGCCGCCGCCGTCGCGCGGATCAAGGCGATCCCGATCGTCCTGGTCCCGCAGGAACAACGGGTCGCCGAGCGCTCCTATGCCCTCGAGGCGATCCGCAAGGAACTCCAGCTGATCCTCGACGACGAGGACATCCGCGACGGCGGCCTGACCGTCCGCACCACCCTCGACGGGGCCTGGCAACAGCGGCTGGAGACCGATCTCTCCGAGTCGCTGCGCAAGATCGAGCGCTCGAAGAACTGGCCGCATCCCGTCCACGCCGACTATCAGGCGGGTGCCGAGCCGGCCTACCTCCAGTGCTCCGCCGTCACGCTCGAGACCAAGACCGGGGGCATCCTCGCCCTGGTCGGCGGCCGCGATTACCTCCACTCGCGCTTTGACCGCAGCAACGGCGCCCGCCGCGATCTCGGTGCCGCCTTCGAGCCGTGGATCGCCGCCGCCGCGGCCGAACGCGGCCGCCTCGTGCTCCCCGGCAAGCCGGTCCAGACCGGCCGCCAGATCGGCCCCAAGGAAACCATCCGGATCGCCCGGCGCTGCGGCATCGGCGGTCCGTTCGTCGAGACCGAGGACCTGTTCCGTGGCAGCGCCGCCGCCACCCCGCTGGAACTCGCCACCGGCCTCGCCACCCTCGGCAACGAAGGCCGCCGCCCGCGCCCTTATCTGGTCCAGTCGATCACCTCGGCCGAGGGCAAGACCCTGTTTACCGCCCGGCCCGATCTCACGCCCGCCCTCGGCCGCCAGGCCGCCCGCGAGGCCGCCGCGCTGCTCGAGAAAACCTCCGGCACCCGCGTCCATGGCGGTGCCACCGGCTCCGGCCGCGATGCCTGGCTCGCCCGCCTCGGCCCGAAAGGATCCACCGCGATCTGGGTGGGCTTCGACCAACCGCAGCGGATCAGCTCCGCCACCCAGCTCGATGCCGTGCTCGACGACCTCGCCACCCGCCTCGGGAACTGACCACCGACTAACAGCTTTGACTCCGCCCGAATCTCAGGGCATTTTCCGAGCCAATGAAGGCACTGCAGTTCGAGCAAGCGGTCGAATCCATCCTCAAGCGCGAGAAGCGCTATGACGCGCTGGCCTATTTGTTTCTCAAGGAGGCGCTGGATTTCACCTTGAAGCGGGCGGCCGATACCAACGGCGGCGAACCCCGCCACGTCACCGGCACCGAGCTCTGCCACGGCTTCCGCGACCTCGCCGTCCAGGAATTCGGCCCGATGGCCGGCACCCTGATGATCGAATGGGGCCTGCGCGAAAGCAGCGATGTCGGCGAGATGGTCTTCCACCTCATCGACGAGCAGATGTTCGGCAAGCAGGACAGCGACACCAAGGAAGACTTCGCCGGCGCCTACGACTTCGACGAGGCCTTCGTGAAGCCCTTCCAGCCGAAGCAACGCGCCCCGCGAAATGTCGCCGCGCGTCGCTGACCGCCGTCGCCGCGACAAGCCGGTGTCTTTGAGGATGGATCGCCGGCCTGCTTTCGTCAATTTCGTCCCTTTCGTTGTTCCCATCCTGGCATTTAGGCTCCCCTCAGCAGCAACGCCCGCCACCACCCACGGCCTCCCGTCGATAAACCACACCGACAACAGTTTGCGCGCACCGATCTGATCACTGTTGAGACCAAAGATCTCCTTGTCGAAGGCCCGCCGCATCAGGAAATCCCGGCGCCGTAAACCATAAACCCCGGTGATGAAAGCCCGCGAATCCTGCGTCTCGTCCACCACATGGATCCCGCTGACAAAGGTCAGCGCCGGCAAGTTGGCATAGAACGCGCAGCCCACCCCGGTCTGCCGGACCCCGGGGAGAGACTTCGCGTGCTCGTGGAGTTGCCGCTTGGCCGGATCCGCCAGGGCAGCGGGAATCCGGATCTGGCCAACGGCGATCACGAACAGACCGACGAACGCGACGGCAACTCCGCGAAGCCATCCCACCGGCCTGGTCCGATCGCCGCCCGTTTTTCCCTGAGCGCCCATAATCCGACTCCTCATTCAGCCCCCAAACCGCGCCGCTCGCAAGGAATCTCCTGAGCATGCCGGGGCAGACTACTTCCGTCAGCGTTGGTCGATTCAAGGAACTGCAAGACGGGTGAACCGGAGCCGGAAGAAGCGCGCCGGAGAGCTACCACCCCCTGACAGACGGATCGTCCGCATCCTGAAGCCGCCGCCGAGATCCGCGTCGCCGATGGCCACATATTCCGCCGCCGGCAGGACCGCCCATCCCGCCGCGGGATTGCTGCTCGCCATCACCGTGTAGTTCAAGGCGGCCACCGCTCCGTCAATCCGGACCTTGTAAGATAGGATCCTCGCCGATCCCGGGGCGGGGTTCTCCCGTGAGATCGACATCAGGTTCGTCGCGGAATCCTTCACCGATGGATCCAGCCCCTGCGCGAACTCCTCGAGGTTGACGCGTCCGTCGCCATCCGGATCGGCATTCTCGCCCCACCGCGTCCCCTCATCCTGCGCGGAAAGCGGCGCAAAGCGTTCGAAGGTCCACGAATCGTAAGCCGGCACGGCTTCAATCACCACCTGGACCACCACCGCATCGGTGCCACCCTGCCCATCCGCCACCCGGACCGTGAAAGAATCCGTCCCGGTGTAGTTCGTCGCCGGCACGTAGTTCAGCGCCACCGCCCCTCCCGCCGCCGGAGCCACAATGCCCGCCGTACCATGCGCCGCCGCCGTGACAATGGACCAGTTCAAAGGGTCGCCATCCGGGTCGCTGGCATTGAGGCTGCGACTGAACGCGGTGGGCGTGTTGTTCTTTGAAAGGGTCACCCCCACCGACGTGCCTTGGGTGATCACCGGCGGCACGTTGGTCGGAATCAGGAAGGCGCGCATCACCGCCATGTGCTGCATCCCGGTGGCTCCGCTGTCGCCTGAGCGGACCGGAGCCACCGCGGACAGTGGCGTGTAGTCGCGGCTGTCGAAGACCAGTCCGTTGAGGTGGGTTTTGGTTCCGATCACCAGCGGCGTCGAGCGGGCCGCGAGGTTGGGACTTGGCATGACCCAATCATACGGACTGCTTTGGGACTCGTTCGTGTTGGTATTCCCCGCTTGGTCGGCCGGCCAGGGAGCGGCGATCACCACCCGCGAGGAAAGAGTGCCCAGGCAGGGCTCGACCGTGGGATTGCGACTGAAGGTATTGAAGTCCCCGCCGATCACCAGATAGTCCGTCGGTTCCAACTCCCCCGCGAGGTAGCCGTTCAGGGCGGCCGCCTGGTTGTTCCGCCGGGTTTCGTTGGTGCTCCCGCTGGATGCCTTGAAATGGACGCTGACCGCCAGCAGGTTCATGTCGCCGGGCAGATCGATCCGCGCCCAGACGAACTCGCGGTCGCTGATCTCGGGATCATTCCACACGTTCGCTTCAAGGATCGGGTAACGGCTCACGATGCCGTTCGGGATGCTCTTGCCGGTCTCCACGAAATACGAGAATCCCGCGCCGAAATGCGTGGTCACCCAAGGCCCATAGTCGCCGGGGTTGTTGCCGCCGACATTCATCTCCTGCACCAGGGCGACATCCGGATTCAGCCCGTCGAAAATGCGGTTCCCGTGTCCCAGGTCGTAGCTCTGGTCGCTCCCGCTGGAAATGTTCGCCGCCATGATGCGGACCACTTCATCCGCCCGCGACGCGGCGCTGAAAATCCCGCAAAGGACCATGACGACTTGTGAAATCCCGCGGAACACGGCGGACCCATGCACCAAACGCGCCACGAGGGCAATCCCGGAGCCATCAAAGCCGCTGCGTGCTTTCCCCCGGCCGGGACCACCATGTCTCGCCCGCTGAGAAACTGGAGCGGAGAAAACCTTCACCTGAGTCCGGCCAGATCGATCACGGCCTACGCCGCATGAGGAGACACTTCCCGCGAGATCCGCTCACCGCTCTCGCGCTCGGCCCGCATCAGTTCGTAGTCGAGTTGCAACCTCAACCAGAACCCGGACGAAGTGCCGAAATAGCGGCTCAAGCGCAGATCGTACTCGGGCGTGCAACGCCGCCGCCCCTTCTTCATTTCGGTGAGGTGCGGCGAAGGGATACCCGTCATGCGGGCAACCTGTGCCTGGGGCACTTCCCACTCGGTCAAAGTCTCGCGGAGCGTCTCCGCGAAGAAATTCACCAGTGGTAGCAAGTCCGTTTGTCGTTTCATGGCCATCAATGGTAATCGCTGATTCTCACTTCCGACGCCTTCCGTCATTCCAACGAAAAACAATTCAATCACTGGCGAGACGTTATCAAAATTGAGAACGGTCGCAACCTCGGAATTCCGTTCATTCCACATTGCCCGGTCACGTCACGCGGCTTCCCATCCGCCGCATCACCCCCCATCCTCCGCCCGCCCATGCACCTCGATCCCTCAAAAGTCGCCGACCGCTCCTCCAACGACGAGGTGCTCAGCGCTTTCCTCGACTACCTGATCGAGACCGAGGTCGAGCCCTACGACCACCAGGAGCAGGCCATCCTCGAGCTCTACGCCGGCAACAACGTCATCCTCAACACCCCGACCGGCTCCGGCAAGTCGCTGGTCGCGCTGGCGATGCATTTCAAGGCGATCTGCCAGAACCGCCGCTCCTACTACACCGTCCCGATCAAGGCCCTGGCCAACGAGAAGTTCCTCTCGCTCTGCCACATTTTCGGCCCGGATCAGGTCGGCATGATCACCGGCGACGCCACCGTGAACCCCGGCGCGCCCGTCATCTGCTGCACCGCCGAGATCCTCGCCAACCTCGCCCTGCGCGAAGGCGACCAGGCCCGCGTCGACGACGTGATCATGGACGAGTTCCACTACTACT
>CAMCYK010000231.1 GCA_945883695.1 Akkermansia muciniphila | reverse complement strand
GGGCGGCAGGATGCCGCCCGACCGCGTCATGTCGCCTGCAAGGCGACACTCCTATCCCCCCGCCGCGATGGTCACGATTTCCACGCTGGCACCATCGCGGACGTCCGTCGCGGCGTAGTCGGCGGGGAAGACCGGCTCGCGGTCGAGTTCGACGACGACGGGTTTGCTGGCGAGACCGAGGGCGTCGAGCAGGGTGGCGACGGTGAAGTTGTCGGCTTCGAAGCTGCGGGGGCTGCCGTTGAGGGTGAGGATCATGGAAGGGGGCGGGAAGGCTGGCGGCAAGTCTACTTTGCTAAAGCTACGAAGACCGGGGATGCCGCAGCCACTTTTTAGAGGCTGGCCAGGATCGCCTCGTCCCAGTCTTTCCAGACGGGATCGAGCTGCTTCGATCTCAACATCGCCGCGACCTCGGCGGGCGAGCGGGTGTCGTCGATCTTGAACTGTTCGGTCGCCTTTTCGCAGCCGGTGGCTTCCGCCAGTTCGACGCGGCGGCCTTTCACGGTGAGGTGGAGGTCGTCGCTGCCGGCGCCGGTGTAGCCGCCGGGCTCGGTGCGGGCGCCGGCCGACATGTGGGTGACGCCGAGCGGTGCCATCGCGTCGCGCAGCGCGGCCGGTTCGCGGGTCGAGAGCACGATCCCGACCTGCGGGAAGCAGGCGCGGAAGGCGCAGGCGAGCTGGACCAGGGCGCGGTCGGACAGGAACAGGTCGGGGTCCGGCTGATACTGGTAGTTGCCGGCGTAGGGCCGCATCCGCGGGAAGGCGACGGTGAACTGGGCCTTCCAGCAGTGCTTGTAGAGGTATTCGAGGTGGGCGGCCAGCGACAGCGCCTCGTGCTTCCAGTCGGCCAGGCCGAACAGCGCGCCGATCCCGATCCGCCGGAAGCCGCCGGCGTAGGCGCGCTCCGGGCAGTCGAGCCGCCAGTCGAAGTTCTTCTTCGGACCGGCGGTGTGGAGGCGGCTGTAAGTCTCGCGGTGGTAGGTTTCCTGATAGACCACCAGGCCTTCCGCGCCGTGGCGGACGATCTCGGCATACTGGTCGTCTTCCATCGGCCCGACCTCGATCCCGATGGTTGGGAACAGGCCCTTCAAGGCGTCGATGCACTGCTGGAGGTAGCCGTCGGAGACGAATTTCGGGTGTTCGCCGGCGACCAGCAGGACGTTGCGGAAGCCGAGGTCGTGGAGGTGGCGGGCTTCGCGGAGGACCTGCTCGACGGTCAGGGTGACCCGGAAGATCGCGTTGTCGCGGGAAAATCCGCAGTAGGAGCAGTTGTTGACGCACTCGTTGGAAAGATAGAGCGGCGCGAACAGGCGCATGGTGCGGCCGAAGTGACGGCGGGTCAGCCGCTGGCTGTCGCGGGCCAGCGACTCGAGTTCGCGATCGGTGGCGGGCGCGATCATCCGCTCGAAGCGTCGGAGCAGCGGGGACTTGCGGTCGAGGGCGGTGGCGAAATGATCGGAGAAACTCACGGGCGGCGGGAGCATGGCGCGGCCGGGGGCGATCGTCAAAGCGGGATCCCGCGAAGCTTGCCAAGCCCGGCGGCCCGGTCTTTCCTGCGGGAGCTCCGAGCCCCCATGAACGAACCGATTGTTTGCAAACCCACCCCCTGGTTCCTGCTCCGTGCCGCGGCGATGCTGCTGATGTTCGGGATTTTCACGGTCCTGTTCTTCGTCGACGGCAAATGGAGATACCGCCAGTACAACCTTTCCTACTATGTGTCGCAGGCCTTCGAGGAGGCCACCACCGCGTTCAAGGAGAAGAAGGAGGCCGGGCTGACGCCGGAGGCCTGGCGCGGTTTCGCGGAGAAGCAGGCGATTGATTTCGTCCACCGGAATGCGAGTGAGGACGAAGGTGAGCTGGTGCCGGTTCCTGAGGGCACGCAGGTGCCGATGGCCTGGCCGGAGGTCCTGCGGGACTACAACGCGCTGGAAGCCTCCCTCGGGCAGACGCCGGAGAAGCTGTTCGACGACCACCGGCTGGCGGCCGGGATCAAGGAGGCAGCGCCGGAGAAACCTTATCCGGCCCGCAAGATCAAGGAGCAGTGGGTGGTGTTCTGGATCTGCCTGGCGCTGACCGTGGTCACGCTGGGGGTGCTGCTGCGCACCCTCGGCCGCAAGCTGGCGGTCGACGACACGGGCTTCCAGCCGGCCGGCGGCAAGAAAGTCCCGTTCTCCGAGCTGGTACGGCTGGACCTCCGCCGGTGGGACACCAAGGGGCTCGCCTTCGCGTGGGCGAAGACAGCCGGCGGGGGCGAACGGAAACTGCGGATCGACGGCTTGACCTACGGCGGATTTAAGAAGGAGGACGACGAGCCAGCCGAGCAACTGATGCGCCGGCTGCGCGAGAATTTCTCCGGCGAGGTGATCGAATACGTGACCGACGCCGAGGAGCCCGCCCCGACCGCTCCGCCGCAAGCCTGAGGCGCTGCCGTGCCCGGGTGTTTTTTTCGGGGTTGCCAAGCCCCGGCCCGGGCGGTAATCCCTCCGCAGCTTCAACCACCTAGCACACCAATGTCTGACAAGAGCATCGAAGACCGCGTAAAGGACATCATCGTCGACCAGCTCGGCGTCAACGCCGACCAGGTGACCCTGGAAGCCAAGTTCATCGAAGACCTCGGTGCCGACTCCCTTGACACGGTCGAGCTGGTGATGGCGTTCGAAGAGGAATTCGAGATCGAAGTGCCGGACGAGGAAGCCGAGAAGCTCCAGTCCGTCGGCGATGTCGTCACCTACATCACCAGCCAGAGCTGATTTCCGCCGCTGGCGCAGGAGCCAATCCAAGAGGGCGGACTCCATGCGGGTCTGCCTTTTTTTTGCACTTTGGCCGGATCGGGTGACACTGGCCCGCCACCCACCATGCATTCACCCGACAACATCCAATACGCGCTGGAGGCGACGCGGGTCCTGCTGGAGCCGGACCGGCGGATCGACACCTTCGGCGACACCCGCTTCGAGTTCCAGCTCCTCAGCGAGCTGATGGACCGGACCGGCGAGATCCGGGTGCGGACCGGCGAGGTGGAGGCCCTGCGGCCGCGGATCCTGCGGCCGGACTCGATGCAGGAGATCGAGCTGGAAGGCTTCGGCGACCAGGCCCGGTCGCGGATGGACGCGCTGATCGAAAAGCTCAAGGCCGAGGGCAAGGACCTCGCCTTCCTGCGCTACGGCTTCCGTTTCCGCAGCGGTCAGGTGAACGAGGAGATCATCCACGACACGATGGACGCGGTCCGCGAGCGGGTGCTCGAGGAGGCCCGCCGCACCGGCAACCCGGCGCGCGCGGTGATCGAGGGGGTGGACGACGCCTGGGAGGTTTCGATTTTCAAGTTCGCCTTCGAAATGATCCGCCAATCGTGGCCGATCAACCGCTTCGACTTCCACAGGCGCGGCCTGCTCTGATACAACGGCGCCACGGATGCGACTTTGGACACTGATCAAGCTGGTGGCGGGTGCGGGGGTCCTCGGGGTCGCCGTCTTCACCGTGATGCTGGTCTGGCACGTCCGGAACGAACCGCTGGGGGGGATTTTCGCGGAGCTGGTGCCGGTGCGCTTCGAGCCCAAACCGGTCGTCACCCTGCCGCAGGCCGACGCCGATTTGCCGGAGATCGATCCCGGCGCGAAGGTGTTCGAGAAGGCCGCGCAGATGATCGCGGTGGGCGACCTGGCCGGGGCGCGCGAGCGGTTGCGGACGGTGGTCAGCATCTACCCGCGGTCCAAGGCCGCCCCGGAAGCCCGCCGGATCGTCGGCGAAATGAACCTCGACGACCTGCTCTCCGCCTCGCGGCTGGAGGGCAAGTCGGTCCACGAGGTGCGGCGCGGGGAGTCGTTCCTGGGAATCGCGGCCAAGCACAACACCACGCTCGACTGCATCATGCACCTCAACGGGCTGCTCGACCTCAAGGGGCTGCAGCCCGACGAGCGGCTGATCGTGATGCCGCTGGAGCTGCGGGTGCTGATCGAGCCGTCGCGCAAGGTGCTGTCGCTGTGGGAAGCCAGCGGCCGCTTCGTGAAGGAATACCCGGTGCTCGCGATGGACCTCGCCGGACTCAAGGGCGGCCTGCGGACCAAGATTTCCTCGAAATCCGGCTTGCTGGGAACCCGCCGGGTGACGCCGGGGATGAAAGATTACCGGGATTCCGCGAAAGTCTTCGCGCTGGAGAAGAGTTCGCTGCAAATCCGCTCGCTCGCGCCGCCCGTTCCGGCGCAGGAGGACGAAGACCTTTCGCCCGGTCCGGGCTTCCATCTCGCCGCCGAGGATGCCGAGGAACTCGCCCTGCTGCTCCGCCCGGGGAATGAGGTGGAAATCCGCGCGGCCGGGCCCTAGTCTGCCGCCCTCTTCCCGGGCACCCCCTTTTTTCCCACGACCGATGCAACTGCTGGAATTCGAAAAGCCGATCGCCGAACTCGAACGGGAGGTCGAGAAACTCCGCGCGAAGTCCGCTTCGCAGGAGATCGACATGTCCGGCGAAATCGCCACCATGGAGGCCAAGCTGGCGGAAACCCGCCGCTTGGTTTACGAGAACCTGACCCCTTGGCAGCGCGTGCAGATCGCCCGTCATACCCAGCGGCCCTTCATGCTCGACTACGTCGCCCATGCCTTCACGGATTTCTGCGAGCTGCACGGCGACCGCCGGATCGGTGACGACCATGCGATGCCCGGCGGATTCGCCCGCATCGGCGGGCGCCGGGTGGTCGTGATCGGCCACCAGAAAGGCCGCCACACCAAGGAGAATCTGATGCGGAATTTCGGCAGCGCCCATCCGGAGGGCTATCGCAAGGCGATGCGGCTGATGAAGCTGGCCGAGAAATTCGGGCTGCCGGTGGTCGCCCTGATCGACACGCCCGGCGCCTATCCCGGGATCGGCGCGGAGGAGCGGAACATCGCGGAAGCGATCGGCCACAACCTGCGGGAAATGATGCTGCTCAAGGTGCCGGTGATCGCCATCGTCATCGGCGAGGGCGGCTCCGGCGGGGCGCTGGGGATCGGCGTGGCCGACCGGGTGCTGATGCTGGAGAACGCCTATTACTCGGTGATCAGTCCGGAAGGCTGCGCGGCGATCCTGTGGAAGCACCGCAAGCACGCGCCGGAAGCGGCCGCAGCGATGAAGCTGGCCGCCCCGGAGTTGTTGAAGCTCGGTCTGGTCGACGGGGTGATCGCCGAGCCCTTGGGCGGGGCGCATCACGACCACCAAGCGACCTCGGCGGCCTTGAAGGAGGCGATCCTTGCGAACCTCGACGAACTCGGGAAGCTGAGCGTCGACCAGCTCCGGGACGCACGGTACGCGAAGTTCCGGGCGTTCGGGGAGTGGGAGGGGAAGTGAGTTCCCGCGGCTTTGGGAGCGCTGGCTTTAGCCGGCGGGGGATTTGTCTTGTCTGCCACCGATGAAGAGGGGAATCACCGCAGGGATCGCCCGCATCCCTTTTGCTGGGATGGCTTCTAGTCGCTACGCGTCATCCAAGTCTCCGGGAAAACAAGATCTTCCGATATGAAAATCAAAGAAGCAACGGCAGTCACTTTGGCCTTAATCTGTGCGCTGGGTTCTGGGTGCAAGTTGAGCGAAGACAAGGTTTTGCACAAGGGGTCAGTGCCGAGTGGAGGTCGGGAGGTGTTCGAATTGCTTGTGGATGGCTCAAAATCCAGCGTTCAAACGATCAAGGTCGACGTCGCCAACTATGGCGGTGATTGCGAATTGGAGATTGAGAACTTGTCTTCTGGATCGCTGCTGGTTGGCACCAGATTGTCGGGTAAGAATGCAGCCGACGAAAATGTCCCAGTACACGGAAGAGTGTTGGCGTATTCGGGGCCAGCAGAAGGAGCGCGATTTATGCTCATGAAACTACCAGAAGAACCGGTCCGAATGAGGGTTCAAATCAGTCTGAAAGGTTACGGAGGGTCGGGTGAGAGTTATGTTGTTAGGGGGTTGTGGGCAGATGGGCCTTAGAAATGGCTTTATGACGCCGGTTGTTGCCAGGGATGAAGGGTAGCTTGTAAGCGGGTCAATTCGAATCACGCGGAATCGCGGCTGCTTTGATTTTGATCGGTAGTACCGCCAGACAAAGCTCCGTGGCTTCGCGAAGATTGACGAGATCTTCGTCGGTAGACCTATCTTGCGTCGTCGTCCTCGTCTTGGGATTGAAGATCAGGTATCCGCGTTCTTTTGCTCGGCGATGACAGTTGCAGGCTGGTCAGGATCGGGCGGGGACAAGGGTTCATGAGCAATCGTGAGCGCGAGGTTACAAAGAAAACGGCTTCCGCCAGGAGGGATGGTGGGACTATTCGAGCAGGAGTTCCGGCGGCCTGACGTTCAGATCCCGAAGGTGCGACAATTGGCAGACTTGACAAAATGTATTCAATAAGAAACAAGTGTCTGCACTTTGGCGAACATCGCAGACAAGCCCAAACGAAGCGAACCGCTGGCCCTCGCCTTCGGAGTGGCGTCCGTGCTCCGTTCCAAGGAGCTGGAGGCGAGGGGCATCTCACGGGAGGTGCTTCGCCAGGCCACGAGGGACGGGAAGGTCGAGCGGGTGGGGCGGGGGCTGTACTCCCTGCCGACTGTGACGGCGACGGAGCATCACTCGCTGGTCGTGGCTGCCACCCGGGTCGAGGGTGCCCGGATCAGCCACCTCAGCGCGCTGGCATTTCACGGGCTGACGACCCAGAACCCGCGCGAAGTGTGGCTCACGATCCCGCGGACGATGCGCAAGCCGGAGACCGACGCCCTGCCCCTGCGGGTGGTGCGCTGCCAAGCCGACATGCTGGACGATGGGGCGGAGTGGCACGAGATCGAAGGTGCCCGGGTCCCGGTCTATTCGGTGGCCCGCACGCTGGTCGATCTGTTCCGCCAGCGGAACAAGCTTGGCGTCGATGTGGCCATCGAGGCGCTGCGGGAGGCTTGGCGCGGGAAGCGGTTCCAGCTCAAGGACCTCAACCGGCTCGCCGCCCGCTTCCGGATGACGCGGGTCATGAAGCCTTATCTGGAGAGCCTGCTGTCATGAAATCCGAGGGTCTCATCGAATCGATCCGCCATCGTCTGCTCAACCTGAGTCGGGAGCGGGGCGTGGTGTTCGACACGCTGTTGGTCCAATACGGGCTGGAGCGACTTTTGTTCCGGCTTCAGGCATCGGGCGAAGCGCCCGACTTTGTGCTCAAGGGTGCGATGCTTTATCATGTCTGGGGTGGCGATACCCGTCGTCCGACGCGGGATCTCGATCTGCTCGGTCGTGGTGATCCGGACCCTTCCCGTGTGGCGGAGATTTTCCGGCGGATCATTGCTGCGGAGGTCCCCAACGATGGTCTGCTGTTTAGCGACCCGGTGGTCGAGCCGATTCGTGAGGACGCGTCGTATGGAGGAGTCCGGGTGAGGATGACCGCGCGCTTGGGCAACATCCGTATCCCGATCCAGGTGGACGTCGGCTTTGGCGATGCCGTGGATCCGCCGCCGCAGGAACGCGAGTTCCCGGTGCTGCTCGGCACCCTGCCGGCCCCGGTGATCCGGGTCTATCCGCCGGAGACGGTGGTCGCGGAGAAGCTGGAGGCGCTGGTAGTGCTGGATCTTCAGAACAGCCGGCTGAAGGACTTCTTCGACCTGCACTTCTTGCTCACCGGCGACCAGCTCGATCAGAGCCAGTTGGTGGTCAGCATCCACGCCACCTTCCAGCGTCGCGGCACGGCCTTTCCCTCGGAATGTCCCACCGGGTTGAGTGATGAATTCGGCCGTCTGAAGCAGGCGATGTGGAAAGCGTTCTTGAACCGGAATGGACTCACCGGAGTGTCGGCTGACTTCGTGGAAGTGGTACGGGTGATCCGCGCGGCGTTACCATTCGGTTGGCGGGATTGATTTTGAGCCTGAAGGTCTCAGTCGTTAGATCGCCGTCCCAGGCCTGGAGGTGGTGGCGCGGGATGAGGTGAGGCTGGATGCCTTGGCTTTCCTGTTCGCACCGGGCAAGGGGAAGGAAGCGGGCGGTGACACGGGTTCCTGAGCCATCGTGAGCGCGAGGTTACGGAGATTACCGGGCCAGCAATTCCCGCAGGTATTGGGCCTCGGGTGAGTCCTTCTCCCAGGCGAAGTGCGAGAGTTTGTCGTGCTTGATAGTGTAGTTGTAGGTCTTCCCGGCCGCAGGCAGCGAGCTGGTGACTTCATGGCGCTCAAGGACCACGATGTAGTCGCCGGGGGCGATTTTGGGCAAGGGATTGACGGGCGCCTGGCCTGCAGGAGGCGGGGCCGTCTTGTCCCGGTGGATCATGGCAAAGACGGAAGACATCTTGGGCTGACCCTTGTATATCTTCGTTGCTTTCGCCTCATGCACATGCACGGCACCCGTGAATCGGGCGGGGCCGAGGTTGACGGCCGCCACCAGATCGCTGTCGGCCACCGCTTTTTCGAGACGTGTCATCTCTTCCTCGCTCAGCGTGCGTTCGACGACGGCGGCACCCTCCGCGGCGGGAGCCGGTTGCGGCTTGTCCTGGGCCGCGGTTGACGTGAAGCCGGCGACCGAATGGATGAGGGCGGAGAGGAGGATGACGGAGCTTGATTTCATGATGTGACCTTTCTGATTTGGTGGATTGTGTTGCTGTGGATCGCGGTCCCCGGAGCGTCCGGCGGCCCTGTCCTCATCCCTTGCTTAAAGATCCGCCGGCGCTTGTGGCAGGATGTCGCGAGAATTCGGATTTTTTCCGAATCACGGAGCCATGCAGGTGATCCCATCACTTTCGCCCTTCAGGGCTGTTCCTTCGAAGGGGGATCGCCGGGGCGGAGGAGTTCGCGCAGTTCGCGGTCGCGGGCTTCGAGCCGGCGGACCTCCGCCGCCAGGTCGGCAGGCGGCGAGCCGCCGTCGGGCGTTTTCAGCGAGGCCTGCCGGCGCTTCGATCAGGGCGGTCCGGTTCTCCTCGAATTGCTGGCGGGCATCGGTGCCTCCTTCCGGCCGCGACGGCAGAATGGCGGCCGCCTTGGAGACCTTCCGGGTCAGATCAAACGAGCTTTCCACCGCGTCTTCCCTCGACGGAAGCAGCCACGGAGCGGCGTAGAGCGCGATCACGAGGAGGAGCGCGACGA
>CAMCYK010000230.1 GCA_945883695.1 Akkermansia muciniphila | reverse complement strand
CGAAGGCGTCGTAGATCTCCTCGCGGCGGACGGCGATCTGCTCGATGTATTCGTCGAACTCGGCGAACTTCCCTTCGAGCTCCTCGACCTGGACCATCAGGCGGGTCAGCGATTCGTCGACCTTCTCCGGCGTGTCGCAGAGGTCGAGGTAGTTCGCCAGGGCCTGCGAGAGCAGCTTCATCTGGGCCGCGAACTGGGCCTCGCCTTCGCCGCGCGACAGCTCGCGCCGCTTGTTGCGCAGGGAGCCGCGGGTGCCATTGAGGCGGGCGTAGAGGGCGGAGATGCGCTCGATGATCGCGGTGGTCTGGGTCGCGTCGGCGATTTTAAGGCCGCCGACGATCTCGATCAGCATTCCGAGTTCGGTCGCGGCCTGGTCGAGGGCGGTGGCGACCTCGTCGGCTTCGGTGACCTTGGCGATCTTCGCCAGCGCGGCTTCCTGGGTGTCGATGGAGGCGGCGTAGGACTTGAGGGAGTCGTCGGCTAACAGGAATTCGACGGTCTTGTTAGAAACGGCGTCGGAGGTCTCGACGACTTCCTTTTCGAAGGCATCGATGACGGCGGGTTCGGTGTAGCGGACATCGCGCAAGGCGATGATCTCGCCGCGCAGCTTGCGGAGGCCGGCGAGCTGATGGACGAAGCCGTGGAGCGCGTCGGGCGGCGAGGTCTGGGTCTCGCGGATGAGCTTTTCGACGGCCGCGCGGACGGCGGTGCTGCGTTCGCTGGCGACGGCGCGGAGTTTCTGGACTTTCTCGAACTCGCCGATGGCGGTCTGGCCGGCTTTCTTGATCTCGCGGAGGGGCACGGCGAGCGACTGGCATTCGGCGCGGTCGAGCCAGAAGTAGGCGTCGAGCAGGTCGCCGGAGCGTTTGACGATGTCGAGGTAGAGTCCGGCGAAGGAGTCGTCCTTCTGCAGCAGCGTGAGCAGCTCGCGCGACTCGGCCATGCCGCGGACCAGTTCGGGATTGCCGACCTTGAAGAGATAGGAGTCCTTGTTGGTCGCGGCGGCGGTGCTGGTCTCGTCGTTCAAGTACGGCGTTTGCCATACCTGGAGCGCGTGGTGGCGCTGCGGCTGGCCGTCGCCGCGGAACAGCACGAGCTGGCCGTCGCCGAAGAGCGAGTAGCCGGAGCAGACGATGGGGGTATCGACCGACTGCTGGATCCGGTTGTAGGAAAGCAGGACGTAATCGCCGACGGCGCGGTTGTAGAACGAGTAGAGGAAGTCCTCGCCGTTCGAGCTGGCGACCTTGCGCTCGAAGCGCATGTCGAGGATGCCGTGGTCGAAGGTCTTCACCTCGCCGGTCTGGAGCAGGTAGCCGTTGGCGAAGATGATGCCGTGGTCGTCGGGCAGCAGCACGCAGGAGTCGCCGATCGCGTCGATGCGGTGGACGGTCTTGGTCTTGTCGTTGAAGACCAGGTGGCGGTGGAGGCTTTCGCGGTAGGGGAGGATTTTCAGCAGGATCAGGGAGCCGACGATGGCGTAGAAGATCTCCGCGTCGTCGAGCGTCTGGTCGCTTTCGGTGACCGGTTCGGAGTAAATACCGTGGCCGCTGGCGGTGTTGTCCTCGATCTTGATCGTGAGGTCGCCGCCGACCGTCTCGACGAAGACGCGGTCCTCGATCGAGACGTGCGGGTGCATCCCGCCGCGGTGCATCCCGCGGTGGGCGCGCTGCCACTGGAACTCCTGCTGGGCGGGATAGACGACCTCGTGGTCGAAGCGGTTGCCGAGGTATTCGAGGCTGCCGTTCGAGTTGACACGCCACTTGAAGGCCTTGATGTCGTTGATCGTCTTGCCGGACCGCATCTTCAGGTAGAGATGGGGTCCGATGACCATGAACTTCTGGAAGACGGCCTCGCGGTAGTATTTGAAGAGGTAGGCGAAGTCCTCCGCGAAGCGCGGGTCGGCGAGGACCTGATCGACCGGCAGCTCGGTGAAGCCGCGGGTTTCCGGGTTGTAGTCGTAGGCGGCGAAGACGTCCTTGATGTCGGTCGTCTGCTTGAGGCCGAACTGGATGTTGTAGCCGAAGAGGAAGCGGTGTTTGCCGACGGCGACGAGGTCGCGGGCGACGCAGTTGTGCTCGGTGGCGACGCGTTCGGTGCCGAGCAGGGCGGTCTGGATGCCGCCGAAGACCTCGAGGCGTTCGGCGTTCAGCGCGTCGAGGCCGCTGCGGAGGGTGGCGGCGTGCTTGTCGAGCCGGGCGCGGATGACTTCATACGCGCCGCCTTCGAGCTGGTCGGGTTTTGGGGGTGAGTCGGGCATGGGATGAACCGCGAAAGAACGCGAATGGGCGCGAAATCTGAAAGGCAGGGAAGTCAGGTGAGATGGGGAGACTTGGCTTGCTTGCGGAGGGTGGCGGCGTGCTTGTCGAGCCGGGCGCGGATGACTTCATACGCGCCGCCTTCGAGCTGGTCGGGTTTGGGGGGTGAGTCGGGCATGGGATGAACCGCGAAAGAACGCGAATGGGCGCGAAATCTGAAAGGCAGGGAAATCAGGTGAGATCGGGGGGCGCGGCTTGGTCGCGGAGCCAATCGGTCAGGACGATGCGTTCCCATTCGAGGCCGCCAAGGCGGCCGTAGTTCACCAGGAGGCCGAGTTGGAAGCCGGTGGCCTTGAGGTAGTTGATCAGCTGGGCGCGGTGGACGTCGTCGAGTCGTTTCGCGACCTTCACCTCAAGCACGATCTTCGAGTACAGAACGAAGTCGGCTTGGTAGGATTGTTTCAAAGGCTCGCCCTTGTAGGTCAGGGCGAGGCCGGCGTGGTGAACGTAAGGGATGTTCCTGCGGCGGAATTCCTTTTCGAGGCACTCGTGAAAGACGGGTTCAGAGAAACCGACGCCCATTTCTTTGTACACCTCGAAGCAGGCACCCATGATTTCGTAGCACTCTTGTTTGTAGATCAGTTCGTTCATTGGTTGGGAGGGTTGGGAGGGGAAAGGCAATCGACCGCTAGATCACGCGAAAGGCCGCGAAATTTGAAGAGATGGAGGTGAGGACTGTTGGATCATGGATCTCTTCATGGCTTTCAAATTTCGCGTATTTCGCGTTTTTTCGCGGTTCCTTCATCGGCCCGGATCACGATCTCATCCAAGCACCTTGGAAGCCTTCTCATCCGCCAGGCCGAAGCGGTCGGCGGCGCCTAACAGGCGGATCAGCTTGCTGCGGGTTTCGCCGCTGGCGCTGCCGAGGAACTGGGCGAGGGCGGCGCCGACGGTGAGGTTCTTGACGTCCTCGCTGCTGACGCCGAACTGCGCGGCCCACTCGCGGAGCTGGGCTTTGAAGTAGTCCGGGTCGCCGTTGAAGAAGGTCTCCTTCACGTCGCTCAGGACTTCGCTGTTGGAGACCATGCGGTCGACCGACTTGCCGCGGGAGATGGCACCGGCGATCTGTTCGAAGAACTTGCCTTCGCCACCGATGATCTCGATTTTGGCCGACTTCATCGCCTCGCCCATGACGCGGGCCTGGGCTTCGGCGATGTCCTTCTGGATGTGGATGCCGGCGAGGTCGACGGCCTTCTCCTTGTCGAGGCGGAGCTTGAATTCCTCGTGCGACTGGCCGGCTTCCTCGAGCAGCTTCATCGCCTCGGCCTTCCTGGTGATGCCCTCGGCTTCGGCCTGGAATTTCAGGCGGCTGACCTCCGCGTCGGCGGTGCCCTGCTTCTGGGTGGCATCGGCGGTGGCGACCATGACTTCCACCTCGCCGAGGCCCACGGCGGCGGCTTCCTTGGCGGTCGCCTCGGCCATCATCTGCTTGGCGTGCGACTGCTTCTGGCTGGCGCTTTCCTCGGCTTCGGCGGCGATGACGATTTCCTCCGCCTTGAGTTCGGCGGACTTCTTGGAGGCCTCGGCCGACTTGACGCGCTCGTAGAGATCCTGGTCGGCGCGGAGCTTGGCGGCCTCCTGCGAGCCCTCGGCTTCCTTGACCTTGCGGATCAGTTCTTCCTGCGCCAGCGCCTCGGCCTGGGTGACCATCACCTGCTTGGCGCGGTCGGCGCCGGCGAAGGCCTCGGTGTCCTTGATCCGCTCCTGCTCGATGACGACGAGCTTCTCGACCGCGACGCGTTCCTTGATCACGTCCTGGATCAGCTTCTTCTCCACTTCGACGGCCTTCTCCTTCTCGATCGACTTGAGTGTGGTGACGCGTTCGCGCTCGATCGATTCGAGTTGCTGGTCGCGCTTCACGCGTTCGACTTCAACCACATCGGTGCGCTCCTTGTTGCGCTGGGCGACGAGCACTTGGCGGTCCTTGTTCTGGGTCGCGACCTCGATTTCCTCGTCGGCGGCGATGCGCGCGCGCTGGCCCTTCTGGCGCTCTTCCTCGCGGACCTTCATCGTTTCCGCCTCCTCGCGGGCCTTCACGCTCTCGACCTCGCGCATCTGCTTGGCTTCGGTTTCGGCGAGCTGCCGTTCGAGCTCGAGGATCGCCTCGCGGGCCTCGACGTCCTGCTGCTTGATGACGCGCTCCTTGTCGCGCTGGATGTTGTTGGAAAGCTTGGCCTGGATCGCGGTCAGCTCGGTGATCTTCTTGATGCCCTGGGCGTCGAGAATGTTGTCGGGATCGAGCGCTTCGATCGGGGTCTGCTCGAGGTAGTCGATCGCGGCGTCGTCGAGGACGAAGCCGTTGAGGTTGGTGCCGATGATCTTGATGATCTCGTCGCGGAAGGTCTCACGCTCTTCGTAGAGTTCGGTGAAGTCGAAGCGCTTGCCGACGGTCTTGAGCGCTTCGGAGAACTTCGCGTCGAACAGCGTGCGGATTTCATCGGTGTTCGACGCGCGTTCGCAGCCGACCGACTGGGCGACGCGCAGCACGTCATCCTCGGTCTGGTTCACGCGGACGAAGAAGGCGACCTTGATGTCGGCGCGCATGTTGTCCTTGCAGATCAGGCCGTTTTTCGCGGTCCGGTCGATCTCGACGCGCTTGAGGGAGATATCGATGGTTTCCAGTCGTTGGAGCACGGGGATCACGGTCATGCCGTTGAAGCTGACCTTGGTGCCGCCGACGCCGGTCTTGATGAGCGCCTGGCCGCGCTGGGCCTTGCGGTAGAACATCGAGAACACGACGGCGCCGGCGATGATCACGACCAAGGCGGCGCCGATCACCATGGCGATGAGGACGGCGGGTTCAATGGCCGCGAGCGGGAGGGATGTGATGGGATTCATGGGTCGGGGTGGGGTAGGGAGATCAGGTTAGAGAGCGCGGACGATGTGAATGCCGGATTCGGAGTCGTGATGGATGACGAGGATGGCGGTGCCGCGGGAAAGCGGCGGCGAGCCTTCCGCGGTGCGGGCGTGGAGGAGCAGCGGCGCGCCGCGGTGATCGACTTCGACCTGGCCCTCGCGTTCGGTGACGAACGCGGTGCGGACGGTGCCGGTGCGGCCGACGACCGGCGGCCCGGTTTCGGGATCGTCCTGGACGAGTCGGAAAAGCGGCTTCAAGGGGGAGACGGCAAAGCGGGTGAAGACCACCGCGGTGAACAAGGCGCCGACCGAGACCAGTCCGCCGCGCCAGCCCGTGCCGGCTGGATTGAACCACAAGTTGCCGAGCATCGCGCAGCCCCAGAGGAAGATGATCAGGACCGATAGCACGATCATCACCGGGATCTCCCGCGCGTTGAGGATCCGCAGCGAGCCGTGGATCCACTCGAAGACCGGGTGGTCGTGATGGGGCGAGCCGTCGTGGCCGTCCATGTCGACCGCGAACAGGTCGTGGTCCACCGCGCCGATGATACTCAAGAGCCAGAACAGCGCGACCGGGACCAACAGAATGGTCAACGGCAGCATCGGCGGGCTGATGGCGAGGTCCCAGATCTCCTTCACAACGGCCGCATTCCAGACAAAGTCCAGTTATGAGGCCACTATAAAAGGTGGGGAGAATTCGAGGCGGTTAGGGAGAGTGACGCGAATGTCACTGAGGAAACGCCCCCGTGCTACAGGTTCCGCAGCGATTTCGCGGCATCGCTGCGGGAGGCGAAGTAAGCGGGGACGAAGGCGGCGATGGCGCAGAGGATGAAGGCACAGACGGCGATGACGGTGATTTCCACCGGGTTGATGTGGGCGGGCAGGACCGAGGAGGTCGTGAAGGACTTCGGGAAGGGATCGAAGCCGAACTGGCGGAACAGCACCTGGACGCCGCCGCGGAAGCGGATCACCAGCAGGCCGAGCGCGACGCCGAGCAGGGAACCGAGGAAGCCGAGGATCATTCCCTGATAAACGAAGACCCAGACGATCTGTCCGGGCGCGGCGCCGAGGGCTTTCATCACGCCGATCTCGCGGCGCTTCTGGATCGTCACCGTGAACATCACCGCCATCATCGAAAAGGCGGAGACCAGGATGATGAAGGACAGCGCGAAATACATCATCATGCGCTGCTGGTTGATGAGCCGGGAGAAATCGCCGAACTCCTCCATCCAGGTGATGGCCTGCCAGTCCGCGGGGACCACGGACATGAGCTGGCCGACCATCTTGTCGGCCTGGTAGGCATCGTCGAGCCGGACGGCGATGCCCTGCACCGCGCCGTCCAGGCCGGCGAGATCCTGGGCCAGCGGGAGCGGCATGAAGACATCCGGCATCAGCGCCATCTGGGAGGCCTGATAGACCCCGACGATGACCGCCTCTTTCGGCAGGACGATCTCCTTGAACGACTTGAAGATCGCCGCGTCCATCTTGTCGACATCGAGGCCGTCGAGCAGGTCGAGCAGGCCCGCGGCTTCCGCCGGGACGCCGGGGTCGAGGAGGACGCTGCCGTCTTCCTCGGGCTCGGGATCGAGCAGCATGAGGAACTGGCCGATGATTTCCTTCTCCGGATCGCGGATCTCCTGGCGGTGGATGGCGTAGAGCGGCTCGTAAAGCGCGAGATACGCCAATTCGCCGAGGCTCAACTTGCCGGCGCGGGCCACGAACGACGTTTTGAGCAGCTCGCGCGCGGCGGCGAGTTCCGCGGCGAACTCCTCGCGGACCGGGGGCCGGTTGGTGATCCGGTTGATGCGTTCCACCTCGGTGAGGTTCTGGGCGGAGAGGAACTTCACCGTGTCGCCGGGCACGAGGCCGAACTGGCGGGCGAGGATGGAAGAAATGACCACCCGGTTGTCGAGGCCCATGTCCGAGGTGCCGTCGGGGTAGTCCTCGCGGTCGAGCATGAGGTCGATGCCGGCGACCTGGGCGGGGTCTTCGGTATCGACGCCGCGGAAGAAGACCGGGCGCTTCTTGGTTCCCATGTCGACCATCAGCACGTATTCCTGCACGAAGGCGGTGGCGGATTGGACGCCGGGTTGCTTGGCCACTTCGGCGGCGGTCTCGCGCCAGTTGGTGATCGAATCCCGGAAGTCATCGCCGTAGGTCGCGGGTTCGAGCCGGATGTGCGGCGTGAAGCCGAGCAGGCGGCCCTTCACCTCGCGTTCGAGTCCGGCATAAACCGCCATCACGACCACCAGCACCAGCACGCCGAGCAGCACGCCGGTGACCGAGATCAGGGTCACCGCGGAAAGCATGGCCCGGCGCGGGTTGAGGTAGCGCCAGGCAAGCATCAAGCTGAAGGAACGTCGGGCCATGCCCGTGGGTAGCGGGGAGGAGGGAATCCGGCAAGGCCCATGGAGTGCGGGCCGGATTCGTCAGCAGGCTGCCGGACGGAAAGCGGCAGCAGGCTGCGCGCAGTCCAAGGCGGCCGCCACGAAGGCGGACGGCACGAGGCCGAACGCGATGGATTCACGAGGCGAGGAAGCCGGTGAGCGGGCTGGTGGCGGAGGCGTGGTCGGAGGGCTCCGGCAGGCCGAGTTCCCAGGCTTCGCGGCCGGCTTCGACGGCTTTTTTGAAGGCGATGGCCATCCGGACGGGGTCCGCGGCGATGGCGATGGCGGTGTTGATCAACACCGCGTCGGCACCGAGCTCCATCGCTTCGGCGGCGTGGCTGGGAGCGCCGAGGCCGGCATCGACGATCACCGGGACGATCGCCTGTTCGACGATGATCCGGATCTGGTCGCGGGTCGCGACGCCGCGGTTCGAGCCGATCGGCGAGCCGAGCGGCATCACGGTGGCGGTGCCGGCTTCCTGGAGGCGCTTGGCAAGGACCGGGTCGGCGTTGATGTAGGGCAGCACGATGAAGCCTTCCTTCACCAGGATTTCGGCGGCCTTCAGCGTTTCGATCGGATCGGGCAGGAGGTAGGTCGGATCCGGGTGGATCTCGAGCTTGATCCACTTCGGCAGGCCGGCGGCGGCGGCGAGGCGGGCGAGGCGGACGGCTTCCTCGGCGTTCATCGCGCCGCTGGTGTTGGGGAGGAGCAGGTATTTCTCGGGATCGATGAAATCGAGGATGTTGGCGTAGGGATCGGCCTTGCCGCTGAGGTCGGCGCGGCGCAGGGCGACGGTGACGATGCGGGTGCCGGAGGCGGCGAGGGCGTCGCGCATCGACTCGTTGGAAGAGAATTTCCCGGTGCCGGTGAGGAGGCGGGAAGAGAACTCGCGGCCGGCGATGACAAGGGGCTGGGACATCCGCGGCGGACTTTAGGAAAGGGGGCCGCGCATGCAAGCGGCGTGTGGGCGGCGGGGAAGTTCCAAGTGCCAAGAGAGACAGGGGAGATCGGTTAGGCGTGGGCCGGGAGGGTCATCGCGCCGACTTCGTGCCAGTCGTGCGGGATGTCGCGCATGATCAGGGCGTGGTCGAAGACGGCGCTGCCGGGCGGGAAGGTGGCGGGATTGTCGAAAAAAGAGGATTCGACCTTCTCGACGGCCAGGTTGTGGACCTGCCAGTGATGGGTTTCCAGGCGGATGCCATCGAGCCGGCAGCAGTCGCGGGTGACGGAGAAGCCGACGCTGCCCGGCTCGAAAAATGCGGACGATTCCGCCAGCGAGCCGAAGCAGGAACTCGCCGGGAAATCGGGCGTTTCGCGGGCGGCGAGGCGGATGCTCATCGCTTGGTCGCGCGACTGGATGGCGATCTCGAGGTGAGCGTCGCGGTCGGTGATGTCGAAATCCGCGAGGTGGTGTTCGCCCGGGAAAACCCGGCCGCCGGCGAGGTGGTTCGGCAGCGAGCCGGTATCGCGGCGCGGGATGAAGACGCCTTCCTGTTCGCGGCCATCG
>CAMCYK010000229.1 GCA_945883695.1 Akkermansia muciniphila | reverse complement strand
CAGATTTCCGCGCTCAAGCGGCTGCTCAAGCCGGGCGGCCTGGTGCTGGCGAATCTGGTCAACGGCCAGGGTCACCGGGCGATCCAGAGCCGGACCCGCGGCGCCTTCCGCCAGGGATTTGACGTCGTCCGCAGCGTGACCACCCACGATAGCCAGAATGAAACGCTGGTCGGCGGGGATTCGCTGACCCGGGCGGCCCTCGACCGCTGGGAGGACTGCTTCGGCGACTCCTTCGACCGGCGGCTGTGGCGGCGGATCAAGGTCCGCAAATTCCCCCCCTTGCCGCCGCGTTGACAAGCGGGCGGGGGCCGCGCACCCTCCGCCCCCATGGACACGCTCAAGATTCTGCTTGGTGCGACGGTGGCGTTGCTGCTCGGGGCCCTCGCCGTTTCGTACAACAACTCCAACGCGCCGGTGAAGCCGGTCGCCAAGAACGAACAGGCCGAGCTGCTCCGGCAGATCGAGGAACTGCGGCTGGAACAGGACCGGCTGCAGATCGAGAAGCAGCGGATGATGATCCAGGAGGCCGCCGCGCAAGCCCCGCCGGTCGTCGCACAGGCCCCGGCCGCCGCTCCGGCGGAGATCGCCGCGATGCAGGAACAGATCGCCGAGCTCCAGATGGAGAAGGAAAAGGCCGAGCGCGATGCCGAAACGGCCGACCGCGAGGCCGCCTTCGTCGGTGGCAAGATGCTCGAAGGTCGCGACCAGGAGGCCCGCCGGGCCCGCATGATCCGCGATTCGCTGGTGATCGCCCGGATCAAGGAGTGGGTCGAGGACCCCGAGTTTGGCGGCTTCGCCACCATCGACGTCATGATGCCGGACAACGTCCAGCCCGGCACGATCCTCTGCATCCGCCGCAACACCGGCATCCTCGGCAAGCTCAGGGTGGGTGAGATGAGCATCGAGGGCGCGATCGCCAATCCGCTGGGCGCCTTTCTCGAGGCCCAGCCCCAGGCCGGCGACGAACTGATCCTCGAGCCGCCGTTCTAAGAAACCAGAGTCCAGAAACCAGAGTCCAGAAACCAGAGTCCAGAATCCCAAGTCCGGCGAGAGTAGAACGGCAGCAGGCACGTTTCGCCATTTCATCTCTTGTTTCTTGTCTCTGGTCTCTGGTGTCTTTCCTGCCATTCCATGTCCACCACCGTCGGTCTCATCGCCCTGGGCTGCGCGAAGAACCTCATCGACTCCGAAGTCATGATGGGTCACCTCGCCGAAGCCGGCATGTCCCTCACCTCGGAGGCCGAACTGGCCGACGTGCTGATCGTCAACACCTGCTCGTTCATCGACATGGCCAAGCAGGAGTCGATCGACGCCGTCTTCGGCGCGGTCAACGCCCGCACCGCGGATCCCGACCGGGCGCGGCAGAAGATCATCGTCGCCGGCTGCCTGTCGCAGCGCTTCGCCAAGGACCTGCCGGGCATCATGCCGGAAGTCGACGCCTTCATCGGGCTCGACCAGATCACCAAGGTCGCGCCGATCATCGAGAACCTGCTCGGCAAGCGGCCCGCGCCGAAGGAGGAGAACTCCGCGACCGAGGACCCGCGCGACTACGTGACGCTCAAGCCGAAGTATGTCCCGGACTACACCACGCCGCGCTTCCGCCTGACGCCGGACCATTTCGCCTACGTCAAGATCGCCGAGGGCTGCAACCACACCTGCACCTTCTGCATCATCCCGCAGATCCGCGGACGGCATCGGTCGCGGACCCAGGACTCCGTGGTCCGCGAGGTCGAAGCGCTGGTGAAGTCCGGCGTGAAGGAGATCAACCTGATTTCCCAGGACACCACCTACTTCGGCATGGACCAGTGGGAAGGCGACCGGCCGAAGCCGAACTCGCCGGTCGACTCGAGCAAGGGTGAATCGCTTTCCACGCTGCTGCGCGCCATCAACTCCCTCGAAGGCGACTTCTGGGTGCGGCTGCTCTACACCCACCCGGCGCATTGGTCGGACGAGCTGATCCAGACCATTGCCGAGTGCGACAAGGTGGCGAAGTACGTCGACATCCCGCTCCAGCACATCTCCGACCGCATGCTGACCGCGATGAAACGGGTTACCAGCGGCGGCTACATCCGCGACCTGCTGCGCCGGATGCGCGCCGGGATCCCGGGGCTGGGGATTCGTACGACGTTCATCGTAGGCTTCCCCGGCGAGACCGAGGAGGACTTCCAGGAGCTGCTCGAGTTCATCCGCGAGTTCCGCTTCGAGCGGGCCGGGGTGTTCCAGTATTCGAAGGAGGAGGGGACCCGCGCCCACAAGATGGACGGTCACCTTCATCACGCCACCCGCAAGAGCCGCTGGAGCCGCGCGATGGCCGAGCTGCAAAAGGTCGCCGGGGAGGTGAACCAGCAGCAGGTCGGCAAGCGGGTCCGCGTGCTGGTCGAGGAGCAAGGCGTCGGCCGCACCGCCTGGGACGCGCCGGAGATCGACGGCTCGGTGCATGTCGACGAGAAGCTGCCGGTCGGCGAGTTCGCGGAGGTCACCATCGGCGACTGGCGCGGGTATGACCTGGTGGCGGCGCGGTGAGCCGGTGAGCCGGTGGGTCGGTGGGTCGGTGGGCCGGTGGGCCGGTGGGCCGGTGGGCCGGTGGGCCGGTGGGCCGGTGGGCCGGTGGGCCGGTGGGCCGGTGAGCCGGTGAGCCTGCGAGTCGATGCTTCGGTCGGCCAGTGAGGTGGCAGTCAGCCTGCCCTGGGAGGGGCATCAGAATGTAGCCGGTGGGCGTAAGCCACCGGATGGCGTCCGCCCGCCTGGTCGCGTCCCGGAGGGCCGCCGGATGAAGCGCGGGTGATTCCAACCTCGCGTTCACGTTCCATCGGGCCTCCGGCGCGCCAAAGCAGCGTGTCTTTCTCCTTCCCCCGCCCACCCTTTTGCCTAAGGTCTCTTTACTTTCCCTCCCTGAATGGCCGCCTCCGATTCCCAGACCTTCCTCCGCGAGCTCGACAAGAAGCTGTGGACCGCTGCCGACAAGCTGCGGTCGAACCTCGACGCCGCCGTTTACAAGCACGCCGTCCTCGGACTGATCTTCCTCAAATACGTCTCCGACTCCTTCGCCCAGCGGCAGGCGGAGATCGCGGCGATGGTGAACGACCCCGCCAGCGACTTCTATCTGGACTCTGCCGGCTACGCCACCCCGGCCGACCATGAGGCGGCGGTCCGGGGCGAGCAGGAGGAGCGCGACTACTACACGGAGAAGAACGTCTTGTGGGTGCCGCCGCTGGCGCGCTGGAAGACCCTGCAATCCAGCGCCAAGCTGCCGCCGGGCAGCGAGCTGACGGCGGGCGAGGGGAAGGCGGTTTACAAGATCACCTCCATCGGCCGGCTCATCGACGACGCGCTGGAGGCGGTGGAGAAGGAGAACCCGAATGGAGCGGAGCGACATAGACTGCCCCGGAGGGCAGCCCGGAGGGTTCGCGCGGGGGCGCGAATCAACCGAAAGAACGTCCTCAACAAGAACTATACCCAGCTCCAGATCGATCCGGCGAACCTCGCGGGGCTCATTGACCTCATCGCCACCATCCCGTTCCAGCACGCGGACCTTCACGCGAAGGACATCCTCGGCCACGTTTACGAATACTTCCTCGGCCAGTTCGCCCTGGCGGAGGGGAAAAAGGGCGGCCAATACTTCACGCCCAAGTCCATCGTCAGCCTCATCGTGGAAATGATCGAGCCCTATCAGGGCCGCGTCTATGATCCCGCGATGGGCTCCGGCGGCTTTTTCGTGCAATCCATGCGCTTCATTGAGAGCCGAACGGAGGGAGACAGATCCCACGATAGTGGGACCCGCAGGGCGAGCGCGGGGGCGCGAGTCAACCACGGCTGCACCATCGGCGACATCATGGTCTTCGGGCAGGAAAGCAATCCCACCACCTGGCGGCTGGCGGCGATGAACATGGCCATCCGCGGCATCGACTTCGGCAAGGAACCGGCGGACACTTTTACCCGCGACCAGCACCCGGACCTCCGCGCCGACTTCGTGATGGCGAATCCGCCGTTCAACATCAAGGAATGGTGGGACGGCAAGCTGGAGGGCGACGCCCGCTGGAGCCGGAGCGCAGCGGAGACAGCCCCGCACGCTATCTTCTACAAGAAACGGGGCAAATACGGCACGCCGCCGCAGGGGAATGCCAACTTCGCCTGGGTCCAGCACATGCTCCACCACCTCGCGCCGAATGGCTCGATGGCGCTGCTGCTCGCCAATGGCTCGATGAGTTCGAATTCCAGCGGCGAGGGCGACATCCGCCGCGCCTTGATCGAGGCGGATCTCGTCGAGTGCATGGTCGCCCTGCCCGGCCAGCTCTTCACCAATACCCAGATTCCCGCGTGCATCTGGTTCCTCACGAGAAACAAAGCCAAGCGCTCCCGTCCCGGTGCCGCCGCCCTGCGCGACCGCCGCGGCGAAACGCTCTTCATCGACGCGCGCAAGCTCGGCTTCATGAAGGACCGCGTGTTGCGGGATTTTACGCGGGAGGACATCGAGAAAATCGCAGGATCGTTCCGCGAGTGGAGGACTGGAATTAGTGGCGACGTGGCAGGCTTCTGCAAATCTTCCGATCTTAAGGAAATAAGGACTCACGGACATGTTCTCTCGCCCGGGCGTTACGTGGGAGCCGAGGACATCATTGATGATGGCGCTCCATTTGAAGAGAAGATGGCTTGCCTCGCGTCAGAGTTGAAGGGGCAGTTCCAAGAATCCGCACAACTTCAGGAGGCAATCTCCGCAAACCTTGAGAGTCTTGGATATGGCGAGTGACTATCCAGAACAACCTCTTGAAGAAGTCGCGGACCTAAGCGGGGGATTTGCGTTCAAGAGCGGCGATTATTCTCCAGACGGACGATTTGTTCTTCGTACTCTGAACATTGATGATGATGGCTCAATCCATCGAAAAGATGCGGCGTTCCTTCCTCTTGAAAAATGTGATCAATACAAGCGGTTTGAACTTCAGGAACACGACACGCTTTTTGTGATGGTCGGTGCCACGCTCGGAAAGGTCGGGTATGTCCGTCGCGAATCGCTTCCTGCGTTGCTTAATCAAAATATGTGGAGAATTCGTGGTCGCGAAGGCCTTTGCGATAAACGATATCTTCAATATGCATTCCGCCACACGGTAGCTCAAAGACTTGGGTGGGCGTCCGGTAGCGCTCGCGATTTTGTTCGGCGCGACGATTACAGGACGATGAAAATTCCTGTTCCACCGCTTCAGGAACAAAAGCGCATCGCCCACATTCTCGGCACGTTGGACGACAAGATCGAATTGAACCGCAGGATGAACGCCACGCTGGAGGCGATGGCCCGGACACTCTTCCAAAGCTGGTTCGTGAATTTCGATCCCGTCCGAAGGAATTCCGAAGGCGGAGCCAAACGACCGGAAGATTCCCTGTTCCCTGATTCGCTCGAAGATTCAGCGATTGGTGAAATTCCGATCGGTTGGGAAGTTTGTTCGCTTTCGAAGAAAATCGAATTGCTCAGCGGGGGCACTCCGAAAACTTCAGAGCCAACTTATTGGGATGGTGACGTCCCGTGGTATTCCGTTCGAGATGCGCCCACTGAAACTGACGTTTGGGTGATTCAGACCGATAAGTCGGTGACTGAGCAGGGCATTGCAAACAGTGCTGCAAAAATCTGTCCTGAGAAAACGACGATCATCAGTGCCCGTGGAACAGTGGGTAAGCTTGCACTCACCGGTGTTCCCATGGCGATGAACCAATCTTGCTATGGAATCCGTGGGATTTCTGGCTACGGCGATTTCTTCGCTTATTACTTGGTGCGTGAAGCAACGGTTCGACTTCAGCAAAACGCCCATGGCTCGGTCTTCGACACGATAACCACCCGCACTTTTGAAAGTCTAGACTGCGTTTTCCCGAACAAGGAACTCACGATTGCATTTGATAAAGCGGTTGAACCTCTACTCTCCAAAATTCGCGCCAATCTACACCAATCTCACACTCTCGCCACTCTCCGGGACACCCTTCTGCCCAAGCTGTTGGCTGGGGAGGTTCAAGCACCAACAGCAAAATAGAATTATTGAAATAATTAAAACTATGAATCCATTGACGGAACAGGATATTGAGGAGCAGCTAAGCTATGCTTATTTGCATGCCATCGCATCACGTGCTGGTATTGGATGCGAGGTTGCGGGCCGTGCATCTGATGCGCATGGTATCGATGCGAGGCTTACAGTGTGGGATGATTTCCCTGGAAGCTACTTTAAGGAGATTACAATTTCCGTTCAATTAAAAGCCACCGTTCGGCAGCCGACGGAAAGAAATGGGTTCTTAAGCTACGCAATTCAAGGGATAGAACGTTACGATGCCCTCAGGGTTGACCGTCATGCAGTGCCTCGAATACTGGCCGTGCTCTTTTTGCCCGCCGAACGCGATCAATGGATTACCCAAACACCGGAACAGCTCATAATGAAGCGTGGTGCCTATTGGAGTTCTCTCGTAACCGCGCCCAATACGACAAACGATACAGGTGTAACCGTATATTTGCCATCAGATCAAATTTTTAGTGTTGAAGGGATAAAGTCTCTCGCCGCCCAGATTGCTTTAGGAAATCGACCAACATACAGAGGCCATGCACAACATTCCTGAAATTTCTCCGACAAACGTTCGAGACTATGTCCGCGCTCTAGGGTGGCACTTTGTCTCGGAGGCGACTAGAGATGGTCTTTTTGTGCTCAATCATCCTAGTAATGCATTTATTCAGTTGGTTCTGCCAATTGACAACGAGGCTCCTGATTATTTCGATGCAATCAGAAACGTTATATCTAAAATTGTTGAGTTCGAGAAAACTTCATCAGAGAGAGTCATTGAGAATTTGATCGATGTGGAGGCGGATAAGTTGAGATTTAGATTGTTCCGGACAGGGGGAGGCTTGGATTCAATTCCAATGAGTCTGGGGGCCTCAATGTTGGATGGTATTAAGCGCGTCATTATGTCGGCGGCCTGCTCTGTTCAGCGAGTTCGTCCTCATCATTCCAGGTTGTCCGGAACAATCGCGGAGCAATTCCTCGCAGCTTGTAAAATGGGGCACACGGAACAGGGCAGCTTCATCTGGAAAGTTTCATGCCCTCTTGACGCGGTGAGATTAAACGAAGGTCAAGGGGCGCTTAATTTCGATGCGCCGTTCGCGCGACGCGTAACGGAAACCGCAATGCTCGGAATGTCGAATCTGCATAGGGCGATCATCAGCGATGATGTGGCAGGCTTGGTGGCGAGAGTTAACGCTTCAGACGTGACGGATCCAACTGGTGTCACATCAAATCTTTGCGACGGACTCCTTAATTTGATCGATGCCTCAATGGGTAATAATCTTGAGGTGATTCCAAGTTGGTCGCCGAGGCGTCCATTACCCGTAAGCGAGAGATTCCCTCATTCGGTAAGATTTCTGCGGGAACATGCGGCTAGAATTGAAGAGATCCAAAGGGCCTTAACTCCGGGCCAGGAGGAAGACGCGTCTTCTTTTGTTGGTACAGTGGAAAAACTGGAAGGCGAAATGAACGAGGACGGAAATCGGGAGGGGTATGTTGTGATGAGTTTGCTGCTCGCAGAGACAGGTGAAACTCTACGGGCAAGAGTGTTTCTAAATCATCACGATCATGCGATTGCCATTAGAGCTTATGAGCAGGAAGGAATGTATGTTCGAGTAAGCGGCATCTTGCTTCCCGGGCGCCAGCCGCGAACTCTTTCTTCTCCAACTGGGTTTGCGCTACTTGAAGAAACAGCACCAGAACGACCACCTCAGTGAGATCGGGTGTGGGTTTTACTTACAATCCATAGCATAGTTTTTTAGGTGGGGACTCCCTAATGATCACCGAAGACCAACTCGAACAGCTCGCCATCCAGTGGTTCCAGGACACGGGGTGGAATCACGTCCATGGTGCGGTGATCGCGCCGGAAGGCGTGGCGGCGGAGCGGGAGGATTTAAGAACCCTCACCCCGGCCCTCTCGCATGGGGAGAGGGAGGAAGATGGGCGCTTGGCGGAGGCGGTGCGGCGCTTGAACCCGAAGCTGCCGGAATCCGCGGTGGAGGAGGTGCCTATTTTCGAATACCAGGCATGATCGAGGCCATGATCATCACCGGAGTCATCGCGCGTTCCGAACAGGGGGCGACGAAGCCGTTCTACTGCAGTGCCGATTCCGGGCAGGGATACCGGCTGATGTATTGCGTGAAAGGCCGGTATGCCGGAGGGAATTCGCTGTGTTGCGAATGGGTGGCCTCACGTTTGGCAAATCTCCTGGTGGAGGGTGAAGTTCTAAATTTGCCTCCCTTCCGAATGGCGGAGGTGCCCGAGGCTTTAGTTGCGGCAAGTGCCAGGCCGGACATCCGGGACCTCGGTGCGGGGAGGGTATTTGCTTCCTTGCTGATTGTCGGTGGGCAGGAGCTCACTTGGTCATCCGCGCAGGATTGGGGGGAAGACACGATGGCGATGCTGCTGCTGATCGACCTGTGGCTTCAGAATGAGGACCGCACGCTGTCCGCGCTTGGCGGCAATCCGAACCTATTGGTGACGCTGCAACCGAACTCAGTCCGGGCCGGCGACCCGACAGTGGCTCCGCCGCGGCGCGAGGAACTCTGGGCTTATGATTTCAACCTGGCATTCGACGAGGACTTCGCCCGTGAGCGGTTCTTCGGATCGCACGTCTTCGGCGGGAAGCTGACGCGGTGGCCGGCCGGTTTCCGGGAGCGGATGGAGCCGCGCCTGAGGGCGGCGCTGGCGGAGGTGCCGGCCATCTTTGCCGAACTGCCGCGGGAGTGGCTGCACCTGGACGGGGACGAGAGTTTGCCCGTGCAACTGGACATGGAGCGGGTAATCTCGGCCCTAAAGCTGCCCTTCACGGATCCCGAGACCTTCTGGAAACTGCCATGAGCCCCACCCAAGCCGTCTGCAATTACGCGTTGCTCCGTTTCGTGCCCTATCCGCTAACCGGAGAGGTTGTGAACGTGGGCGTGGTCGTGAATTGCCTCCAGCCGCCTTTGCTGAAGCTTCAGCTCGAAGTCAGAATGCCAGCCCGGGTGAAAGCGCTTTTCCCCGATTATTCGCCACTCGTCTACGAAGCGGCCGCGAAGGCGATGGAGGCGGAGGTGAAGCGAATCAGCGACCGGATCCGCGATCCGAAGGGCTGC
>CAMCYK010000228.1 GCA_945883695.1 Akkermansia muciniphila | reverse complement strand
CGCCGACCCCGAGACGGAAGGGACGCTTGGCGGGAGATTCAGGAGATGAAGAGTCGGGCATCGGCACGGGCATGGCGGAGTGAGGCGATTTCTAACAAAGGATTGAACCACCCGTCGGGCGGGCGGGAAAGGGCGGCATCGAGCTCCGCACCGAGGAGCTCGAGCGAGCGGCGGACCACGGCCTGGCAGGCGCTTTGGCCGAGACGCATCAGCTTCATCGAGGCGGTGGCGAAGCCGCTGACCGTCTGGAACGCGAAGGCTCGCGCGGCGTGGCCGGCGGGCAGCGCGGCGAGTTCGATCGCGGTGACGACGAGGTGGTGGCTGAAGGGGCAGGCGGCGTGGTGGCTTTCGACCAGCGGCGACGGCGCGAGCTGGCGCAGCAGCTCGAGGCGGCGGGAGCCGATGCGGCGGGAGGCGTCGCGGGTTTCGGCGGGCAGGCGCCAGGCATCGAGTTCGGCATCGAGCTCTAACAGAAGGGTGCGGTCGGCTTGCCCCGCGGCGGCATGGGCTCGGGCGAAGTAGGGCAGCTCGAAGGTGAGCAGGGCCGGGATGATCTGCGTTTCAAGGAAGCGCTCCAGCCCGGCGGCATCCGTCACCACGCCGGCTTCGACCATTTCCTCGAGGCCGTACGAATGCGCGTAGGCTCCCGAGGGATACTGCGAGTCGTTGGCTTGGAGCAGCCACAGGACGGGATCCACGGAGCGGGACGACTGCGTCGTTCCGGCAGGGTGCGGCGGGTTTGCAGATTCAGGCATCGAAGGTAGAGGTGGACGCCCCTAGCGGAACGGCGCAGCCGGTTCGGCTACGTGGCGGATCAGACGGCATGGGCCATCGCTTTGAGCGGTTGGAAGAGAACCGTCGGTTCGCTGTAGGTCCAGCCTTCGCGGTCGAGCAGGCTTTTCATCGACTCGTCGTGGAGGACGCGGAGGAAGCCATCGAAGATCTGCGCGGGAAGGTGGAGATTGCCGGTCTTCCAGGCGACGAGCGCGGCATGGGCGGGACTTTCGAACGGGACTTCGTAAACGGTCTCCGGGAGTTGGCGGACGGTGTAGTCCTTGCCGTCCTTCTGGAAGACGACACAGCCGTCCGTGAGGCGGGTCTCCAGATCGAAGCCGAATTCGGTGCCGTCGTCCGCCACGCCGCGCCAACGCCGCTTCAGGAACTGCCGGCGCTCGGCCGAAAGCACGACTTGCTCTCCCGGCGGTCGGGAGGAAGCGGCGGCAAGCATGCGGGTGACGAGGAGCATCGGCGACTGCCCATGAGCAGGCGTCATGCCGATGCTCGAACAAGAAATACCGCTGCGCCAGCGGCAGCTCGGCGAGGGGTTCGCAGCGGAGTTCCTCGCCGTCGGCAGTGACGGTGGAGGTCTCGGGATCGACGGTGATCTTCGGCAACCGCCGCCTTGAGCGTTTGAATCAGGACTGCCCGCTCTGCAGGCAGCTCTATGCCACGACCCTTCAGGAACTCCCCGCGAAAGGCCTCCGGGTCGCCAGCGACGGGCAGGCGCGCCACGGCGGGATTCGTCCGCAGCCCCCCACGGGTTGCACCGGCCCGCCTCTCTAACTTTTACAGATTAGCCCACCGCCGCCCGGGAGGGGTGGCGGTGGGCCGCATGCTTTGGTTCGGGGGCTGTGGAGTCGCTTGGGATCAGTTTGAAGCTCCGCCGCTGCCGGCTTTCACCCGCATGAAGAACTTCGGAACCTCCGCGTAGGGTGTGCTGGCGAGGTCGATGATTGCGGTGGTTGACGCACCCTGCGAGGCGATACCGGCAGACAAAGGCAGCCAGTCGGCGAGGTTTGAGGTGCCCTCAATCGTATAGGTCGCTCCCGGCTGGGAATCCCACACGAGCGTGAAGACCGTGCCCGCTTTGGTGATGGTCGACGCTTTGAACGGGGGGTGTGGATCGACGGTTGTGAAGTGGCCGCTGGTGCCGTTGACCGGATTCAGGTCGGCATAGCTTAGGCCGGCCCCCTTCTTGAAGCGGACTTGCAGCTTGTCATTCAAACCATAGTTGTCCCAGTAGCCGATCGCGATGCGGACACGGCTGCCGGTGAGGTTGACGGTCGCGATCTTGCCCTCCGACTGAATGGCATCAACGAGGTTGTTGTTCACGATTAACTCGCCGGGATCGTCGAAGTCGCCATCGTAGTTGAGGTCGAGGAAGATCGTGCTACCTCCTTCGCTGGCCGTACCAAAGGTGTAGGTGCCGGGCCCGTCAATCGCGATGTTGAACCAGCCGGTGAAGCGGAGCGCGAACGAGTTGTGCGAGGTGAGACCCGGGAGATCGGTTGGCTGACGGTCAAACATCGTAACGCGGGTGTAGTTGATATCACCCGATTGAATGAAGGTCCCCGCAACTGGTTCGGAATTGAGCCTGCTGATCGGGTTGATCAGCTCGTAGAACGAGGTGTAGGGCAGGTGGTCGAATACCGAGACGAGCAGTCCCGTCCCAGAGTCCACATCGACGCGGGCGTAGGCGGTGCGGGTGATCCCGTTGCCGCTGGCCGTGAGCGTGTAGATGGTGGAGACCGACGGCGACACCGCAACCGAGCCGGTGGCAGGAATCACTCCGATTCCATTGTCGATGGAGACGGTTTCCGCGTCAGTGACATTCCACGAGAGCGTCGCCGAGCCGCCCGTTGGTATGATCCCGGCGTTTGGAGCGAAGCTGACGATCTCCGGCGCGGCGGTGAGGTAGAAGAAATCCGAGTAGACGTTCTGGAGTTCCGGTATCGCGGCACCCACATCGGTCCGCTGGTCAACCACGGTCCAGGTGTTGCCATCGAGGCTGCCTTCAATCAGCCATGACACGGGGTTGTAAACGGCGGCGGTGGCGCTACCGGTGCCGATCCGGTAAGAGGTTGGACGGACGAATGTGCGGTAATCGATGGTGAAGCCTCCGTTGATCCTGCCGTACCAACCATCGTTCGGCACGCCATTGACGAGCACTGCCCCGCCGCCGTAGCCATTGAAATCGACGACGCCCGCCGTCGCTGCCGGGATCGGCCCGTTTTCGTCGGAGATCTGGAATTCGCCAAGCGACAGCCTTACGTCGCCCATGACATTCACATTGGGTGCCGGGCGGATCTTCAGGGTCGAGTAGCGCAGATAGCGGTAGCTGCCCGGCAGGACGACCACCTGCTGGGTTTGGACCGTGCGGGTGCCGTTGGCGTTGGTAGCGGCGAGGGTATAAGTGGTGGTGGTGGTGGGCGAGATCGCCATCGATCCTCCGGCATCGACCGCTACGCCGTCGATCGTGACGCCGGTGGTGCCGAGCGTGGTCCACTGCAGCACCGCGCTGTTGCCAGCGACGAGGATCGGCGTGTTGGTCGCGAAGTTGCTGATGACCGGAGGTGCCGGGACGCCGGCGGGGTTGAAGACGTAGCTCAGTTCCGGCGCGTAGTCCTGATCATCACCGGAGCTGATGGCGAAGCCGCTGCCCGCGGGGACGGAAAACGAGTCGGGACTCAAGCGGATGAAGACATATTTCCCTGCGTTCGCGCCGTTGGCGTAGGCCTCGTTGAGCCAGTATCCCAGACCGTCAGCGGTGAGACCGGTCTCTCCCGTGTGGGCGAATGTTTCGAAGAGCGTTGAGGTGTTGAGGAAACCTGACTTCAGCAGATAACCGTTGGTGAGCGCGGTGGCAGCCCCGTTGACCACATCCGTGGCAAGGGTGGCGGAAGTCACCCGGGCGCCCGGGATGGCGAAGAGCTGGATGGGGATGCGGCCGGCGGCGCCCAGCTCACCAGCGAGGACATTCACACTCAGTTCCGCCTCGAGGAATCCGCCGGGCCCCAGGTCCGGCAGCTTGAAGGGGATGACGATGTGATTGAGCGAGTCCGACCCGGTGAATCGGCCGAGATCGAGGCTAAAGAAGGAATCTCCGTAGGGTCCGTCGACGATGGAGCCGTCGGAGAGGGAAGTCTCGAAGTTGGCATCGGAGGCATCGGCGGCGACCACGCCGCGCGGCAGGCGAGTCACCTCGACGCGGACGGACTCGAAAGTGAATCCCGAGGCGTTGCGGGCGAGGATGTAGTAGTTGATGCTGCTGCGCGGTGAGACAGCCTGACTGCCGGCGGCTGCCACACTGCCCGTGCCGACCAGTTCGACGCTATCCGCGCCGCTGACCTCCCACGAGAGCGTGCTGCTTGCCGTTTCTCCGATGGTGGCGGGCGAGGCGGTGAAGCTGTTCACGACCGGCGCGCCGGCGACCACAGGATAGGCGGGATTGACATTGGTATTGAGCGTGGTGTGCCACTCACCGCGGGTCTCGGTGACGGTTTGGCCGGTCCGCTGGTCGATGAGATACCATGTGATGCCGTCCAGGCTGCCCTCGAGCTTCCAACTGAGCGGGTCCCGGTTGGGGCTGTTGCCGGTGGCGAAGCGATAGCTGGTGGCGAGCACACCGGTGCCATAATCAAGGACGAGCGGCTGAAGCCACTTGTCGTTCCAGTAGGTGTTGAAGTTTGCATCGAGGGCCTTGGCGGGTTCGGCGCCGGTGAAGTCAATGCTCGTCGGGGCGCTGGCGGTGGCGCCGGTGATCAGCGTGCTGCCGTTATACAACTGGAATTCCGAAATGCTGACCCCCATCGCGCTGCCGTTGATATAGGGCACACGCACTTGAAGCGGGCTGAAGCGGAAGTAGCGGTAAACCACCGGGCCGGTCACAAAAAGGTCGAGCGAGCGGGTTTGGGATCCCGCGGCGTTGGTGGCGGTGAGGATGTAGCCTCCCGATGCGGTCGGCGCCACGGTGGCCGAGCCGGTGGCGGGCACGGTGCCGAGACCGGTGATGGTCACCGAGGTCGCGTTTCCCACCGACCATGACAGGGTGGCTTCGGCACCGGCGATGATACTGGTGGCGGTGCTGGTGAACGAAAGGATGCGCGGACCCGGGGCACGCACGACTTCCACGCGGACATTGTCCCAGAAACTCTGGGCACCCGGAGCATCGAGACCGTCTGCCGCGCTGTCGCGGTAACCGAGCGAGGCGATGAAGATGCCCACCTTGCCGGAAAGCAGGAACTCGTCCGATCCGAGGGTGTAGGTGTAACTCACATCGCCCATGGTGCCGGATTTGTAGCCACCAGGCGGTGTCACGATGTCGGCGGAGCGACCGACGACATTGCTGAGGCTGCCCGCAGCGATGCCGGCCATGCCGTTGGAGAAGCCGATGAACGACTGATCCGCCCAGCGCGGGTTGCCGTCGGGATTGTAGGCGCGGTCGCCCGCGGCAATGGTGAACTTGAGCTGATCGCCGACGTTGAGGTCGGCCCAGTTCAGATCGGTAAGCTGGCCGACGCTGGCACCGGCCATGAGCGCGAGCGCCTGGGTTCCTTGGGCAGGAGCCACGTTGGCCCAGCCGACGGCGACCTGCTGTGTGGCCGGATAAGCGCTGTTCAAGCGCCCGACCACGGTCCATCCATTGAGCGTGTTGCGAGCACCGGCGCCGAACGAGCCAGCGGCATCGCTGTTCATATCGGATTCAAAGCTCGCGTTGGCGAGGTCGAGCGAGGTGCTGGAGGCCCCGGCAATAACGGTGGTGGTCGCCACGGTGGTGCCATAGACGCCGTTGGCCGCGGTGAGCGTGTAGGTCGTGCTGCCCTGGGCCGGAGTGACCACTTGGGTGCCGCTGAGGGCGAGGTTGTCGCCAATGCCCGCGATGCTCACCGATACGCCACCGCCAACGCTCCACGACAGGGTGGTGCTGCCGCCAAGCGGGATGTCCGACGGAGTGGCGGTGAAGACGACCGAGGGGGCGAAGTTGAAGGGGATGTTGGGCGAGAGCGTGCTGCTTATGACCGGGGTGGAGTAATTCACCTGCCGGGTGACCTCGACCCAGTTGGCACTGTCATGGCTGCCCTCGATGCGCCAACTGACCATGTCGAAACCAGGGCTATTGATAGTGTTGCTACCGATGCGCGTGCCATTGACCGACCAATTGGCCGAGTCAGCACCCATGTCATAGACGACTGCCCGGAACGGTTTGCCCGAGCCCGGATTGTCCGAATAGAAGGCGGTGGCCGTCGCGCTATCGAGAACGCTGGCACCCGTATTAGTGGATGTGACCGAAGCCGCTGGCACCCTCACGCCGTCGCGGGTGAAGTGGAAGGACGACGTGTAGAGCAGATTGAAGACCGGTTCGCGGATGGCGGTGGGGGTCATCCGGTAGTAACGGTAGGGCCCGGGTGACAGCACGGCGACAGTCGTGGTCGAGACGCTCTCGCCACTCAAGTTCGAGGCCCGGATCGTGTAAGTGGTGGTGGTCGAGGGGTTGACGGTGACCGAGCCCGAGGGGCCGAAGCTACCGATGCCGTCAATAGTGACTCCGGTGGTTTTCGACGCGCTCCACGAGAGGGTGGCGGCAGCGCCTTGCCTGATGACTGCCGGTGAGGACGTGAATGAGGTGAACGAGGGCTTGGGCGACTCATTGAGGGCGAGCAGGATCGCGGCGGAGCGTGCCGAGACCGATAGGGTGGCCGTGCCGTTGCCGGTGGCACCGGAACTCGGTTGGACTCCCCAGGCCACGGCTGAGGAGGTGCCGTTTTTTACTGCGGTTGCAATGGGGGTGAGGATGCCGGGCGAGGTGGCCGTGGTGAAGCTCGATGGATTGGTGCTGGAATTCGCGCCAGTGCTGGCCATGCTCAGCATGAGGATGGGATTGAACGTGGTGGTGGTCGTGATGCTGTCGGCGGTGGCCGTGGTGGAGGCCGTGGTGTTCAGACTGAGCGATCCCGGGGTGACGGAGAAGGGCGTTACCGGATCGACACCCGCGAACGCGACCAGCGTGCCGGCAGATCCGTTTTGACCATTGTTGCCAAGGTTGGCATTGGTGGTAAGGGTGAAACTGTAGCTGGATACGGAGGCATCGCCGGCAACGGCCACTTTGTAGAATGCCGAACCGTGCGCCCGGTGGGTGGTGCCCCCCACGATGATTCCTTGACCGATGGCCGTCCATCCGCTGGGCGGCGTGGTCGTCTGCGGATCGCTGCCGCCACTGTTGTTCTTGGTGATCACCGCGATCATCAGGTCACCAGTGGCAACCCCCGCGGGTTTGGCCATGACAAGGGAGGCGGCCCCGGTTACATTGCCCGTCTGGGTGATGCTGGTCGCCGTGCCGCGCTGGGTGATGCCTGACTGGATCGCGACCGTGACGCTGCGCGTGCGGGTGCCGCCGCTGCTCTGGGCGGTGAGGGTGTATTGAGTCGTGGCCGCCGGAGTGACACTGTAGGCGGTCAGGCCCGTCACATCGACCCCGCCGGGATCAAGGGTGAGCGTATCGGCATGGGTGGCCGACCAGTTCAGCATCGAACTGCCGCCGGCGCTGACGGCCGTGGGCGAGGCGGTGAGGTTGAGGATGACCGGCTTGTTGGCGGGGGCTGGTGTGAAGGTGTAGGTGATGACCGGTGATCCGCCGAAAGGTCCGGCGGCAGAGATTTCGAATCCGTAACCGTTTTCGGAATCATCGTAGGTGCCCACCGTGGTAGCCACCAAGGCGGCGGGGCTGAGGCGCATGAAGACGAAGTTACCGGCGTTCAAGCCGTCCGCGTAGGCACCGTTGAGCCAACTGGTCAGGGTGGCGGTCTCGCCGGATCCGGTGCTGACGACCGTGCCCGGCGCGGTGGCCGCGGTGAGGAAGTTCCCCTTGATGAGCGTGCCGAGCTGGGTGTGGTTCTGGGTGCCATAGACATCGGTGGTTACCGGCGTGCTGAACGGCCGGGTGCCGGGCAGGGCGAAGAGATTCACATCGATGGGTAGGGGCGATTCATCAATCTCGCCGCCCGCCACCCGATAGGTGACACTGACATCCGAGATGGTTCCGTCGCCGAGGTCCGGCAACTGGAACGGCACGACCATGTGCGAGAGCTCGTTCGAGTAATATGCCCGTCCGATGAAGACGGTCCCAAAAGTGGAGGAAACCGGACCGGAAGCGACGGCAGTGCCGGCGCTGTTGGTGTTGAAACGGGCGTCGCTCGGGTGGGCGGGGATGCTGTCAGCCACGCCCGTGCCAGGCAGCAAGGCGGCGGCGAGCATCAGTGCGGCCCCTAGATTGGAGGGATTGTATTTCATGGTGGGTGTCTTGCCTTTGTTGGAGAGCAGGGTGGACAATTTGTTCTTCGCCTCATGTCCCATAGTGCTCGGGATCGGGTGTAAACGGTTTTTACATTGTATTCTGAGAATACATTTGTCCCGCGGGGCTGCGGATTGAAGGGCTCCCCCGGACGGGTTGGACTAGCCGGAGCACCGTTCCGGGACTGAAAGACAGGGTGGTGTTGGCACCCATCCGCTCACGGTCCGAATCCCGCGAAAAGATCCGGCAGCAGGTCGGCGTAGCGTTGCCAGCGGCCGATGCTGGAGCGGTGGACCGGGGCGCGCACCGCCTCGTAGCTCGGCGAGGCCACCCTGGCATTGGCGCGGACGGTGCGGTAGTCGGCCTGGTCCGGGTGCCAGGCGAGCCCGAGAAACGCGGTGACCTTGCGGGCCTCCGCTTCGTGATCGGCGCAGAGAGCTTCGTAGGAGACCTCCAGCCAACCGGGATCATCGCCCAGGCAGTCCCGTAGCTTTTCCCAAACGGCCATGATCGAGCGGTATTCTTCAGCGGCATGGTCCTCGCGCAGCCAGGCGATGTTCCCGGTCTGCGGCAACACCGGCAGCCGGAAGCAACTCAGCAGGATGTCGCGCGGATCGCGGCGGGCCACCAGGATTCGGAGCTCGGGGAGCGGGCCCAGCAGGAAAGGCAGGAAATCCGTCAGGTTCGGGTTTTTATCGAGCAGCAAGCCGCTGTCCGGGCCGATCTTGCGGAGCATGGCGACCCGCCGCAAGTAGTCGCGGCGGGTGGCGGCGAACGAATCGGCGGGCAAGACATCAAGAGTCGTGAGATCCGGCCCGTCCGGCACGCCGGGGAACAGGGTCTCCCGAACCGCGCAGGCCAGCGCGTCCTGCTCATCGATGTCGCGCACCCCGGGATGGGCGGCGAGGACTTGCTCCAGGAGAGTGGTGCCGCTGCGCGGGTGGCCGGCCAGCACCGCCACCGGAGGCAGCTTGCTGGCGGGTGCCTGGTTTCTCCAGCGGCGCACCAATGCCGGGTTGAGTGCTTCGACCAGGCGGCGGTTGCGTTCGAGGGTTTTGTGGCGGATGCGGCGGCCCAGATCGACATCCCCGGGGAATCCCTCCTCAAGGCAGCGTTTGGCGGCCAGCCAGAACTCGACGGCCTTCGCCGGCTCGCCGCATCGGTCCTGGATTTCGCCGAGTTCGTAGAGCGCCTGTCCCCGCAGGGCGTGGGGAACCGCCGGATGGGAGCAGCGCTCAAGCATCCCGATGGCGCGCTCGGTGTCGCCCTGCTTGCTGGCGATCCGGCCGGCCGTCAGAACCGTCATCGCATCGCGCGGGTTGCGGGCCAGGGCCTCGGCGATCCACACGGCGGCCTGCTCCATATGCCCGGCGCGCGCTTCCATCCGGGCCATGGCGGCCAGCGCGGTGGCGCGGTGTTCCGCACCGGTGACGGATTGCCA
>CAMCYK010000227.1 GCA_945883695.1 Akkermansia muciniphila | reverse complement strand
GGGGGGGGGGGGGGAAGTCCAACCAATGGGATCAGAGCGTCCCGGTCTTCGCCTCGCTCACGGCGTGATCGACCGCGCGGGCGGTGAGGGCCATGTAGGTGAGCGAGGGATTCTGGCAACCGGCGGAAGTCATCGCGGCGGCGTCGTTCATCATGTCGACGCGCATGTTGATCTCGTTCTTCTTGAACCCGGCGTTGGCGACGACCAGCGGCAGCCCCCACTTGTCCTTCTTGTCGGGGTGGAGCGAGATGCGGTTGTCCTCGTAGGGCAGGCATTCGCCGAAGCCCTGGATACTGAGTGCCCAGGGGCCGAACGAAGTGAGCTGCTTCTTGAAATCCGCGCCGAAGCCGTCGATCTCGCGCGTCCAGTTCTGGCGCAAGCCGTTGCCCTGGTAGCCGTAGCCGCGGATGTAGTCCTGATTCGCCTTTTCCGAGTGATTGCGGAAGCGCGGGATGTAGAAGCCGTTCGGGCGGCGGCCGAAGGTGATCTTGTCGGGGTGGCCATCGATCACTCCGCGGGCTCCGACGCCGAGGTGGTGGTCCATCAGGTAGCCGCCGAGCGATCCGCTCTCGTCCATGCCGTTCGGGAAGCGCCTGGACTTCGAGTTCATCAGGATCGAGGTCGAGGGCACGGTCGAGGCGTTGAGGAAGATGATCTTCGCGTGGAACTCGGTGGTCTCCATCGTCAGCTCGTCGATCAGGCGGACGCCGACGGCCTTGTTGGAAGCGTCGTCGAAGATGACCGAATGGACGATCGAATGCGGTCGCAGGGTCATCTTCCCCGTCAGCTCGGCGGCTTTCAAGGTGGCGGCCTGGCTGCTGAAGTAGGCGCCGAAGGGACAGCCGCGGATGCAGAGGTTGCGGTAGAGGCAGGACGAGCGGCCGAGCGCGAGCTGCTGCTCGGTCGGTGCGGTTAGATGGGCGACCCGGCCGGGAATCACCTTGCGGCCCGGCCATTTCGTCTCGACCGCCTTTTTCAGATCGAGTTCGGCCGGGGTGAGCGGCATCGCCGGCTGGAAGATGCCGTCGGGCAGGATGTCGAGGCCTTCCTTCGAGCCGCTGATGCCGGCGAACCGCTCGACGTGGTCGTACCATGGCGCGAGGTCCCGGTAGCCGATCGGCCACGGGATCGAAATGCCGTCTTTCGCGTTCGCCTCGAAGTCCGTCGGCGAGAGCCGGTAGCTCTGCTTGCCCCATTGCAGCGAGCGGCCGCCCTTGTGGTAGCCGCGCATCCAGTCGAAGCGCTTTTCCTCGATGAAGGGGTGCTCCTTGTCGTTGACGAAGAAGTGGCCGTGGCTGGCGTTGACCGTGTAGCCGGTGCGTTGCTGGACATGCTGGTTCGCGAGCATCGCTTGGGTCGGCTTGTTCAGGTGGGAGAGCTGCCATGGCGCGCTGTGGGCGGTGTCGTAGCCTTCGCCGTGTTTCACGTCGCGGCCGCGTTCGAGCACCAGGGTCCTGAGGCCTTTCTCGCAGAGCTCCTTGGCGGCCCATCCGCCGGAGATGCCGGAGCCGACGACGATCGCGTCGAAGGTGTGTTCCGCTTTTCCTTTGAGGTTGAGAGTGCTCATGGGTCTGCCGGAAAGGGTTCAGATCGAGTAGGCCTTCTGGCCGGGCATCAGCTCGGCGGCGGGATCCCAGCGGCCGGGGATCAGGTTGAACTCGAAGGCCTGGGTCGCGCCGACCTCGGAGTTGACGAAGCAGAACTTGGTCAAGTCCTTGAACTGGCGGATGAAGGCCTTCGGGTCGCCGGCCTTTTTGGCTTCCTGCTCCAATGCGGTGAGGAGCTGGATCCTTTCCGGGACAGTAAGCCGCGCGAAGGGCCGCTTGAACTGGGCTGCCGAGCGGGCTTCAACGGTGCCGAGACCCTCGCGGAGGATCTTCCGGTCGGCCTCCGGGAGGCAGTCCTGCGCGAGCAGCTCGAGCCAGGCCGGCACCCCGGCGTCGAGCGCGCCCGGCGTGTCGGTCTTCGGAATGATCGTCCGGCAGCGCGAGGAAATCCCGCCCCGGGCTTCGGCGGCCAAAGGGTGGCGACCCTGCCGCGGAGAGGGTCGCCTTTGGATACCAAGCCGGCAGGAACGGGGATGTGGCGCGGGAGGGATCACTCCTCCTCTTCTTCCTCGTCGTCCTTTTTCGGCTCTTCCTCTTCCTCCTCGTCGTCCTTCTTCGGCTTCTCGTCTTCCTCTTCCTCCTCGTCGTCGGTGTCGCGGCCGAGGGCCTTGAGCCGGTCGCGGATCCGGTTGAGGACCTTGTCGGCCTGGTCCTGGACCTTGTCGTCCTCCGACTCGTCGTAGTAATATTCCACCACGGACATCGCCCATTCGGTGGGATCGATGCCGGCGAGGGAGCGGATGATCAGAAGCTGCTCCTCGCTGGTCTTCGCGGCGGAGGCCAGGGAGGTCCAGAAGCTCTCGTTGTCCTCGTCGGAGCGCTTGCGGGTTTTGTCCATCAGGAAGGCGAGGGCACCGTTGAAGGCGCGGCCGCGGAGTTGGGAGTCGTCGGTTTCCTCGATGAACTCGGTGAGATTGGTGAACATCGAGTCGTCCGCCCACTGCTGCAGCGCGAACACGGCGGCGACCTTGTCAGTGTCCTTGCCCTCCTTGAGCGCCGTCATGACGATTTCGCCGGCCTTTTCGCCGCCCGCGCGGCCCATCAGCCGCAGCAGGGCGTGGCGGGTGTCGTCGTTGGTGGCGGTGGTGTAGGCCGATTCGAGGACGCTGGCGAACTCGGCGCGCTTGGCCGACTTGGTGATGATCTGGCCGGCGCTGCCTTCCGCCGCGGTGCGCACGCCGGAGTCGCCGGTGAACTGGATCACTTGCAGCAACTCGGGGAAGTGCTGGTCGCCGCCGAGTTCGGTCACCGCCTCGAGGGCGGCCTTGGCGCTCGGCGCGTCGCTGGCGTTGCGGGCATACTCGAGCAAGGTCGGGACGATCGCCGGGTTCTTGCGCGGGCGGATGACCCGGGTCAGCAAGGCCTGGCGGATCGAGGAATTCATGGCCGCCTGGGTGGCGGCGGTGACGATCACCGCGTCGATGTCGGTGCCGTCGCTGGCCTTGGCGATGAACAGCGCGCGGTAGACGGTTTCGCGTTTCTCGTTGGCCCCGGGCATCGCGACCGAGTTGAGCAGGATGTCGAGGTCCTCGCGGTTCACCAGCACTTCCTTGACGGTGGGGTCGGCGGCTTCCTTGACGATCCGGTTGTATTTCTCGTCGGTTTTGCCTTGGCCGGATTTGGCGGCGATCATGAAGCCGACCAGGATGACCAGCGCGCCCAGCACGGCGGCGATGGCGGCCTTGGCCCCGTTGCCGAGGCCTTTTTTGACCGGGATGAAGGTTTGCTGGCCGGAACCCCGGGGCAGGCCGCGGGGGCCGGTGACGGGGGCGACTTTCGGGATGGCCTGGGTGACGGGCGCGGCGGGACCGAGGCGGATTTGCGGGCCGGGGGCGGCCGCAGGTTGCAGCGGAACGGTGGAGGCCACCGCCGGGGCGGCCGGCTGGACCCGGGCGGTCGGGGTGGCCATCACCTGGACCGGCGGGGCCGGCGGTGGCGGAGGAGGAGGGGGTGGCGCGGGAACATAGGCCGCGGCGGGCGGCGGTGCCACCGGCGACGGCTGGGGATCGACCTCCGACGCGGCTTGCTGGGAGGTGGTGTGGAGGCTGGGCAGCGCGCCGGCCGGAGGAGCCAGCGGTTGCGGGGCCTGGGTGATCACCGGTTCCGGGACCGGCTGCGGGATCGGGGCCGGGGCGGCGGCACCGGGAATGATCAGGCGCGGGCGCTTCGGGGCTTCGGGTTGCGGTTCTCCGGTGCTCATGGATTGCGTGACAGGGACGTCGAGTTGAATGAAAGTCTTGAGGGATTCGCGGGCGTTCTCCGGGCGCTCGCCGGGGTGGCGGTTGATGTGCCACATCACCCAGTCGCTCACCCAGCGCGGCAGGTCCGGCCGGAGCTGCGCCAGCGGGACCACGCGGTGTTCCAGGTGCGCCGCCATGACCTGCGGGCCGGTGTCGCCTTGGAACGGCGATTCGCCGGTGAGCGTGAAATAATAGACGCAGCCGATCGAATACATGTCCACCCGGGCGTCGAGCGCGCCGCGTTCGAACTGCTCCGGCGCCATGAAGAAAATTGAACCGAACACCGAGTCGCTGTGGTCGACGGTCTGCACCGACGGCTTGGGGCTGAACTTGGCGAGGCCGAAGTCGACCACCTTCGCCTGGAATCTCCCGGACGGGAGCCAGTTGAGCATGATGTTCGACGGCTTGAGGTCGCGGTGGACCAGGCCGAGGTCCTGGGCGGCGACCAGGGCCTCCTGGATCTGCAGCGCGAGTTCGCGGAAATCCGGCCAGGTCAGCGGGGCCTTGGTGACGATGTCGTCAAGCGTCAGGCCGGTGAGCAGTTCCATCACCACGAAGGGTCCGTCATCGTCGGAACCGACGTCGAAAATGGTGACGATGTTGGGGTGCTGGAGGGCCGCGAGCGCGCCGGTTTCCTTCTCCATCTGGCGGGTCGCCTCGTCGCGCTGGGAGCCCTCGTCGCCGGAGACGATCCGCTTGACCGCGACCTCCCGCTTCAAGGCGTGGTCCCAGGCGCGATAGACCGCGCCAAGTCCGCCTTGGCCGAGTTTCCCGCGGATCTCGTATCTTTCCTCCATGTGGTATGAGCTAGCGGCAATTTGAAGCCGGGGGGCGGGCGGCGGCAATGAAGAAAAACCGGAACGGCGGGAAGCCGCGGGCGCGCGCGGCACCGGACGCGGCTCACTCCGCCCAGAACCGGCGGACACCGGCCCGCAGCATGGGGTCGCGGCGGGAAGCTTCGTCGATCCGGTCGAGGTCGCCGCGCCGCCAGCCATGGTAGGCCGACAGCGCTTCAAAGCCGGCATTCAGGGATCCCTGCATCGGGTTGTGAAGTTGCAGGCCGATCTCGACGTTTTCCGGCAGTCCCTGCGGAAACAACAAGCCGGCTTTCTCCCAGCGGCGGATGCCGTCCGGCAGGGCGCTGCGGTTGCTGAGGGCCAGCCCCATGACCATCGCGTGCGGGTGGAGCCAGCGGATTCCCGGGACATCGACGCCGTTCGCCGTGTAGCCGTCGCCGGGCATGCCGGCCTCGCCGCCGGACAGGCCGAACAGGCCGAGCCCCGCCGCGGCGGAGTCCGGCCACTGTTCCACCACGTAGCGCGACTGCCGTTCCAACAGCTCGCGCCGCGCCGCCGGCCAGACGGTCCCGCTCAGCAGGTCCGGCGTGTCGCGGTCGAAGTCCGGGTAGAACAAGCTCTGGATCTCCGAGATGAAATGCACCCCGCGGAAGACCTGGCCGCCGGGCTCGATCCGTCCGCGCGGTTCGCGGTTGGGAACCATCGATTCCAGCGCCAGCACCAGCGCCGTCTCGCCCCCCCAGTCGCGCCACTGGCTGGCCAACAAGGTGGTGCCGTCGTGGGAAAAGCCGTGGCCGATCCAGCCCTCGGCATCGCTGACCGCGTCGAAATCCAGGTCGGCGACCAGCGCCGCCACCGCGTCCGCGACGTCGGGCAGCTCCAGCAGGTTGGCGGCGAGGCGCAGGCTGACGAGCGCGATGGCGGAATCGACGGTGCTGTATTCGGTGCCCGGGTGGAGCTGCGGCCGGCCATCGGCATCGCGGCGGGTGAAATGGGGCAGGAAGCCGCCGGCCTTGGGCGTGTCGAGGAAGGCCCGGGCGGTCCGCCGGACCTCGCCGGCAACCTGTTCGCGATCAAGCATCCCTTCGGCCGCCGCCGCGGCACTGGCCAGCGCGTGCAGACCGCTGGAACTGACGGAATCGAAAGCCCCGGCCGGCAGGTGGGCGCGATCGCGGGTCAGGCCGCTGGCCGGATCGTGGCAGCGGCGGAGCTTGCCGAGGGAGACCCGCAGCAGCCACTCCTCGGCGGTGATGACAGGGCGGCTCACCTCGAAGCCGAGCGAGGAGACTTCCACCGCGCTGCCGGGTTCGGCGACCCAGTTGAAGTATTTGACGAGTCCCAGCGCGGCGACGTCGACCTCGAAGCGGTGGCGCGTCTTTTCGCCCGGTGCCAGCAGCAGGGTGCGGGCCCAGCGGACCTGTTTGCCGGCGTCGGCCAGTTCGACCCGCAGTTCGCCTTGGCCGCGGGCGTCGATCGTCACCGCGACCACGCCGGCCCGGTCCGGCGGGGGGCCGCCGAGACCGGTGATGTCGCTCGGATCCAGCACCCGCTCGCGCTCGCTGGCCAGTCCGGCCAGCGAATGCCAGGCACCGGTCCACTCGCCGTCGGGCTTGGTCCGGATCGCGCCGGCGCGGGCGTCGAGCCGACCTTGGCCCGGACCCATCCAGCCGAAGTCGGTGCCGAAGTGGGTGAAATTGTCGAAGGGATTGATCGCCGGGGCGGCGTCGGGGCGGTCACCGGGGAACGACAGCGAGTAGTCGGTGACCGGTTGCCAGACGATCTCGGCGGCCCGCGCCGCGGGCATCAGGCAGCCGCCCAGCACGGCGAGGCAGCCGCCCCGCAGGAGCCGCCCTGCGGAAAGAAACGATGAGTGGGTGTTCAAGGGTTTCCAGCGATCGTCGGGAACTCCAACACTACTGGCTGTCCGCCGTGTCCTTGATGTCACTGAGCGCGGCGATGAAATCGCCGAGAATCTCCGCGGGGACCATGATGGTGTCGCGGTTGCCGCCCACATCCTCGGTGATCTTCACCACCATCCCGCGGGAGTTCTGCTTCAGATCGAGGAAGAATGTCTTCCGGTCCGCCAGGATCTTTTCCGTATGCAAAAGGTCGCTTTCCACCATTTCCCCTTTCGTTGAATTCCCGCGGAGTCTCCGTAGCAATGCTTGATTGTCAAGGAAAAGGGGCGCGATCAGCGCTGGCCCACCTGCATGTAAACTTCCCGGATGTCGCCCTGATAGGCGGCCATCGAGCCGGTCTTGGTGTTCATCCGGCCGTTGAGGTTCACCTCGAGGAAGCGCGGCGACTCGAGTTCGAAGACCCCGTGGCCGAGGTCGCGCTGGGCGGTGCGGGCGACGAATTCCTGCAAGCTTTCGGCAGGATTGGCGGGACCGGCGGGGAGGGCGGGTGGTGAGGACATGATGGACCGTGGAATAAACGAATCCGGGAGCTCGCGCGATTCCAATTTCCGCCGCGGTTCCCCTTCGGAGTTCGCCTTTCCTGCCGGCGGACCTGGGGGAAAGCCGGCGGATGAGCCGCACGAGGCGCGTTCCGGATCGCGACAGTGCTCCGACAGTGCTCCAGGCATTTAGTCTGATCCTCTTGCCATCAATTCATTAACAATCAATGAATTGCTGACGGATCTACGCTTCTGATTTCCGGGGCGGATGCTCTCCACCCGCCGACAACGCTTCAGGAATTCAGCTGGGCCTTTGATGGCGTGGGACAGCGCGCCGGGCATTCACCAAGGTTCGGTGGGTATCAGCCGGGCTCGTCCGGAAGCTGGCTTTCGAAATCCATCGCGCCGTGGAGGATTCGGATGACCTCAATCTCACCATCTTCCACCGAGAAAAAGATCACATGCTTTTCATGGCGCGCGGAACGGCAGACGATTGCCAGATCTTTGCGAATCCGGTGGGACTCGGGTGACGCGCGGATCGCCTCAAGTCGCCGCCAAAGGCCCGCCAAGTAAAGGGATTCCTGTTCGGCTCCCCAGGTTTGAAAGGTGTAGTTGGCGATGGACTGGAGGTCATTGATCGCCTCCGGAGAAAAAACGAGTTTCATCGACCCGCGCGGGCCAGAGATTGGAACTGCTCTTGGCTTCCAACCGGAACCCCTTCGCCTCGACGCAATTGTTCGCTCCCAATCTGGATCTCGGCGCGGAGCCGATCCCGGAGTTCATCCCTTTCGACCATCAGCCGCAGCGACTCGCGGACGACTTCGCTGGCATTGTTATACAGCCCGGAGTCGACCTTGTCCTTGATCCGGCGTTCCAGTTCGGGAGTTAGGGAAACGTGCATGCAAGCGCCTAGCCGCGACCTCAAGCTTTGTCAAACTTTGAGGTCGACGGCAGGATCGCGTGCAATCCTGCCGCGATGGCGACGGCGGCTATGCTGATCCAGGCCGGACGCCATGGCGCGATGATCGGGAAAAGATGGATGGGCGACTCAGGACGCAGCCAAAGAACTTCTGCTGAGGCGAAGGCGAGCAAAACTACTGGCAAGACGAAGGCTATGTGCGGACGACGGGAAAGTAGCCAACCCAACACAAAAGCAGCGAGTACGGACAGGGAGTAAGAGGCAAGCAGGGATGTCCCGAACCGAAGGTCGTTCGATGCGTCAAGCGAGTTGGTCTCGTTGAAGTAATCCCGCGCGCTTTGAAAGAAGGAGACCGCTCGCGTCAACGGAATTGCCCAAAGCGCGGCGAAGAGAAACACGGCCGCGATTCCGATGACTTTCATCGCGTTGATTCCTACCAAGGGAAACCGCTCCGCGAAAGGAGGATTTCCCCGGTTCAGCGCCTCACCCCAACAGGGAATGCAAGCGCCGGCAGACTTCCTCGACGTTGGCGCGGGAGTTGAAGGCGGAGATGCGGAACCAGCCTTCGCCGCCGGCGCCGAAGCCGGCACCGGGGGTGATCACGACCTGCGCTTCGCCGAGCATCTTGTCGAACATGTCCCACGACGAAAGTCCGGCCGGGCAGCCGACCCAGACGTAGGGCGCGTTGACGCCGCCGAAGACGGTCAGGCCGGCGGACTTGGCCGCCTCGACCAGCAGCTTGGCATTGCCCATGTAGTGCTCGATCAGCGCCTTCACCTCGGCCTTGCCCTGCTCGGAGAAGACCGCGGCGGCGCCCTTTTGCACCGGGTAGCTGGCACCGTTGAACTTGGAGCTGTGGCGGCGGCTCCAGAGCTGGTGGAGCGGCACGCGCGTGCCGTCGTCGGCCTTGCCGCTGACGGTCGTGGGGATGACGATGTAGGCGCAGCGGACGCCGGTGAAGCCGCCGTTCTTCGAGAAGGAGCGGAACTCGATCGCCACGTCCTTGGCGCCCTCGATCTCGAAGATCGACTTGGGCACCGTGGGATCCTGGACGAAGGCCTGGTAGGCGGCGTCGAAGAAAATGACGGCGTCGTTGTCCTTCGCGTAGTTCACCCAGGCTTCGAGCTGGGCACGGGTGGCGACGGCGCCGGTCGGGTTGTTGGGGAAGCAGAGGTAAACCAGATCGACGCGCTCCTGCGGCAGGTCGGCGACGAAGCCGTTGGCCGCGTTGCAGGGCAGGTAAACGAGGCCGGCGTAGGCGCCCTTGTCATCGGCGTCGCCGGTGTTGCCGGCCATCACGTTGGTGTCGACATAGACCGGATAGACCGGGTCGGTGATGGCGATGACGTTGCCCTTGCCGAAGATGTCGAGGATGTTGCCGCTGTCGCACTTCGAGCCGTCGGAGATGAAGACCTCGTCGGCGGCGATGCCGAGGCCGGCGAACTCGTTGTCGACGATCGCCTGGCGGAGGAATTCGTAGCCCTGCTCCGGGCCGTAGCCTTTGAAGGTCTCGCGGACGCCCAGTTCATCGATCGCCTCATGCATCGCGGCGCGCACGGCGGCCGGCAGCGGCTCGGTCACGTCGCCGATCCCGCAGCGGATGATTTTCGCGGCCAGGTCCGGATTGGCATCGGAGAAGGCCTTCACCCGGCGGGCGATTTCGGGGAAGAGGTAACCGGCTTTGAGCTTGAGGAAGTTCGAGTTGATCTGGGCCATGGCGGCGGCTGCTTTAGACCGGCCGCGGCGGGCGGGCAAGGC
>CAMCYK010000226.1 GCA_945883695.1 Akkermansia muciniphila | reverse complement strand
GCTGAAACGGGTGAAAGAATTCCTGAGATGCCGCACGTCCGGCACTTCGATTCCCGCCCGGAGGTCCCGCCCGCGGCTCCGGCGACCGGGGGCCGGCGGCAAAGAAAAAGGCCTTCCGCTGCCGGAAGGCCTCAAAAATGGAGCGGGCGATGAGATTCGAACTCACGACATCCACCTTGGCAAGGTGGCGCTCTACCACTGAGCTACGCCCGCGTTGCGAAACGCGTCGGCGGGTTTCTACACGGGCGAATCCGGCGGGCAAGCGAAAATTTGCATCAAATCGAAAGCGTGGGGAACAGGGGAAACGCCGAGCGAGGAGAGTTTGGAACGGATCGCGGTCCGTTTCCACCCTCTCCGTCCGCCGCGCTTGGCCTTTGACAGCTGCCGCCGTTGCGGATGGTCTTGTGACATCGCCTCATGAAAAAGCACAGGGTTGGCATCATCGGTTACGGCTGGGCCGCCTCGGCCCACATCGCGGCGATCAACGCGACCCGGCAGGGGCAGGTGGTCGCGGTGTTCTCCTCCCGCCCGCTCGACCCCGCCGAAGTCGCCGCCGCGCACGGCGCTGGCACCGCCTGCCACGACGATCTCGACGCCTTCCTCGCGGAGGTCGATGTGGTCGACATCTGTTCGCTGCCGGCGCTCCATCACGCCCACGCGCTGGCGGCGATCCGCGCCGGCAAGCACGTCATCCTCGAGAAGCCGATGGCGATGACGCTGTCGGAGTGCCGCGAGATCGTGGGGGCCGCCGAGGCGGCCGGGGTCCGCGGCTGCGTCTGTCTGGAGTGCCGTTTTTCCAACCAGTTCCTCGCGACCAAGGCCTTTCTCGACCAAGGACTGATCGGCGAGGTGCACTATGGCGAGGTGGATTACTACCACGGCATCGGCCCCTGGTATGGCCAGTTCCGCTGGAACATCGGCCGGGAGAACGGCGGCTCGGCCTTGCTGACGGCCGGCTGCCACGCGCTCGATGCCCTCTTGCTGTGCATGGGCGGGCGGGTGGAATCGGTCACCAGCCTGTCGACCAAGTCCCGCAGCCCGGTCTTCGAACCCTACGAGTATGACACCACCAGCGTCACCCTGGTGCGCTTCGAGGACGGCCGCGTCGGCAAATGCGCCGCCGTGGTGGATTGCCTCCAGCCGTACTATTTCCACACCCATCTGGTCGGCAGCGAGGGCAGCTTGCTCGACGACAAGTTCCACTCGGCCAAGCTTCAGACCGACAAGAGCGGCTGGAGCCGGCTCAACCTGAAGATGCTCGATAGCGGCGATGTGAGTGATCATCCGTACCAGTCGCAATTCCAGGCCTTCTTCGATGCCCTCGACGAGGATCGCGAGATGCCGCTCACCAGCCTGCGCGAGTCGTTGAAAACCTTCGAAGCGGTGTTCGCCGCGGACCGGAGCGCGGCCGAGGGCGGTCGTCCGGTCACGATCGCCGAACTGGGCTGACCCGCCTTGCCTTCCCGATCCGCGCGCCATGCCCTCCGCCCTTGCCATCTTCGCCCACCCCGATGACATCGAGTTCGTCGCGGCCGGCACCCTGCTGATGCTGGCCGCGCGCGGCTGGCGGATCCACTATTTCAACCTGTGCGACGGCTGCTGCGGTTCCGTCGAAACGGACGCCGCGGCCACCGCGGCGATCCGCCTGGCCGAAGCCCGGGAGGCGGCCGGCTTGCTGGGTGCGCTGTTCCACCCGCCGCTCTGCCACGATCTGGAGCTGACCTACTCGGTTCCGCTGCTGCGCCAGGTCGCCGCGGTGGTGCGGGAAAGCGCGGCGGAAATCGTGCTCACCCATGCGCCGCTCGACTACATGGAAGACCACATGGCCGCCAGCCGGCTGGCCGTGACCGCCGCCTTTGCCCACGGGATTCCCAACTTCGCGACCGATCCGCCCCGCGCGGCGGTGTTCCACGACGTGGCCGTCTATCACGCGATGCCCCACGGCCTGCGCGATCCCCTGCGCCGCCGCGTGCGGGCCGGGTCGTATGTCGACACCGGGTCCGTCCACCAGCGGAAGCGCCTGGCCTTGGCCGCCCACGCGAGCCAGAAGGCATGGCTCGATGCCAGCCAGGGCATGGGCTCCTACCTGCTCGCGATGGACGGGATGTCGCGCGAGGTCGGCCGCCTTTCCGGGCGGTTCCAGCACGCCGAAGGCTGGCGCCGCCATCTTCATCTCGGCCTCGGGAAAACCGATGCCGACCCGCTCAAGGACGCGCTCGGCCCCGACTGCCACGTGGATCCCGATTACGAGCAAGGACTCGAGCAACCTAACCGTTAGAACGACCATGCCCCGCAAGCCCAGCCACATCGCCCCCGACTGGTGGGACTACACCACCCTGGATTCCGAGCTGATCCAGCACGCGGCGGGTCTCTCCGAACGCGACCTGCGCCAGCTTTCGCGACCCGGTTTCAAGGTCGTGATGTACGACACCCTCGAGGACTTCTACCTCGCCGAGGCGCTTGAATACATCCACGCGTGGCGCCAGGCGACCGCCGACAACCCGGTGGGAATCTGCGGCCCGATCGGCCCGACCGAGCAACTGCCGCTGGTCGCCCGCCTGGTCAACGAACTCGGCCTCGATCTCCGCCACGGCCACTTCTGGGGGATGGACGAGTGGTATGACCCCGAGACCGGCAAGGAAGTGCCGGTGTCCCATCCGCTGTCGTTCGAACGGGCCGATCGGGAACTGTGCCTGCACCGCATCGAGGAAAAGCTGCGGCTCCCCGAGGCGCACCTGCATTTCCCGCGGGCCGACGTCGCGGAGTATGCGGATTCCTGGGACAGCGGCGTGCGCTGCGCCGTCATGCAAGGCGGCCAGGGCGACATCAAGCACTGGGCCTTCAACGACCCGGTGAAACGCGCCGGGGCCTACCTCGACGCGCCGCCGAGCCCGGCCGAATACCGGGCGCTCGGCACCCGGATCGTCGAACTTCATCCGGTGACCCTCGCCCAGAACGCGCGCACTTCCGGCGGCGGCAACATCACGCTGGTCCCGAAGATGGCGATCACCGTCGGCCCCCGCGAAACCTGGCTCGCCGACAAGGTCTCGATCTGGCAGGCCGGCACGCACGACAATCCGCTCGGCCAGAGGCTCACCGCCTTGATGATTTCCAAGGGCCTCGCCGACAGCGCCGTGCCGATGTCCCTGCTGGCGGACCATCCCGACGTCCAGTTCAACTACTACCGCCCGGGCCTCGGGAGCTGCGCGGTGGAGATGCACTAGACCGCGCGGAATTCAGGTCCCGGCGTCGCGGTAAAGCCCGCCCATGCGGGACAGCGAGCCGTCCTTGTTGAACAGGCTGTGCTCCTTGCCCTTGCCGGGCTCGAAGTAGGCGTAGCGCTCGAGGTGTACTATCAGTGCGCGCCGAACAGGCGGTGGAAGTTGGCGTCGCCGCCGCCCCAGCCTTTCTTCGCCGAGGCCTGGCGGCTCTGGGCGAACAGCGGGGCGGGCGCGAAAGCGGCGGCCGTGCAGGTGCTGAGGAAGCGGCGGCGGTCGGTCATGCGGCAAGGATGCCACCGGATCCCAAGACGCCAAGCTCCGCCCGCCGGTGGCGCGAGATCCACCCCTCGGCCAAGGAGTGTCGACCTGTGGTCGACACTCCCCGTGTTGACCGCAGGTCAACACGCCTCAATCCAGCGGATACTCGCCGTCCTCGCCGATGCCCACCCACTTCAAGCGGCCGAAAGCGCGCAGGATGGCGGGGGTGAGCTCCTCGCTCTCGTCCTCCGAGTGCTCGATGGTCGCGGAACTGGTGAGGCCGCGCATCGATTCGATGCTGATCACGGTGCGCTCGCCCTCGAAATGGATCCAGTCGCCCCAGTTCTTCGACTCGTGGTTGGGGAACAGCTTCTCCTTGCGGAGCGCTTCGACGACTTCCTTGATGGTGCAGGGATCTTCGGATTCGGGGAGTTGCAGGACGGTTTCCATGTGGCGGGCAGCGAGCGTGAACAGGATTACTCGCGAATGGAAGCTTCGCACAGCCGCGAATACAAGCCGCCTCTTCCTAACAGGTCGTCGTGACGCCCGCTTTCGACCAGCTTGCCGTCCTCCAGCACGCAGATCAGATCGGCTTGGCGCACCGTGGAGAGCCGGTGGGCGATGACGAAGGAGGTGCGGTCGGCGCGCAAGGTCTCGAGCGCCTGCTGCACCAGCCGTTCGGTCTCGTTGTCAAGGGCCGAGGTCGCTTCGTCTAACAGCAGGAGCGGCGGGTTCTTCAGCAGCGCGCGGGCGATCGAGAGGCGTTGCTTTTCGCCCCCTGAGAATCGCACGCCGCGTTCGCCGGCGACGGTGTCGAGCTGTTCCGGCAGCTCGCGGACGAAGCGCGCGGCATTGGCGCTTTCGAGAGCCGCCCAGATCTCGTCGTCGGTGGCGTCTGGTTGGGCGAGCCGCAGGTTGTCGCGCAGGCTGGTGTTGAAGAGGAAGCTCTCCTGGGTGACGTAGCCGGTGTGGTCGCGCAGCCATTCCTTCGACAGCGTGCCGATCGGATGCCCGTCGAGCAGGATGCGGCCCTGGTCGGTTTCGTAAAAGCGGGTGAGCAGGTTGAGCACGGTCGACTTCCCCGCGCCGGTCGGGCCGACCAGGGCGACGGTCATGCCCGGCTCGGCGACCAGCGAGATGCCGCGGATGGCGGGCGAGTCGGGGTCGTAGGAAAAGCCCGCGTTCTCGAACTCCACCCGGCCCTTGAACTCCGCGGGGCGCTCGCCGTCGGTGAGGTGGCTTTCGTCGGGCAGGTCGAGGATGTCGAAGACGCGCTTGGCCGCGACCTTGCCGCCGAGGTAGAGCTGGGTCAGGTTGTTGATCCGCGAGATCGGATCGAAGAGGAAGCCCCAGGCGACCAGGAAGGCGAAGGGGGTGCCGGCCGCCATCTTGCCCTGCAGGACCCACCACGAGCCGCAGCCGAGCATCAGGATGATGCCGGACTCCGCGAGCAGCGAGACGCCGGGCCAGACGATGGCCTGGCCCTTCATCACCCGCATGTGCTTTTCGCCGACGTGGCGGCTGGCGGCGTCGAAGCGGTCGAGCGCCTCCGGTTCCACGGTGTAGGCCTTGATCTGGCGGATCCCGGCGAGGTTGTCGTGGAGCAGCGCGTTGAGCGCGGCGGAGGCTTCGGAAGACTCGCGCCAGCGGGGTTCCGCGCGCTTGGAATAGATCGTGGTGATCAGGCCGATGATCGGCAGCGGCGCGAGCGTGACCAGGGTGAGTTCCCAGGAATTGTAGAGCATCCAGCCGACCATGATGAGGAACTGGAGGACGGCGGGGATGGCCTGGTCGATGGTTTCGACGATGACCCGGTCGGTCGACGGCACGTCGCTGGCGACGCGCGACATGATTTCGCCGGAGGAGTTGGTGTCGAACCACTTGATCGGCAGCCGCTGGAGCTTGTCGTAGAGCGCGCGGCGGAGGTCGTGGATCAGCCGTTGTTCGAGCGCGTTGTTGCCGTAGGCGCGCAGCATGAAGAGGACCTGGCGGAAAAAGATCGCGCCGATGCCCAGCGCGGCGATGGGAACGAGCAGGTCCTGGTTGCGCTTGCCGATCACCTCGTCGACCATCAACTTCGTCACGATCGGCAGGACCAGCACCAGCAAGGTGCAGACCACGGCCATGGCAAGCGAGGCCGCGGCACGCCACGGGTATTTCAGGACCAGCTTGAAGACGCGGGTGAGGACGGACATGCCGGAGTCATGGAGCGCGCTCCGGTGATCGCTGGCAAGAACGATGGCGTCCGAACTTTCCGCGTGCATTCCCCGCCCGCCCGCCGTTCTCTCCCCGCGCGATGAGCATCGCCGACAAACAGCAGGAGATTCTCGAGGAACTGTCCTTCTTCCCGGACTGGCAGGAGCGCTATGAATACGTGATCAGTCTCGGCCGCAAGCTGGCACCGATGCCGGACGCGCTGAAATCCGCCGACAAGCTGATCAAGGGCTGCCAGTCGCAGGTCTGGCTCGATGCCTCGCTTGACGAGGGCGCGGTCCGCTTCCTCGCCGACTCCGATTCCGTGATCACCAAGGGCATGATCGCCCTCTTCGTGCGGGTGCTCGACGGGGAGTCGCCCGACGCCATCCTGTCCGCCGACCTCTCCTTCATCGACCGGACCGGCCTCAAGGAGCACCTCGCCCCGACCCGCGCCAACGCCCTCAACCTGATGGCGACCCAGATGAAGCAGCGCGCGCTGGAGTTCAGCGCGGCGTGAGATCGATGATCTACCTCCATCTCATGAAGCGCCCCGGTGCCGGCGGACCCAGTCCCCTTGATTTCGGTTGATTCAACCCATCGCGACCCCCACGCAGCACTCCTGATTTTCACTTGGATCGCCATCATGGAAGGGCTAGCGTCCCGATCATGAACGAATATCCTAGAAAACCGTATTTCCGGGTCGGGTTTTTCCTTGTTCTCCGACCGGTCGGAGAACAGGAGGCAATTCCGACCGGTCGGTGATCAAAACGTTGTGCTTAGAGAATCTAAATCTGCGAATACATCGATGGCGCGATCCCATATTCCAGAAACGCTTGTGAACCTCACGCAAGCAATTGATGATAGCAGCGAGCTGAGATCGTGGTTTGTGGGGCTGAAGGGCATTCCGTTCGCTGATCGAATCAACGCATTCAGTTCGATGGCCAAACGAATGAGATTGGACGGGCAGGATGAGGCGGTCATCAAGGCAGTTTCTTCACTCGCTCACCCGGAAATTTTTCGTGCCGTGCTGAGCATATTGGAGGGTGATGATCGGTGAAGGAGCAATGTGGAAGTGGGACACACACTCAGACCGGGCAGAAAAAGCCATTCTGCATGAGATTCTTCGAAAAAACAACTACTCTTACACTTATCGCGTCAGCGATTGCTCTTTATGGAATGGTTGGCTGCAAGCGGAGTTCCACAGCGCCCACGGTTGCCAAGACAGCAGCGGCTGTTTCTCCAGTTGCTACGTCGAGGGAGTATGAGATCGGCGATTTGGATGAGAATGGAAAGATTGTGGTGTTCTCAATTGGTGATCGATACCAAACCCTGGAGACGGAAGCGGCGCTGGTTTTTCGCAATGTCGGGACGGACACCGAGCCGCAGTTGCGCTTTGATCTGACGACCCGAGGTGGCGGGCATCGGGCATACTCATCCGTTCAGGGATTGCTCGATGACCTTGCCAAGACTCCCGAGCTGCGCGAGGTGGATTTCTATGGAACCTGCGGAGGGCCGCCTTGGTATGGGATTCCAGAGCCGGAGGTCGATGCTTTCTTTGAGGCGATGAAGGAAGCAGGAGTTGAGCTTCGCGAGCTAAGGCCCGATGGCTTCATCAATTCGATTTGCACCTGCCCAGATCACAACAAATGAAAGGGGAAACATTGATGCCAGCCTTATCGATTGAAGTCACCGCCTGGCCGCCGCCCGTGGCGGTCGGTCTGCGGATTGCGCGAGCGATCCTGGGTCTCATGGTATTGCGGGCGGGTGCGGTCGAATCGTTTGCCGAGCCGCAGCCAGGCGAGTCCAGTGCGGTCTTCCATGTGGCGGTTGACGGACAAGCCCACCATGCCGGCACCGCGGATTCTCCATGGGATATCGAGTCCGCCCTCGCCGGGGCCCACGCGATTCCGCCCGGCTCCACGGTCTATTTGAAAGGGGGCACTTACCGGCACCCGGACCGGCGATGGGAGAGCCCGGGGTTTGCCATCGCGCTGGCGGGTGCGCCAGGCCGGCCGGTCCACATCCGGCCCGTGCCCGGCCACCGGGTCACACTGGATGGGAAGGTCGAAGTGAAATCCAGCGCGCGGCATCTCCGCGTGTGGGAACTGGAGATCACCGTGTCGGAAACCGCGGCATGGAATCGTCGCGTGACGGCCGGTGGACTGCAGGTGGACGGTCCGGCCGACCTCCCGCAGGGCGGGCTGAACATCCTCGGCGGCGCGGATTCCAAGTTCATCCACCTTGTCATCCGCGACATGAACAGCGGCATTGGATTCTGGCGGCCGGCCGTGGACGCGGAGATCCATGGCTGTCTTGTCCATGGCGTCGGCTCGATCGGGCCGGACCGATATCATGGCCCGGGGATTTACACGCAGAACGAGACGGGCACGAAGGCACTTACGGACAACATTCTCTTTGCGAATTACTCGACGACCATTCAGGCGTATGGGAGCAGCCGTGCTCCGGTGAGTGGCTTCCGGATCGAGGGCAATATCGCCTTCGCTCCCGTAAAAGAAGGCGGCCGGCAACGCGTGCTCATCGGCGGCGGTCAACCCAGCCGGCGGATCATCGCCGCTGACAATATCCTCTACGAGGTGCCACTTGAGGTCGGCTACAACGCGCCGCAGAACGAGGACGCCGTGGTCACGGGCAATTGGGTGGTAAACGCGGGGCTTTCCATCAACCGGTTCAAGCAGGTAACAGAATCCGGAAATACGGTCCTCCCACCCGGTTCACGGCGACCTGACCGCCCGGCCGATATCATTCTCCGGCCGAGCCGCTACGTGCCGGGTCGTGGAAACCTTGCCATCTTCAACTGGGCCAGGCGGTCCCAAGTTGATGTGGATCTCAGCACGCTGCTCAAGCCCGGGCAACCCTTCACGATTGTGAATGCCTTGGACTTCCACGGTGAGCCACTGGTTGCCGGTCGCTTTGGCGGCCACCCGGTCCCCGTTCCCATGCCGAATGAGCCGCGCACTGGCAACGGTGAGTTCTGCGCCTTTGTCGTCCTGCCCGGCGTGGGTGACTCCGAGCCGGCGACCAAGCAACCCACCTCCACGACCCGATGACCCCGAGGTGCGATTGGTTCACGTCAGAGTTGCAGGCGTAGCGATCAGCATCCCCAGATGCCTCGCCAACGCCAGCACGACCAGGCCCGTTCGCACCACGGGTGCGGACCGATCTCGGATTCGCCTTGCTTCCGCCCGCTTCCGGCGCTTCATCTCCGGGCATGGCCGGTGGAAGTTTGTTGATGCTGCTCGATGACATCGCGTCGATCCTCGACGATGTCTCGGTGATGACCAAGACCGCCGCGTCCAAGACGGCGGGGGTGCTCGGCGACGACCTCGCCTTGAACGCGCAGCAGGTCAGCGGGGTGGTGGCGAAGCGCGAGCTGCCGGTGGTGTGGGGCGTCGCCAAGGGTTCATTCGTCAACAAGTTGATCCTGGTTCCGGCCGCGCTGGTGATCAGCCGCTTCGCGCCGTGGCTGGTGACGCCCTTGCTGATGATCGGCGGCCTCTACCTGTGTTACGAGGGGGTTGAAAAGCTGGCGCACCATTTTCTCCATCGGAAGGAGAAGTCGGTGGAAGCCGCCGCCGCGGAACTCGCGGCCTTGAAGGCCGGCGAAACCGATGAAGCCGGGAAGATCAAGGGCGCGATCCGCACCGACTTCGTCCTCTCCGCGGAGATCATCGCGATCACGCTGGGCGTGGTGGCGACCAAGCCGTTCGCGACGCAGGCGCTGACGCTGTCCGCCATCGCCGTCCTGATGACGGTCGGCGTGTACGGCCTGGTCGCCGGCATCGTGAAGCTGGACGACCTCGGCCTGTATCTCAGCCAGCGCCGCACGGCGATGGCCCAGGGGGCGGGCAAGTCGATCCTGTGGGCGGCGCCGTTCCTGATGAAAATGCTGTCGGTGCTCGGGACGGCCGCCATGTTCCTCGTCGGCGGCGGGATCCTGACCCACGGGATCCACGCGGTGGACGTGTGGATCCAGAACTTCGCGGATTCGCTCGGGGGCGTTGCCTCGAAGGTCGTGCCGGTCTTGCTTGACGGGGTGTTCGGGATGCTGGCGGGCGGAGTCGTGCTGATCGTGATGACGGGCGTGGCGAAGTTGCGGGGGAAGGGACATTGAGTCAGAGGTGCCGCAGCAGGCGGTGGCAACAAAGCCGGCCATGGACTGCGGCAGCCCGCTGCCGCTTTCCGTCCGTCAGCCTGCT
>CAMCYK010000225.1 GCA_945883695.1 Akkermansia muciniphila | reverse complement strand
CCCCGGGACCGCTCGACGCGCTGCGCCGCCACCCCGCCAACATGATGCGCCTGGTCGGCGAGCGCTTCACCCGCCCCAGCGCCGCCAACCCGCTCAACTTCATCGGCGGCAGCGGCTTCAGCATCGGCCGCACGCTCACCCACACCGCGGCCGGCCACGGGTTCCTCAACCTCTACGCCAACGACAACATCGCCGCCTATGGCGACAACTCCGGATCGATCGCCGTCACCATCAAGCGGATCGAATAAGCCCTTCCCCCCGCAACCCAAAAACCCGGGCGTCCCTCCTTCGCGGAGGGGCGCCCTTCCCGCAAGCACCCGCCTTTCCATCCCGATGAAAACGAACCCGCTTCTCCTCGCCGCCGCCGCCGGACTGCTCTGCACCGCCGCGGTTCTCTTCCCCGGCTCCGATGCCCCGGCCGCTCCCGCCGCCGCGGAAGCCCGCCACCGACAAGCGCTGGTCCTCGCCGACGAAACCGCCAGGACGCAGGCGGTCGCGGAACTCGATGCGTGGTACGACGCCGGCCTCGGCGGCATTTTCACGCCGGCGGAACCGTGACCACCGCCCGCTTCACGAGGGCGACACCAGCAGCGAACGCAAATGCATCATCTCCGCCTCCAGGTCGTCGTCCGGCCCCAGGGTTTCCGCGACGGCCTCGCGCAGCCGCCCGCGCAGCCGGCTGATCGCCATCTTCACCGCGGCCTCGTTCATGCCGAGCTTGTCGGCGGTCTCCGCAAGCGTCGCCGGCTTGGCTTCGAGATGGGTGAAGGGCAGCAAGGCATCGAACAGCGCGCGCTTGCCCTCTTTCTCCATCTCGTCGGCGGCCAGTGCCGCCATCACCTGCTCCATCAGGCTCTTCGCCCAGCGCCGCTCGAAGATGGCGTCGGGCGTCAGTTCATCCACCGGCTCCGCGGCGTAGCCGTGCTCGGCGACCGCCTGGTCGATCGACACCGGCGCGAGCCCGCCGCCGCGCTTCTGGCGGTTCGCCGTGCGTCGCTGGTTGGCGAGGAAATGCTTCACGCAACCGAGCAGGAAAGTCCGCAGCTTCCCGCGCTCGCGGTCGGCGTGATCGAGGAACTCGCCCTGCACCAGCCGCAGCAGGAATTCCTGGGTCAGCTCTTCCGCCTCGACCGGACGCACCCCGCTGCGGCGGATGAAGGCATCGATCGGCAGCCAGTAGCCGCTGCAGATGTCCTCCAGCGCGCGCCGGGTTTCCGCGGTCGGTTCATCACTGCGGGCACGCTGGACGATGCTCCAGCGGGTTTGCGGAAATTGCCCGGCGAGGGTGCGGTCGTCACCTTTCATGACCGACGCTGGCAAAGCAGCCAATCCCTTGCAATTCCGAACCCACCGCGGGTTCGCCGGGGACCGCCAAATATTTTCGCCGGGGCGTGTTACGCCCCGAAGGCAAGGGACCAATGGAGGGATGTCACGGTTCGCACGAGCGACCGGCAACACACCAACTCCATCGAAAGAAAGGACCCTGAATCATGAACTCCTGCCTCATCATCCCTGCCGTCAACCGCGCTGGTCACGATCAACGGCTCCAACTTCCACCGCAGCTCGCTGGGAACCCGCTGGACCGGAAGCCCGCCCTACCGCGTGCAGTTCTTCAACGGCAGCCAACCGCTCGAAGCCGTCCCCACCTTCGTCTCCAAAACCCAGATCCGGGTCGTGGTGCCAAACAACGCGAGTGCCGGCCAGAGCCCGCTGCGACTCCGCCAGAACGGCGTGGTCTTCAACACCAGCGGCACCGCATTCACGGTGGTCCAGACGACGACCACCACCCCGCCGACGACCACCCCGCCGACCACGACTCCCCCACCGACCACCACCGCCACCACCCTGCGTCTGGTGAACAACACCCAGTACAACACCGTCAGCCTGTCCCTGAACGGCGCGGAACAGTTCTCCCCCGACTCCGGCGTGCTCAGCGGCAGCACCGTCAACCTCGCCACCACCCCGGGCAGCAAGACGCTGGTCGCCGGCCTCGGCTTCGTGCTCCCCGACGGCAGCCGCGACATCTGGTTCACCTTCACCCGTTCGTTCAACGTAACCGCGGGACAAACCGCCACGCAGACCTTCTCCCGCATCACCGTCGGCCAACTGCTGACGATGGGTTCGGCATCGACCACCTGGAACGGCACCTTCTTCGACGACAACGGCGCCCCCCACCTGGCGCGCTTCGTCTTCAGCAGCAACGGCAGCTGGCAGTTCTTCATCGACGGCGCGGCCCGGGGAAGCGGCACCTTGACCGAAGTCTCATGGCCCAACTCGTCGCCCACCGTCACCTTCCGCATCAACAGCACCCTGCCCACGATCACGATCTCCCACCCCTTCGGCCGCTTCCTCTTCCGCAACGGCCCGCCGAGCTTTCCGATCATCCAATACGTGAAGCAGTAGCCGCCCCGAGCTCCCGTGCCCGCCGGCGCCGCGCAAGCCACCTTGCGCGGCGTCCGCTTTTCCCCGTCCGCGGCACGATGGAAAAAAGTAGCGTCCTGGTGTTACCCGGCGGCCCCGATGAACCCATGGAAGGGTGCATGAAACGAAACACCACGCTCACGATCGCCTCCGCCTTCCTGCTCGCCGCCACCTTGCTGGCCTTCCGGCCCGACACGAGCGTCACGACCTCGGAACCGTCCCACGAAGCTCCGGCGGCGCAACGCCCGCACCGCTTTCACTCAGCGCGACCGACGGTCCCCCGCGAAGTTGGGCAGCGCGTCGCGCGGCCTGCCGCCGATGTCTTGCCAACGGATCCCGCCCCCGCTGCGACCTTCGACAAAGCCGGTCTGGTGCGCCTCCAGTGCGAGATCCACGACCACATGAAGGCCGTCATCCTGGTGGTGGACAGCCGCTATTTCACGACCACCGACGCCGCCGGCAAGTTCACGCTCAGCGGCCTGCCACCGGGCACCTACACGGTCCACGCCCAGTTCGACGAAAAGGCGAAGTGGTCCACATCCGTCACCATCAGCCCGGGCAAAACCACCGCCGCCGACTTTGCCAGCAACCCGTCCGTGCCGTGAAAGCCCTGCTGTTCCCCTTCGCCGCCGCGGCTGCTTGCGCCCAGGACGGCATCATCCTCGGACCGGCAGACGGGACCTTCCAAATCGACATCCGGCCCTCGCTCGAAGCCGTGCTCTGGTCCGGCGACACCCCGGCGCCCGCCCTGCTCGGCTACGATGACGACGCCTTCTTCGCGCCGCGCTTCTCGCTCGATATCGATGCCGCCGCGGGCGAGCACCTGACCTTCCACTCCACCACCCGCTGGGACCGCGGCTTCGATGCCGGCAGTGCGCCCGATGGCGAACTCCGGATCGACGAGGCCTTCCTCCGCTGGCGGGTGTCCGACGACCAGGCGCTGAATTTCCAGGTCGGCAAATACGCCTCGTTCTTCGGCTCGTGGTCCGGCCAGCACGACTTCTTCGACGATCCTTTCCTGCTCGCCCCACTCCCCTACAGCCAGCTTATTGGCGTCAGTCCGACCTCGCCGGGCAATCCACTCAACACCGGCGGTCCAGGCGGTGGCCCCGGTGGACCGGGCGGTCCAGGCGGCGGCCCAGGCGGACCGGGCGCGGGTGCCTTGCCGCTTTCGCTGCTGCCGAAGGACCAGTGGGCCTCGATGGTCTGGGGAGCCGGCTACGGGATCGGGGGCGGCGTGTTCGGCTCCACCGAGCATTTCGATTACGCCCTGGAGGTGAAGAACTCGGCGCTCTCGTCGCACCCGGATGCCTGGCAGGAAATCAACTTCAGCCATCCCACCGTGACCGCCCGCGTCGGCTACCGGCCGGACGCGACCTGGGCCTTCGGGCTCTCGGCCAGCCGCGGGTCATGGCCGGAGGTCAACGCGGTCGGGGTGGACCGCGACGATCTGGTGCAGAATTCACTCGGCCTCGACGTCCGCTGGGCGCGCCACGACTGGATCGTCTCCGGGGAAGTGGTGCTCACCGAATTCGAAACCGCCAGCTCGGGTGACCTGCAAGCCGCGTCGTGGTTCGTCCAGGCCCGCTACAAGGTCTCGCCGGGCGTCTGGCTGGCCGCGCGCGTCGGCCAGCTGCTGGCGAACGAAGCCGTCGGACCGGGGGGAGCGGCTTTCGCGTGGCAGTCGGATGTCTGGCGGGCGGAAATCGGCGGCGGCTGGCGGATCCGGCCGAATGTCCTGCTCAAGGCCGGCTACACCTACACCCACACCGAGGACGACCCGGTGGCCGGCGAGCACCTGTGGGGCACCGGCATCGGCTGGCGGTTCTGAACCGTGGCCGCGGCGTCCTGCCACAAGCTTCCAAAAGTGGCTGCGGCGTCTCGCCGCAAGCCGCTCCGCGCCGGGGACCGATCGGAGTGTCGCCAAGAAGGCGACATCGCACGGGCCGGGCTCCTTCCAGGGGCCCGGGCGAGCGGCAGGATGCCGCTCGACCCTCGTCATGTCGCTTTGAAAGCGACACTCCACCCGGAGACCGCCCGCCTCAGCGCGTGACAGGATGCGTTTGGCGCCATTCGGCAGCCCATGCTTCGAATCGTTGGCCGTCCGCTCGGAGCAGCTCCTCGACCGAGCGAAAACCCGCGTCGATCGCCCGCTCGGACAGCCACGCGGCTTCGGCGATCATGTCCGCTTTTCGCGCCTCCTTCCGAAGCAGGCCCAGCACGACGTTGAAATCTCCGGCCTCGCTCGCGGCTTGATACGCCGCGTCCTCGTCTGACGGGGCGCCGGGCAGAAATCGCCCGGGTCGGGTGAGGCCGCACTCGCCATGCGGAGCACGGCGGTCGGTCCAGTTCTTGGTTTGACGCAAGGAGAAGCGGTCGGAAAAGCTGGAGTTCATGGCTTGGCTTGGTGGTTCACCCAGCCATGGGTCCATTTCCCCGCCGTCGTAACAGCCCGCGTCACAGCTTCTCGATCCGGAACACCACCGGCGTGCTGTTGATGCAATCGAGCGCCTCGATGGTCCGCAGCGTCTCCTGCAGGAGCCCGAAACGACAGGTGTGCAGCAGGAAGACCATGTCGAGGAATTCGGCGTCGGGCTGGTCGGGCTTGACCGGCGAATGGGTGCCGGAAATGCCGATCCCCGCGTCGGCCAGCACCCGCGCGACCTCGGCGATCACCCCGGGGCGGTCGGTCACGTCGAAGCGGACGTAGTAGGCAGTCTCGGTGTCCTCCACCGGCAGCAGCTCCCCGCTTTCGCGATAGGGCAGGAAACCGCGGTGGCCGCTCGCCTGGGCCAGCGAGCGGGCGGCTTCCACCAGATCCGCGACCACCGACGAGGCGGTCGGATCCTGGCCGGCCCCGCGCCCGTAGAACAGCGAATCCCCCGCGGCGTCGCCGTGCACGGCCACCGCGTTGAAGACCCCGTGGACGCTGGCGAGGATGTGGGATTTCGCGATGAACGACGGCTGGACGCGCAGCTCGACCGCGCCGTCCGGGTGCTCGCGGACGACCGCCAGCAGCTTGACGACGTAGCCGAGGCGGGTCGCGAACTCGATGTCGATCGGCCGGACCTGCTCGATCCCCGCGACGTGGATCCGGGCGGGATCGATCGGAAACCCGTAGGCCAGGGTGGCCAGCAGGATCGCCTTGTGGGCGGCATCCCAGCCGTTGACATCGAGCGCCGGATCGGCCTCCGCGTAGCCCAGCGCCTGGGCCTCGGCGAGGGCGGCGGGGAATTCGAGGGAAGCGTTCGTCATCCGCTCGAGGATGTAGTTCGAGGTGCCGTTGATGATTCCGACGATCGAGTGGATGCGGTTGCCGATGAAGGATTCCTGGACCGTCTTGATGATCGGGATGCCGCCGGCCACCGCGGCTTCGAAATGGATCGGCGTGTCGTGTTCCTTCGACAGGGCGAACAGCTCGACGCCGCGCTCGGCGAGCAGCGCCTTGTTGCCGGTGACCACCGGTTTGCCGGCCTTGAGCGCGGCGGCGACGATCTCGAAGGCGTCGGTGGTGCCGCCGATCAGTTCGACGATGATGTCCACCGCCGGGTCCGCGACCAGGTCGTGCCACGAGGTGGTCAGGAGCTCCTCCGGCAGGGTGACCGGCCGCAGTTTCGCGGGGTCGCGCACCAGCACCTTGGCGATTTCCAGCCGGACGCGGCCGCCGGTCCGGTCGGAGATCAGTCCGGCGTTGCGTTCGAGGGCGAGCACCACGCCGGAGCCGACGGTGCCGAGCCCGGCCAGGCCGATGCCAAGGGAAGAACAGTTCACGCGGCGGAATGTCGGTCCGGCCGGCTGCCCGGGAAAGCCCAAAGCGGGTCAGACATCGGGCATTTTCTCCGCCGCGAGCCAGTCGCCGATGTGATCCCCCGGAAGCCCTTTTTCCAGCCGGGACCGGTAGTTCAGATAGGCGGCCAACTCGACGCTGTGGCCGGCTTTTCCGGTCGCCGGCGGCTTGGCGGACTTCGCGGCGGCCGGCTTGGTGGCGGTCTTCTTGGCCGCTTTTTTGGCCGCTTTCTTCGCGGGGATCTTGGCAGCGGCTTCCGTGGCCGCTTTCTTGGCAGCTTTTTTCGCAGGCATGGCAGGCTTAGCTCAGCACGAGTGATGCCAGCGGGCAAGCCGCATCGCGAGCGACGCATCGCAAGCGATGGCTCTCACGGAGCGGAAGGCTTGCGGCGAGACGCCGCAGCCACGGGTCCGGACGCCGCAGGCGGTAGGGTCGGACGCCCTCGGCCGACCGGCCTGCCCTCCGTAGGCTCGGCGGAGGAGGGAACGGTCCCCGGCAGCCCGCCTCCTCCCCAAGGCTGGAACCGGGCCCACCGTGGCTTCGCGGACGAGCGAGCCTGCCCTCCGTAGCCTTGGCGAAGGAGGGGGCGCTTCGTCCCTACCTCTCGCGGATCTCGAACCGATACTTCCCGCTGCCGACTTTCATCCGGTGAACCGGCCCTTCCACCACGGTCACTCCACCCGCTTCCGCCAGCGGCTTGCCGGATTCGGTGATCGTTTCCCCCTGCGCCACCGGCAGCTCGACCAGCGCCGCGCTGTCCGGCGGAATGACGATCTCGAACTCCTTGCCGTCCGCGCCGACCTTCCAGTTCGACTCGATCAACCCGCGCGCGCCGCGGTGCGAGGACTTCACCCATTCCAAGCCGTGGGTCCGCGGGCGGATGACGATGCGGTCGAAACCGACGGCATCCTCCGCCGCCTGGATGCCGCCGAGATGGCGGATGAACCACGCCGAGATCGAGCCGAACATCGGGTGGTTGTGCGAGAAGGTGTTGTCGCTCTCCTTCCAAGTCTCCCACAGCGTGGTCGCGCCGTTCTCCAGCATCCAGCCCCACGACGGGAAGGTCTTGCGGTCCGCCAGCGCGAAGGCGAGATCGTGACGGCTGTTTTGGGTGAGCTGCTCCAACAAGAACCGCGTGCCGAAGATGCCGGTGGTGAGGCTCGGGCCGTCCGGTTTGCCGCCTAGATCGGAGACGAGGAAGTCGAACACGGGCTTGCGCCTGGATTCCGGCACGACCCCGAAACCGAGCGCCATGACCTGCTCCGATTGCGATCCCCCGCCGACCTGGCCGGTCGTTTCATCCAGGTTGATGAACGAATTCACCCATGCGGTGGCGGATTCTTCTGCCATCAGTGCGAAGCGCAGGGCATCCTTTTCATTTCCGACAACGCGCGACAGCCGCGCCATCCGGCGCGCGGTGTCGATGAACATCGGCGTGGTCAGCACCGGGCCGGCGATCCTCTTCAAGGCCTCGTGGTCGCCGAGGCCATAGGTCACCAGGCCGTCCTTCCGCTTGGACGCCTCCAGGTCCAACCAGCGGATCGCCGCGGGGAGCTGCTCGGCGATCAGCCCCTTGTCGCCGTAGTGCTGATAGAGTTGTTCCAACAACAGCGGATGCGCCATCGCCCAGCCGACGCCGCAGTACTGCACGCCGACGAAGGGCGCGGTGTCGGTGAAATTGCCGTCCGGACGCGCGCCGTCCGCCCAGTCGCGCACGGTCTTGGCGTAAAAGCCGGCCATGTCGAAGTTCATCAGATAGGCCTCGCTGGTCACCGCGATGTCGCCGCCGTAGCCGAAGCGCTCGCGGTGCGGACAGTCGGACTGCACGCTGACGACGTTGTTGAGGAAGGTGTTGCGGGTGATCTTCTGGATCCGGTTGAAAAGTTCGTTCGAGCAGGAGAACGAGCCGGCGTCGGGCAGCTCCGAATGGAGCCGGATGCCGCGGATGTCCTCCAGCTCCGGCGCTTCCGGCAAACCGGTGATCTCCATGTAGCGGAACGCGTGGAAAGTGAAGTCCGGCCGATAGGTCTCCTTGCCGCCGCGCGCGGTGTAAACGTCCTGTTGCCACGCGATGGCCGGCGCGCCGGGCCCGCCGATGGGGCTTTCGACGCCTTCCTTGTTCTTGCGCATCCCCTTGATCTGCCCGCAAACGCTGGTCATCGGATTCAGGGAGCCGTCGGGATGGAGAATCTCGCCATAGCGCAGCACGATCCGGGTCCCCGCCGGGACTTCGAGGTCGATCTCCGGGACGCCGGTGAAATTCGTGCCGAAGTCGATGATGTGCACGCCCTTGGCAGGCGTGGTGACCGCCACCGGCCGGATCGTCTCGGTCGCGCGCACCGGCGGCATGTCGAGGAGGGGTTTCAGCGGTTCCAGCGGTGCCTCGGCGACGCGGGCCGCCTGCCACGCGGAGGCATCGAAGCCGGGCTTGTCCCAGCCGGGGATCGCGAGCCGGGCATCGCGCTCCTCGCCGAGGAAGATGCTGTTTCGCAAGGTCGGCCCCTGCGCGACCTTCCAGCCCGGGCCGGTGGTGACGGTGCTGCGGGTGCCGTCGGGGTGCTCGACGACCAGGCAGGCGATCGCCCGCGGCCGGCCGGTGGCCAGGCTGCCGCGGATATTGCGGTGACCCCACATCCGCAGCGGCAGCGGATTGTACCAGCCGTTGCCGAGAGAGAGGCCGAGGCAGTTCGCGCCTTCCTTCAGAGCCGCGGTCACGTCGTGGCTGCGGAAGAGGATCCGCTGGTCGAAGGCGGTCCACGGCGGGTCGAGCGGCTGGTCGGCGAGCCGCTGGCCGTTCAGGCTGGTGAGCACGTAGCCGAGTCCCGCGACATGCAACCGCGCCCGGACCACCGGCTTGGCCAGCGTGAATTCCTGCCGCAGCAGTGGTGCCGGATCGGGCTGGTAAAAATCCTCGTCCTTGGCCGGATTGTCACGGCCGTCATCGATCCACCGCGCGCCCAACCAGTCGGCGGGCGTCATCGGCGCGATCTCCAGCAGCGCCGGCGCGCTCCACGCCGACGGCTGGTCCGCCGCATCCCAGCAGCGGACTTTCCAATGATAAACCTTCCCCGGCACCAGGGCCTCGCCGCCATACCCGGCGAAGGGCGAGCGCGTGGCGGCCTGCTTGCCGGAGTCCCACAGATCGCCCTGGTCCTTGGCCAGGACCTCCGCGCTGCTGGCCACGAGAATCTGCCAGGCCGACTGGGACTGTGCCCGCTTGTCCGACGCCACCCGCCACGACAGCCGCGGCTGCGACGAAACGACCGGCTGCCCGCCAAGCCCGTCGCTCCGCAGGTCCACCGGCACCAGTTCCGCCTGCGCGATCCCATGAACGGCTGCAACCATCGCGGCGAAGGGAAACCAGCGGACGGGAAGAAGGGAAGCGGCTTTCACGCCGGTCCTTTAGCAACCCGCCCCGCAAACGCAAGATCGGCGCCAATGGGGTCCCCCAATGCGATCGTCGACACTCTTCATACAGTTCTCCTCGTCCATCTCCAAACCACGAATCCGAGCCCGGCCAGTGCGAGGAGAATCCAGCCACACCAACGGCGTGGCCGGGCGGCTTCCACTGGCGCGTAACCCGGTTGCGGGCTCTCCGCCGACTCACCTCGTGGCCTGCGCTCCGGCCGGCCCGTGGCTTCGGGCAGAGGGTCCACCTTTTCCGCCTCCGCCTCGCTCCCGGGATCCGGCGTGTGAACCTTGGGATCCACAATCAATTGGGGTCTCAATTGGGG
>CAMCYK010000224.1 GCA_945883695.1 Akkermansia muciniphila | reverse complement strand
CGGGGAGTTGCTCGAGCACGCGGCCGCGGGAGTATTCGATCTCGAAGCGCCGCGCGGAATCGGCCGGCAGGCCGTCGAGCAGGTCCTCGTAAATGGCCAGCGCCTGCTCCAAGGGGGCGGTGTCGGAACCGGCGCTATTGTAAAGGGCGTCGCACAGGTGCAGCCCGGCGATCAGCCGCAGCGGATGATCCTTCTTCATCGACTGGAACCACGGCAGCAATTCCTTCGCGGCTTCCGCGTAACCGAGGACGCGGGCCTTTTCGAGGCGGGCGACGTCGGCGAGCGGGCCTTTGCCGGCGATCAGCTTGTCAAAGAGGGCCAGGCTTTCGACTTTCGCCTCGGGGGTCGCGACCAGCACGGCGGCGCGCGCGGCGAGCAGCAGGGCGGGCGGGGCAAATGCGTCGTCGGGGAACTCGGTGGCCAGCTTCTCCAGTTCGAGGCGGGCCTTGTTGTAGTCCCCGTTCTCGAAATGCGCCCGGCCGAGTTCGAAGCGGATTTCGCGGACCCGCGGGTCGTCCGGGTGGGACTCGACGAACCCGGCGGCCAGCGCGGCGGCGTCGGCGTGGCGCTTGTCATGGCACGCCAGCCGGATCCGGGCGAGCGCCAGCGGCGCGGGCGGCAACGCGGCGGTCTGGGCCTCCGACAGGCTGTCGAGCTGGGCCTTCGCGAAGGCTGCGTCGGGCGGGACCGCTTCGAGCGCGGCGTGAGCGGCGGCGAGGCGCGCTTCCGGTAGCCGCGGGTGGGTGGGATGGTCGAGAATGAAGCGGTCGAGCGCCGCCAGCGCGCCGGGGTCGCGCCGCGCCGTCAGGAACAGCGCCCGCTCGAGGGAGAGGTCGATGGTCAGGCTGGCGTCCTTCGCTCCGGCGGCGGCAAGCGCCAGGAAGCCCGGCAGGTCGGCCATCGCCAGACGGGTGACCGCGTGGTTCAAGGAGGCATCGCGCCGGGCGTCGCCGTCGAGCAGCGCCGAGGCTTTCTCCAATTCGCCGGCGGCCAGCGCGAAATCGCCGGCGACGAAGGCTGCGGAAGCCGCCGACAGGGATGCTTCGGCGCGCAACGACGGCGGGTGGCTGCTGAGGTCGAGCGCGCCGAGGGCCGCCTCGGCCTGCTCCTTGCGGCCGTCGGCGAGGTCCCAGCGGCTGGCCTCGAGCAGCGCGCGTTCGGCCAGCGGGTGGGAAGGATATTCGAGGCGCAGGCGGTTCAAGGCGTGGCGGGCGCGGAACTTCGACTCGGCCGACCCTTCGCGCCGCAGTCCCAGCGCCAGATGGTAGAGCGCCTGGGTGCCAAGCTCGTCGGGGGGCGATTCGTCGCTGGGCCAGACCGCGGCCGCGCCTTCGCCGCTGGCGATGCCGATCATCGACTTGACGGGTGGCGGCGGAGCCCACTCCAGCAGGCGGTTCAGGATGACGTCGTCGACCGCCGGTTGGTCCGGGAGGCAATCGAGCAGGACGGGAAACGCCTGGCCGATCCGCGGCGAGGTGCGCTGTTGTTCGATGAAGGCCAGCAGGCCGTCGGTGGCGGCCTCGCGGTTCCCGGTGGCGAGCTGGGCGCGGGCAAGTCCGACCGCGACCTCGTGCTGGTAGGCCTTGAACCCCGGATCGTCCTTTTGCAGCAGGGCGGCGAAAATCCCCTCGGCGGCCTGGTGCTCGCCCTTTTCCAACTGGGCCCGCGCCCGCAGCAGGTCGGCCCGGGCGCTTTGCAGCGGGGTCATCCGGGCGTTGGGGGGCGGGGTGGCGGTCAGCGCTTCCTCCGCCTTGCCTTGCTCGAGCAGGAGGGTCGCGGCGTCGAGCCGGGCGCGCAGCGCGGTGGCGGGGTCGGGGTCCTTGATCAGGAGGGTCAAGGCATCGAGGGCCCCCGGTGGATTGCCGAGCGCCTGCTGCAGCGCGGCCCGGGTGAACAGGGCTTCGCGATAATGCGGGGCGCCGGCCGCGGTCGTCTTGTCGTCGAGCAAGTCGAGCGCGTCCTTGAACTGGCCGGCCGCGGCCAGCGCCTGCGCTTGCCAGAAGGGAAGCTCGGGTCGACCGGCGAGGGCGGGGTCCGCCAGCACCTTCAACGCGGCTTCCGCCTCGCTGCTGCGGACTTGGGTTTCGGCCAGCCGCAGCAGCAGGTCCTGCCGGCTCGCGGGGTCGAGGCCGGGCGTCGCCAACGCGGCTTCAAAGCGGGCCGCCGCGACCTCCCACAGCCGCGCCGACAGGGCATCCAGCCCTTCGCGCAGCAGCGCCGGGTCCGCCGCTTGCGGCGCGGCAGCCGCGGCGAGGACCGTCGCCAAAGGCAGCGCGAGCAGGGTGCGGCGGAACATCGGCGCGACGCTAGCCCGGGACCGCGCGGATGGCCAGCGGCGAGTCGCGCCGCTCATCGGCCGGCTTTGGCGGACGCGGGGGTCCCGGAGTCTTCGGCGAGGATCTTGCGCAGGTCGGCCAGCTCGATGCCGAGGGCGGAGGCGGCCTCCTTCAGGTCGCCGGCATGGCGGTCCAGCGCGCAGGCCGCCAGTTCGCGGGCGAACCAGGCGATCGCGTTCTCGCCGGCCGGCACGGTGTCGAGCAGGCGGTCGACCGATTGCTTGATCGCGCCTTTTTCCGACCCCGGGGCGGCGGCCAGCGGGATGTCGCCGGGCAGCAGGACGGTGGACGAGGCGAGCGCGCAGGCGCGGGCGATGGTGTTCTCCAACTCGCGGACATTGCCCGGCCAACGGTGCTGCTGGAGGGCGGAAATGGCTTCGGCGGACAGGCGGATCCGCGCCATGCCGTTCTTGCGGGTGATCCGCTGGAGGAAAAATTCGGCCAGCAGCGGGATGTCCTCGGCGCGCTCGCGCAGCGGCGGCAGGCGGATCTCGACGACGTTCAGGCGGTAGTAAAGGTCCTCGCGAAAACGGCCGGCGGCGACTTCGGTCGAGAGCACCTTGTTGGTCGCGGTGACGATGCGGACATCGGCGCTCAAGGTCTCGTTCGAGCCGACGCGGGAAAAGCTGCCGTCTTGCAGCACGCGCAGCATTTTCACCTGCACCGACAGCGGCATGTCGCCGATCTCGTCGAGGAACAGGGTGCCGCCGTCGGCTTGCTCGAAGCGGCCGGCGCGGCGCGCGATGGCTCCGGTGAAGGAGCCTTTCTCGTGGCCGAACAGCTCGCTCTCGAGCAGGTTCTCCGGGATCGCGCCGCAGTTGATGGCGATGAGTTCCTGCTGCCGGCGGGGTGAATACTCGTGGATCGCTTTCGCGACCAGTTCCTTGCCGGTGCCGCTCTCGCCGGTGACCAGGACCGGCGCGTCGGAGCGGGCGACGCGGCCGACGATTTTGAAAACGTCCTGCAAGGCGCGGGAGACGCCGATGATTTTCACCCGGCCGTCGAGGACGGGCATGTCGGCGGCCGGTTGGTCGGCGGAGCGGCGGTCCTCGACGATCTGGAGGGCGCTCTCGACCACCGGGCGGAGTTCGAAGGGCAGCGCTTCCTTGCGCATCACGTCGTGGGCGCCGCGTTGGGTGGCCTCGATCACCTGGCCGGTGCTGGGGAAGCCTGTGGTCAGGATGACCAGCGTGTTCGCCGAAGTCTGGCGCAGGCGGGACAGCAGCTCGAGACCGTCGAAGGGCTGGATCTGGATGTCGGCGATGACCAGGTCGACCGCGGTCTTTTCAACCACCTTGACCGCGTTGGCGGCATTGTCGCAGCGCAGGATCCGCACGCCGTTCGCGGTCAAATGCTTGGTGGCCCACTCCAGGAAGTCGTGGTCTTGATCGACGATAAGGATCGTTTGCTCCGGAGGGGCTTCGGCCATGCGCTGCAGGGGACAGTGTGACCGGGGTCGCGGCAAGCGCAAGCGGCGGGTGCGTCAGGGTTTTGATCCGGACGCGGACCCGGGCGCGCGGCAGCGGGTGAAAACGAAAAACCCGCTGCCTCGTCGGGGGGAACGAAAGCAGCGGGTTGTCCCGGGGGACTCGATCGGGGGGATTGGATTGGTCCGGGGGGAGACCTTGCAAGCCCGGCCGCGGGGGGACGGCGTCGCTTACGGGATCAATCTGCCGGATCCTTCGCCTTTTTGCCATTACGCCATGGCGTGAAACGCATGACGCGATCACGGCCTCATCCGGAAGCAACTGAAAGTGATGGACCTCGATTGGGAGTGGCCGGAGTTTCCGGCCGAGCCGCCGTCGTGATAGCGCGGCGGGAGCCTTCAGCGGCCGGCTGGCTACATCTTGAAATTGAAGCTTGGGAACTGCGAGCTGCCAGGGTGACTGGTTCCGCGGCTCACTTTCCGCAGGAAACCCCCGCCTTGTCGCGGAGGCGCTCCAGCTCCAGGGCGGGGATCAGCGTCGGCTCGGGGTATTCGAAGATCTCGCCCTCGTAGTTCCGCAGCACGGTCTTCTCGTGGTCGCGGTGGACGACGTAGTTCGGATTGAGCGGGATCTTGCCGCCGCCGCCGGGGCCATCGATCACGAACTGCGGGACCGCGTAGCCGGTGGTGTGGCCGCGCAGGCCTTCGATGATCTCGATCCCGCGCGAGACCGGGGTCCGCAGGTGCGACGAACCGCGGATCATGTCGCACTGGTAGAGGTAGTAGGGCCGGGTGCGGCACATCAGGAGCTTGTGGACCAGCGCCTGCTGGACTTCGACCGAGTCGTTGACGCCTTTCAGCATCACGCTCTGGTTGCCGAGCGGGATGCCGGCGTCGGCGAGGCGCTCGAGACCCTCCTTGACCTCCAGCGTCAGTTCGCGCGGGTGGTTGCTGTGGATGGAGATGAACAGCGGGTGATACTTTTTCAGCATCGCGCACAACTCCGGCGTGATCCGCTGGGGCAGGAAAATCGGGATCCGCGAGCCGATCCGCAGGAACTGGATGTGCGGGATGGCGCGCAGGCGGCTGAGGATTTTCTCCAGCTTGGCGTCGGAAAAGAGCAGCGGATCGCCGCCGGAAAGCAGCACGTCGCGGATCTCCGTGTGCTGCTCCAGGTAGCGGAAAGCGGGCTCCCACTGGGTTTCCAGGTGCTGCTCGCCGACGCCGGAGACGACCCGCGAGCGGGTGCAGTAGCGGCAATAGGAGGCGCAGCGGTCGGTGACCAGGAACAGCACGCGGTCCGGATAGCGGTGGACCAGCCCGGGGACCGGCATGTGGGAATCCTCGCCGCAGGGGTCGGCCATTTCCTCCGGAGCGTCCCAGCCTTCCTCGATCCGCGGGATCACCTGGCGGCGGATCGGGCATTCCGGGTCGTCGCGGTCGATCAGGTTGAAAAAGTGCGGCGTGATCGACATCGCCAGCTTGTTGCCGGCCAGCAGGACGCCGGCGCGTTCCTCGTCGGTGAGGCGGAGCCGGGCCTCCAGCGCCGACAGCGAGGAAACGCGGTTTTTCAACTGCCAGGTGGAATCATGCCAGTCGGTCATCGCTTCCGCCGGCCAGTAGCCGGGGGCGTGGGAGCGGAAGGAGAGGTCGAGATCGTGTGAATGGCCCATCGAGGTCCGGCGAAAATAGGGGACATCCGCGTGCTGTCAAACGGCGGTTGAGGTTGGGAAATCCTCAATCATCAATCGTTCAATCATCAAGCGGTCAGGGAGAGGAAGCCGGGATTGGCACTTTTCCCATCGCGGACCGGCTAGCCCTGTCCCTAGCTTGAAGCCATGGACGAGACGCCGCGGCCGCCGCGCCGGAAGCGCTATGCCGGGAAGAACCCGAAGCGCTTCGAGGAGAAATACAAGGAGCTGGATCCGGAGCGGCATGCCGCCACGGTCGGCAAGGTGCTGGAGTCGGGCAAGACACCGGCGGGGATGCACGTGCCGGTGATGGTCGGCGAGTGCCTGGCGGCGCTGCGGCCCGGTCCGGGACAGCTCGGGATCGACGCGACCCTGGGTTACGGCGGCCACGCGCGGGAGATTCTGGCGCGGATCGCGCCGGGCGGGCGGCTGATCGGGCTGGATGTCGATCCGATCGAGCAGCCCAAGACGGAAGCCCGGCTGCGCGCGCTGGGGCACGGCGAGGAGGCGTTTGTCGCGCTGCGCTCGAACTACGCCGGAATCCGCAAGGTGCTCGACGGGCTGGGGATCGCGGCGGTGGATTTCATCTTCGCGGACCTCGGTTGTTCCTCGATGCAGTTCGACGACCCGGCGCGCGGCTTTTCGTTCAAGACCGCCGGGCCGCTCGACATGCGGATGAATCCCGGGCGCGGGATTCCCGCCGGCGAGTGGCTGGCGAAGGTGAAGCGGGAAAAGCTGGCCGCGGTGCTGCTCGACTGCTCGGACGAGCCGCTGGCGGAGCAGCTCGCCGCGGCGCTGGCGGGCAAGCGGCTGGCCGGAACGCGCGAGCTGGTGGCGACGGTCCGCGCGGTGCCCGAGGTGGCGCGGCTCGATCCCGAGCGCGCGGAACTCGCGGTGCGGCGGGTTTTCCAAGCGTTGCGGATCGCGGTGAACGAGGAGTTTACCGCGCTCGACGCCTTTTTGCGGATGCTGCCGGGCTGCCTCAAGCCGGGCGGTCGCGCGGTAGTGCTGACTTTCCATTCCGGCGAGGACCGGCGGGTCAAGCGGGCCTTCCAGCAGGGCGGGCGCGACGGAGTCTGGGCGGAAGTCAGCGACGGGGTGACGATCGCCGGCCCGGACGAACGGCGGAGCAACCCGCGCAGCACCCCGGCGAAGCTGCGGTGGGCGGTCAGGTAAGCGGTCAGATGTCGACGAGGCAGGCGTCCTCGCGGCGTTGGCGGCGCTTGCGGCGGATCCGCAGGACCAGCACGACGATCCCTAACAGCAGCAGCGCGGCGGCGGCGTGGGCGAACCAGGGGATCGGCAGGGACATGCGGAAGCGGGTGACCAGCGGCGTGCGGATCGCCTCGCCGAGGGTGGCGGTCCACCGGAGGGTCTTGCCGCCGTTCTCGACCGTGGTCGCGTTCGACTCCTTCGGGACCTTCGGCAGGTGGATGAGGTATTCGAGCTTCCGCCGCGCCCGCTGCTCGCCGCCGATCGCCAGCGAGGCCAGCCCCAGCGCCTCGCGGACCTTGATGGTGCGGGTGAAATCAAGGTCGAGGCCGATCAAGCGCACGTCGACCAGGCCGGCGATGTTTTGTGCCGCGTCGGGCAGCTCTTTGAAGTCCTCGGTCTTCTGGAGATCGAGCAGGGCGAGCATCGAGTCGGTGGAGATCCCGACCGTGATCTTCGCCTCGTCGTCGCCGGTGGTCACGCGGACCTCGTCGAGCCGGAGTTTCGGCTGGGTGGCGACCAGTCGGCGGATTTTCGCCTCCAGTCCCGCGCTGCCGCCGCCGAGCAGCAAGGCGGACGCGGGGATCGTGTAGTCGAGCCGCGCGTGGCCGGAGCCGTCGCGATGGACCCAGAGTTCCTCGCGGATGTCGAAGCAGGCGGCCAGCGCGAGGCAGGCGAGGCCCGCGAGCAGACGGGCGAAAATGGCGGGAAGCTTGCGCATCGGAAAAGCCGGGGCCACGCTCTAACCCCGATGCAGCGCGTTGTAGAGCCCGAAATCATCGATCAACTCCCCCCCGATCATCCCGACGTGATGCGGAGCCGGAAAGATCTCAAGGTGATCAATTTCCTGATGGGCAACGAGCGCTGGATCGCGCGGCAGGTCCGGCAGTTTCCGGCGGCGCGGTCGCGGGGCGTGCTGGAGATCGGCGCGGGCGAGGGGACGCTGCTGGAGCGGCTGGCAAAAGCCCATCCCGGGATCCCGCTGAAGGCCTGCGACCTGGCACCGCGGCCGGCCGGGCTGGCGGAGCGGATCAAGTGGGACCAGCGCGATGTCTTCGAGAGCCTCGCGGAGGCGTCCGGCGGGATCCTGGCGGCGAACCTGTTCCTCCACCACTTCGAGGAGCCGGAATTGGAGCGCTTCCGCCCGCTGCTGCGGAATTTCGAGGTGATCTGCATCAACGAGCCCTACCGGGTCGGGCAGACCCTGCTCGACGCGCGCTTCATGCTGCCCTTCGTCGGGCGGGCGACCCGGCATGACATGATCGTCAGCATCCGGGCGGGCTTCGTGCCGGGCGAGCTGCCGGCGCTGCTCGGGCTGGCGGGCCCGGACTGGCGGGTTCGCGAGGAAACCTGCTGGCGCGGAGGACTGCGCGTGCTAGCGTCCCGGACTTGAGAGGCACGATCACCATCGCGGGCGGAGGCCTGGCGGGACTTTCGCTGGCGGCGGGGCTGCGGACGCGTGGCGTGGCCGTGGAAGTGCGCGAAGCCGGCAGCTATCCGCGGCACCGGGTCTGCGGGGAATTCATTTCCGGCGTGGACACTTCAACCTTGGAGAATCTGGGAATCCGCGGGGATTTCGACGACGCCCTGCGCCATCGTTCGGTGGCGTGGTTCCGCGAGGGACGCTTGATCCACGAGGCCGTGATGCCCGCGCCGGCGCTCGGGATTTCACGGCACCGGCTGGACCTGCGGCTGCGCGACCGGGTGGCGGCGGCGGGAGGAACGGTGCTCGAACGGACGCGGGTGGCGCGGGAGCCGCGCGAGGGCCTGGTCTGGGCGGCGGGCCGGATTCCGCGGCCCGGGCCGTGGATCGGCCTGAAGTGCCACTTTCACGATCTGGCAATGGTCGCCGACCTGGAGATGCACCTGGGGGCCAACGGCTACGCCGGGCTCGCCGGGATCGAGGACGGGCGGGTGAACGTCTGCGGCTTGTTCAAGGTCGACCGCTCCCGTCGCGCGCCGGGTCCCGAGCTGCTGCTGGACTACCTGGCCGCTGGCGGCAACTCGCAACTGGTCGGGCGCTTGCGGGCGGCCCGGGCCGACGAGGGGTCGTTCCGCGCGGTCGCGGGTTTCGAGCTGGGGCGGCAGGACGCGGCGGACGCTCTCTGCGCGGTGGGCGATGCCGAGAGCATGATCCCGCCCTTCACCGGCAACGGCATGAGCATGGCTTTCCAGTCGGCGGAGATCGCCCTGGAACCGGTGGAGCGCTGGAGCCTGGGGCGGCTGGACTGGGCCGACTGCGTCACGGAGATCCGCCGCGGCCAGGACCAGCGCTTCCGCCGCCGCCTGCTCGCGGCCTCGGCGATGCACCCGGTCTTGCTCCGGCGCGGCGGCCGGACTTTCCTTGAAGTGTTGGCGCGTTCCGGCGTCCTGCCGTTCCGCCCCCTGCTTTCCCTCGTCCGCTGATGTTCCTCGAATCGACCGCCACCGCCGTTCCGCCCAACCGCTACACCCAGCCCGAGTGCCTCGCGGCGCTCAGCGGCACGCCGGCCTTCGCCACCCTGAAGCCGCGCTCGCGGCTGATGATGGAGAAAATCCTGAGCAACGGCGCGTCGGGGATCGCCACCCGCAGCTTCTGCCTGCCGGAGATCGCGCCGGTGGTCGGGCACGACGCCCAGCAGCTCAACGAGACCTTCGAGCGCGAGGCTCCCGTGCTGGCGGCGGCGGCGCTGCTGCCGGCGCTGGAGAAGGCGGGGATCGCGGCGGCCGAGCTCGACGCGCTCTTCATCTGCACTTGCACCGGCTACCTCTGTCCGGGCGTCACCAGCCATGTCGCGGAAGCGCTCGGACTACGGGAAACGGCGTACTTGCAGGACTTGGTCGGGCTCGGCTGCGGCGCGGCGATCCCGATGCTGCGCTCCGCCGCCGGCTTCCTGGCGATGCATCCCGGGGCCAAGGTCGCCACGGTGGCGGTCGAGGTGTGCTCCGCGGCCTTCTTTGCCGACGACGATCCGGGCGTGTTGATCTCGCTCTGCCTGTTCGGCGACGGGGCGGCGGCGGCGGTGTGGTCGGACCAGCCGGGCGACGGCAAGTGGCAGGCCGGGCATTTCACGACCGTCCACCGGCCGGAGCAACGCGAGAAGATCCGCTTCGTCAATGCCGGCGGGAAGCTCCGCAACCAGCTCGACAAGGCGGTGCCCGGGCTGGCGGCGGAAGCGGTGGCGGAGCTGTGGCAGCGACGGCAGGGCGAGCCGGACCGGGTGCTCGCCCATTCCGGCGGGCGCGACGTGATCGATGCGCTCGAAGCGGTGCTGCCGCACCGGCTCGACGAGACCCGCGGGGTCCTGCGCGACCACGGCAACATGAGCAGCCCCTCGGTCTTGTTCGCGCTGGACCGGGCCCTGGCCAACGCCGACGGCGACCGCCGCTGGTGGTTGACCGCCTTCGGCGCGGGCTTCGCCGCGCATGCCTGCGAGGTCTGGCGCTGAGGTTCCACCGGGGGCACGAAGGACTGACTGCTACTACTAGCAGCCT
>CAMCYK010000223.1 GCA_945883695.1 Akkermansia muciniphila | reverse complement strand
TCCCGAGCGCCCGCCCGGCGTCGATCATTTCACGGGCCACGATCGGGTCATCGGCCACGTCGAGCGCTACTGGTGCCCCAGTTTCACCAGCGACGCCCTGACCGCCGGCAAGCCCTTTCGCTTTCGCGACGACCCGCGGCCGTGAGCGGCATGCGGAGTGCGGCCGGCACCCCCGGGGACCGGCGGCGGGGGACCATTCGGGCCGGCCTGAGAGTCCGGCGCTCCCGGGGGACGCGCGAAAACGGGCGGCAGAATGCCGCCCGCCCGTTGCCATGTCGCTTTGAAAGCGACACTCCATTCAGTCGCTTTGAAAGCCACACTTCATGCCGCTTTGCAAGCGACACTCCTATCGCGGATCAGACTCCCGCCTCGTCCGGCTCGGCCTTCGCGCCGAAGGGCTCGAAGACGAGCAATTCCTGGCCTTCCGGGCAGGTGACCTTCGCGGTGTCGCCGGACTTCACGTCGCCGCGCAGCAAGGCCTCGGCCAGCGGATCCTCGAGGTAACGCTCGACCGCGCGGCGCATCGGACGCGCGCCGTAGGCCGGGTCGTAGCCCTTCTTGACCAGCAGGTCGCGGGCGCTGGCATCGAGCTGGAGCGTGATTTGCTTTTCGCGCAGACGCTTGAGCAGCTTGTCGATCTCGAGGTCGACGATCTGGTCGAGGTCCTTCTTCTCAAGCATGTGGAAGACCACCAGGTCGTCGAGGCGGTTGAGGAACTCCGGTTTGAAGAAGCGCTTCGACTCTTCGAGGATCTTCTCCTTCATCCCTTCGAAGTCGGACTCGTCGGCGTTCATCGCCCCGAAACCGAGCGAGGTCTGGCGCTTGATGGTCGAGGCCCCGACGTTGGAGGTCAGGATGATGATCGTGTTGCGGAAGTCGATCTTGCGGCCCAGCGAGTCGGTGATCATGCCTTCCTCCAGGATCTGGAGCAGCAGGTTCATGACGTCCGGGTGGGCCTTCTCGATCTCGTCGAACAGCACCACCGAATAGGGCCGGCGGCGGACCGCTTCGGAAAGCTGGCCGCCTTCCTCGTAGCCGACATAACCCGGAGGTGACCCGATCAGGCGGCTCGAGGTGAACTTCTCCATGTATTCCGACATGTCGATCTGGATCAGCGCCTCGGAGTCGCCGAACATGAATTCGGCGAGATTGCGGGCGAGATAGGTCTTGCCCACCCCGGTCGGCCCGAGGAACAGGAACGAACCGATCGGCCGGCGCGGGTCCTTGAGGTCGGCGCGCGAGCGGCGGAGGGCCTTGGAGATCGCCTTGACCGCCTCGTCCTGGCCGATCACGCGGCCTTCGAGCTCGCTTTCCATCTTGAGCAGCTTCTCGGCCTCCTTCTCCTCCATCCGGCGCAGCGGGACCCCGGTCCACTTGGAAACGACCGCCATGATGTCCTCGTCCCCGACTTCGACGACGGTTTCCTCGGACTTCGCGCGCCAGTTCTTCAGCGTCTCGTCGAGCGTCTTCTTGATGTGCTTCTCCTTGTCGCGGAGCGAGGCTGCCTTCTCGAAGTCCTGCTCGCCGATCGCGCCGATCTTCTCGCGGTTCACTTCCTCGATGTCCGCCTCGAGCTTCTTGATCTCCGGCGGGCGGGTCATCGTGCCGATGCGGGCGCGGGCACCGGCCTCGTCGAGCACGTCGATCGCCTTGTCCGGAAGGTAGCGGCCGGTCAGGTAGCGGGAGGTCAGTTTGACGGAAGCCACCACCGCCTCCGTCGTGAAACGTGCCTTGTGGTGCGACTCGGACTTTTCCTGCAGCCCCTGCATGATCTTGATGGCGTCCTCGACCGAGGGCTCTTCCACCTTGACCTGCTGGAAGCGGCGCTCGAGGGCGGCGTCCTTCTCGATGTACTTGCGGTACTCGTTGAGGGTCGTCGCGCCGACCACCTGGAGTTCGGAGCGGGAAAGCGCGGGCTTGATGATGTTGGAGGCATCCATCGCGCCTTCGGCCGAGCCGGCGCCGACGATGGTGTGCAGCTCGTCGATGAACAGGATGACGTTCTTCACCTTGCGGATCTCGTCCATCACCGCCTTGATGCGCTCCTCGAACTGGCCGCGGTACTTGGTGCCGGCGACCATCAGCGCGAGGTCGAGGGTGATGACCTTCTTGTCGCGCAGGATTTCCGGCACGTTGCCCGAGGAGATTTCCTGGGCCAGGCCTTCGACGATGGCGGTCTTGCCGACGCCGGCTTCGCCGATCAGCACCGGGTTGTTCTTGGTCCGGCGGCAGAGGATCTGGATCACCCGCTCGATCTCCGACTCGCGGCCGATGACCGGGTCGAGGTCGTTGTCGCGGGCCAGCTTGGTCAGGTCGCGGCCGAACGCGCGGAGCGCCGGGGTCTTGGTCTTGCCCTCGGCTTCAGGCTCCTCGGTCTCGCTGCCTTCGTCCTCGAAGCCCTCTTCATCGTCATCCGTGTCGTCTTCGTCGTCATCGTCGGGCGTGAAGTTCGGATCGATCTCGGCGAGGATCTCGTTGCGGGTGCGCTGGATATCGACATCCATCCGGCGCAGCACGCGGGCGGCGACGCCTTCGCCTTCGCGGAGCAGGCCGAGCAGGATGTGCTCGGTGCCGACGTAGCTGTGGTTGAGCGCCTTGGCCTCCTTGTTGGCGAGGGCGAGCACCTTCTTGACGCGGGGCGTGTAGGGGATGCTGCCGGAAATTTTCTGACCGGTGCCGGAGCCGACCTCCTTTTCGACCTCCATGCGGACGCTCTCGAGGTCGAGCCCCATGCGCTCGAGCACGTTGACCGCGACCCCCTGCCCCAGCTTGATCAGGCCGAGCAGCAGGTGCTCGGTGCCGACGTAGCTGTGGTTGAAGCGATCGGCCTCCTTCCGGGCGAGGGCCAGCACCTGTTGGGCTCTGGGTGTGAAGTTGTTCATAGGATGTCGGGGTCGGGATCGGGTGAATCGTTCTTTTTCCTTGTCGAACCAATATCAGGGGCCTGCAGGCTTTGCAACCGGGAGCGGACGATTTCCGCGCGAATCGCATCGCGCTCTTCCGGCGAGAGTTTCCGCCCGCTGTGAAGCTGGAGGTGTGCCGGTTGGATGTCCATCAGCAGGGCGTCGCAGGATTTCACCGTGTCGGCCGGGAGAAAGCCGAGGTCGCCGCCGAGGCGCAGCAGGGAAAGGTGGTTCAGGGCCTCCTTGGAATCGATGATCCAGGCGTGCCGCAGCACCCCGTAGGCGCGGCCGATCTTGTCGGCGACCATGTCGGGATCGTCCTCCAACAGCTTGTCGCGGGCCTTCCGCTCGTGGGTCGCGACCTGGTCGATCACCCGCTCCAAGCGGCGCAGGATGCTTTCCTCGCTCTCGCCGAGGGTCGACTGGTTGGAGATCTGGAACAGGTTGCCGAGCGATTCGGTGCCTTCGCCGTAGAGTCCGCGGACGGCGAGGCCGATCTTGTTGACCGCCTGCAGGACCTGCCCGATCTGGTCGCCGAGCACCAGCGCGGGCAGATGGAGCATCGCCGAGGCGCGCATCCCGGTGCCAAGGTTGGTCGGACAGGTGGTGAGGTAGCCGAGCGTGGGATCGAAGGCGAGGTCGAGCGCGTTTTCCAGGTCCTCGTCGACCGTGGCCAGCGCCTCGTAGGCGGAGCGCAGGGCCATGCCGGGACGGATCGACTGCATCCGCAGGTGATCCTCTTCGTTCAGCATGAGGGCGATCGACTGGCGGCGCTCGATCACGGCGGCGCTGCCTTCGCCGCGCGCGGCGTGCTCGCGGCTGATCAGGTGGCGCTCGACCAGCACCTGCTTCTGGACGGAGCTGAGGTCGTCGAGTTCCTGCGAAAAGGCATCCTTCATGCAGGCGAGTGACTCGACCGCCGGCCGCATCAGTTCGAGGGCGTGACGGCGTTGCTCCTTCTTGGCCCAGCCGGGAAAGGACTGGCCTCTCAGGTTGCGGGCGAGGCGGATCCGCGAGGTGAGCACGATCGCGTTGTCGGCCCCTTCGCCGGTCATCCAGTCGGCGGGGTTTTTGACGAGGGTGGAGAAGCGCATCATGGCGGGTCAGTCGGTGGCCGGGGTGGCACGGATCTCGATCTGGCGGATCTCGTCGCGGAGGCCGGCGGCTTCCTCGTAGTTCTCAGCGGTCACGGCGACATCGAGCTTGCCGCGCAGTTCCTCCAGGCGCTGGGTGCGGGCATGCTGTTCCATCAGCCCCACCGGCACCTTGCCGATGTGTTTGATTCCCTTGTGCATGCCGCGCAGCATCTGCGAGACCTCGTCATGGAACGTGGTGTAGCACTCGGCGCAACCGAAGCGGCGGATCCGCCGGAGGTCGTCGAGGGTGAAGCCGCAGCCGCCGCAGCGGCGGGTCGGCCCGGTCGACGGGGCGACCGCCACCGCCGGCTTGCCGCCGGACTTGCCGAGCAGCATTTCGGCGAGCGCGAAGCCCGTCGGATCGGTCACGCCCTTCTCCTTGGCGCAGCTGTCGCAAAGGGCGATTTTCTTGATTTGCCCGCCCACCAACTGGGTGAGGTGCACCTTTGCTTTCTTGCCGCAGATGTCGCAGTCCATTGCCAAACCAAGCTAAGAGCGCCCGGCCGGAATGCGAAAGGAAATCTCCCGGCAGGCGCGCGTTTTCTCAATCGATGGGCGTGCCGGTGGTCGTGACCAGCTGCTTGAAGGCCTCGATGAAGCGCCCGGTCAGCGGACCGGGCTTGCCGTCGCCGATCACCCGCCGGTCCAGCGCGACCACCGGAATGACCTCCGCCGCGGTGCCGGTGAGGAAAAATTCGTCCGCCACGAACAGGTCGTAGCGGGTCATCGAGCGCTCGACCTTGGGGATGCCCAGCTGGTCGGCGAGCTCGAGGATGACCCGGCGGGTGATGCCGTCGAGCGCCCCGTCGCTGACCTGCGGGGTGTGCAGCACGCCGTCGCGCAGGATGAACACGTTGTCGCCGGTGCATTCGGCGACATAGCCTTGCTCGTTGAGCATCACGGCCTCCAGGGCACCGGCCTGGATCGCCTCCACCTTGGCCATGATGTTGTTGAGGTAGTTCAACGATTTCACCTGCGGCATCAGCGCCCCCGGCGCCGGGCGGCGGGTCGCGGCGGTGATCACCGACAGGCCGTTTTCATAGTGCTCCGCCGGATAGAGGCTGATGGTGGAAGCGATGATGAACATGCTGGCGCGCTTGCACAGATAGGGGCTGAGGCCCATCGAGCCGGTGCCGCGGGTGACCACCAGCCGGATGTAGCCGTCGTCAAGTCCGTTCGCCGCGACCGTCTCGATCACAAAGCGGCTGACTTCTTCCGGGGTCCACGGGATTTCCAGCACGATCGCGCGGGCGGAGTCGAAGAGCCGCCGGATGTGTTCCTCCAGCCGGAAGATCCGGCGCTTGTAGAAGCGGATGCCTTCGAACACGCCGTCGCCGTAAAGCAGGCCGTGATCAAACACCGAGATTTTCGCCGCGGATTCCTCCACCAATTCACCGTCGAGCCAGATTTTCATGAGAAACGAGGCGGCAGCGTAAGGCCGCCGGGCACGCTGGCAAGCCCCTCGTGCGGAGAGTGCGAAACGCCGGTCAGGGCATGCCCTCGCCGCCGCCGGCCGGGGCCACGCCCGCCTTGACGTCGGTCAGCGCGGCCCAATCGACCGCGCCCTGGTCCAGCCGCTGCAGCTCGCTGGCGTAAACGGCATCGTCGTTCTTCGGATCGATTTCCGCCGCCAGCTCGGTGAAAACCCGGGCCAGCAGGCCGTTTTCGACGCCGCCCTGCTGCTTCAGCAGCTGGCCGCGGGTGAACAGCAGGCTGGCGAAGACCTGCGGCCGGTAGTCGCCCGGCACCGTTTCCGGCAGCACGCCGCGCGACAACTGGAAACTCAGGACCAGCGCCTTGCGGTTGCGCGGCGACAGGTGCAGGGCCAGCGCCACCAGTCGGCGGGCTTCCGCGAGCGAGGCCACGCTCGCTTTCGCGGCGGCCACCCGGTTGGAGGCATAGCCCGCCAGATTGTCCGCGTATTCCTCCCGCTCGCGATCGAGCATGCCGAGGGCATCGGTGAACACCCCCGCCCCGGTCTTCGGCGGATTCCACTCAAACTTCGCCGGCTCCTCCGCCCGGCACAGGGGAAGGCACAGGCTGAGGACGATGGCTTGCCAGCGGCGGATCACGGCGGCTAGGTTCCCGCTCCAGCCCGGCCATTGCAAGTGACAAGTCCCCGCGATCCGAAAGCCGAACTGCGCCGGACCCTCCGCCGCGCGCGGCCGGACGCGGCGTCGCAGCTCACCGCGTCGTCCGCGATCCGCCGCCACCTGCGCGACTGGCTCGCCACCCACCCGGCCGGCACCATCGCCTGCTTCGCCGCGCTGCCCGGCGAGCCGGTGCTGCTGCCGCTGTTCGCCGACTTCCCCGGGCGGCGCTGGGTCCTGCCGCGGATCGATGGCGAGACGATGCGGTTCCATTTCGCCGATGCCGCCACGCTTGCCGCCGGCCACTTCGGGATCCACGAGCCGCCGGCGGACTCTCCGGTCTGCCCGCCCGGCGAGATCGATCTCTTCCTCTGCCCCGGCATGGCCTTCACCCGCGGCGGCATTCGCCTGGGCCGCGGCAAGGGCTACTACGACCGGGCGCTGGCCGCCGCGAACCCGAGATCCCCACGCGTCGGCGTCTGCTTCCGCGAACAAGTTCTCTCCGAGCTGCCCGTCGATCCGCACGACGTGCCGATGCATTTCCTGGCGACGCCGGACGGCATCATGACCCTGCCATGTCTCAAGCCCAGCCCGGCACCGTCAGCTTGAACTCCGGGATCGGCGCGAAGATCCAGTCGCCTCCGCCGGTTTCCCCGAAAAACGCGCCCTCCGCCACGGCATCCCCGCGGGTGACGTGGTAGCTGTTGTAGGAGAAACTTTCGCCCGGCTCGATGACCGGCGTCTGACCCACCACGCCATCGCCTTCCACCACCGTCACCTCGCCGTCGTCCTCGCGCACGATCCACTTGCGGCCGCGGATGGTCACCTTCTCGGTCGACTCGTTCTTGATTGAAATGAAGTACACGAAGGGATGCGGACGCTCGTCCGGAGCATCCAGGCTGGGCATGTAAATCACATCGTCCACCCGGACGCTCAGCCCGTCGAGTTTCCGCAACATCGGGGTCATCTACCGCGAAGTTGAAACCTGAATGCAGCCGCTGCCAAGCGCCAAGGCGGGATTTTTCCGGGGCGGGAACACCTTGGCACGCCTCCCTCCGGGGGGAAACGCGGCGGATCCATCCCCGTCTTCAGCCTTGCCTCTTTCCGCCATCCGACTTCCGCTTCCGCGCATGACTCCTGACGCCCAGCTCCAACTCCTCACCGCCGGCACCGCCAAGGTCCTGTCGGAAAAGGAACTCCTCGAAAAGCTCCGCGACTCGGCGAAGACCGGCCGCCCGCTGCGGATCAAGCTCGGCGTCGATCCGACCGCGCCGGACATCCATCTCGGCCACACCGTCGCCCTGGAAAAGCTCCGCCAGTTCCAGCAGCTCGGCCACCAGGCGGTGCTGCTGATCGGCGATTTCACCGCGACCATCGGCGATCCCTCCGGCCGCTCCGTCACCCGCCCGCCGCTGAGCCGCGAGGAGGTCCTTCACAACGCCGCCACTTACACCGAGCAGGCCTTCAAGATCCTCGACCGCGGGCAAACCGAGGTCGTCTACAACGGCGACTGGTTCCGCAAGATGAGTTACGAGGACATCCTCCGCCTCAATGCCCGCGTCACCCTCCAGCAGATGCTCCAGCGCGAGGACTTCCGCACCCGCATCGAGGCCGGCCAGGAAATCCGCCTCCACGAGCTGCAGTACCCCGTCATGCAAGGCTGGGACTCGGTCGAGATCCGCGCCGACGTCGAGATCGGCGGCACCGACCAGCTTTTCAACATCCTGGTCGGCCGCGATCTCCAGAAGGAGGAAGGCCAGCCGCAGCAGGTCGTCATGGTCGTGCCGCTGCTCGAAGGCCTCGACGGGGTGAAGAAGATGTCGAAATCCTACGGCAACTATGTCGGGGTCAATGACGCGCCGCAGGACATGTTCGGCAAGCTGATGAGTGTCTCCGACAGCCTGATGGCGCGCTACTACCAGTTATTGTTAGGCGAGGAACCCGACCCCGCCCTGCATCCGATGGAAGCCAAGAAGTCGCTCGCGGAGAAAATCACCGGCCGCTACCACGGGGTGGAGGCCGGCGGTGCCGCGCGCGGCACCTGGGACGCCCGCTTTTCGCAGCGCGACATCGGCGCCGGCGCCACCGACCTGCCGCTTGGCGAGCTGCCGGCCGGCCTGAACGTGCTGTCGCTCACCGCCCACGGTTTCAAGGCCGGCTTCGGCCTCGAGAAGTCGAACGGCGAGCTGCGCAAGCAGTTCATCACGCCCGGCTCGGTCCAGCTCAACGGCGACAAGCTCACCGACGCCAACGCCGCGGTGACCGTGGCGGCGGGCGACGTGTTGAAGCTGTCCAAGAAACACGCGGTGCGCTTCATTTGACTCGGCGGTGGATGGTGGATGGTGGAATAGCATCAGGCACCAAGCACCAAGCACCCTCATGTCCGACCTTCCCATCCTCTACCTCAAGCCCGGCTGCCCGTGGTGCGAGGACGTCGTCGATTTCCTCGCCAGGAAGAACATCGCCGTGAAAAAGGTCGTGGTCTCCGGCAACCGCGAGGCGATGCGGGAAATGATCGACCTTTCCGGCCAGTCGAAGGCACCGACGCTGGACTGGCATGGCGAGGTCCTCGCCGACTTCGGGGTCGAGGAACTGGTGCCCTTCCTCAAGCAACGGAAGGTCCTCTGACGGACTCCGGAACGATCCCCGGACCCCCGTCAGATCCTCACCGCCAGCACCGAAACGGTGGCGTCGTGCAGCAGGCGTTCCGCGTTGGTTCCGAGGAAGAAACTCGAAAGCTTGGAATGCCCGCGGGTTCCGAGAACCACCAGATCCGCGCCGCTGTCCTGGACATGGTGGGTCAGCGCCATCGAGGAGGAGATCGACTCCAGAATCACCGGGTGATGTTCGATTTCCGCCAGGGCGGCGGCGTGGGGTGCCAGGAAGCGCTGCATGTCCCGGTCGGCGTCGGCCCGGCATTCCTCGGCGTATGTGAGCGGCGAATCCGCCGCGTGCTCCAGCACCTCGCCCCAGATGTCGCGCGAGGGAGGATACATCACATGGACGATCTCCAGGCGGGCTCCCTGTTCGGCGGCGAGTGAAATGCCGCGCTCGAGGGCACGGGCGGAAGACGGGGAGAAGTCCGTGCACACGACGATCTTCGCGAAACTCCCCTCCTGCCAATCGCGGATCACCATCACGTCGCAGGGGGCCGAACGGACGCAGCGGGAGGCGATCGAGCCAAGCCGCTTCTTGGTCAGGTCGTTGGCGGCGATGACCAGCAGGGAGGCTCCGGTTTCCTGGACCAGCCGTTGGAGTTCTTCCGCCGGCGCGCCGGCGCGCACCTCGACCCGGATCCCGCTGCCGGGAGCCTCGGCATCCACCAGTGCCTCCAGCTTCCGCCGGGTCTGGGCCAGCAGGAGATCCCCGCCGGGATTCGCGCCGCCGCTCGCCGCGCGATGGGCGAGGCTGCCGGAGTCCAGCACGTGCACCGTGATCACCAGCGCGCCGTGAAGTCCGGCCGCGTGGACGGCCTGGCGGAGGACGGCGGGGGAAGCTGCCGAGAAGTCGATACCTGCAATGATGGGAGCGAGAGCGGTCATGGGATGGTTGAGGCGGATGGGAACGACGAGCCAAGGCGAGATTCCGGTGGTCATCAACCGGAAAGTCTCGTCGTGATTCAAGCTCAAGATAAGCGGAGGGTTCTTCGTCCGCAAATCATTGCCGGCTTTTGAAACAAGAAACCCACCCCCGGCCAAGCCAAGGGTGGGCAGTGAATCCTGCGGGATCGCGATCCGGACTTAGTTCTCGGTGCCCTCGACGCGGAAGAATTTCCGGTCCGTGTCGATCGGGAGCTCGGCGGTGTAGCGGTCGTAGTCGGCCGCCACTCCGGTCTGGTCGCCCAGCACCGGAACGATCGCTCTGGTGGCCCACGATGCCGCGAGCAAGCTCGGGCTCTCCTTGAGGAGATAGCTGGCTCCCGTTTCGCGCTGCAGCCACTGGAGGACCAGGTTGTTACCGGTCCGCTCGGAACCCACCAGCGTGCCGTTGTTCACGATCGGCGAGGTGCCGAAGAGGAACTCCAGTTCGTTGGTGAAGCCGTCGCCGTCCGGGTCGTCGCCGCGGTCGCGATCATCACCATTCGGGATTTGCGCCGCCCAGGCATCGAAGGGGGCGGTCGTCAGGGTCAGGGTTCCGGTGGCTTCGTCGAAGCTCCAGGTGCGGCCGCCCGCGCCGGTCTGGGTCCAGAC
>CAMCYK010000222.1 GCA_945883695.1 Akkermansia muciniphila | reverse complement strand
TAGCTCCAGCCACCAGGACGGCGAGCATCACAAATCCGGGTCCGTTTGAGGTCATCGAAAAGCTTTCCAACGTCGCTTACGATCTCGCTTTCGGGAGTGATGGTAACAGCCCCCAGCCTTCGATCAACTTCGCCAATGAGTGGCTGGGTCGCCGTACAGAAGACCACCGACGCACCGCAGGTGTTGACCAAGAAATTAATGGCATTGTTGAAAATGTGGATCGTTTTGATCGGCAGTGTTTGGACCTCGTCAAAGATGATCACGGCGTTCGCCAGTTGGTGCATCCGCCTCGTCGCTCCGGTTGGAGCGTCAAATAGAGCGTTCAACAATTGGACCGACGTCGTGAAGACGATGGGAGCGTCCCAATTCTCTGACAGCACTCTGTTTCGCCACGTGTCCCTGTCGGGCACCAGGTTGGAGTGATGCTCGAGCACGACTTCTTTCCCCAGCAGATCTCGGACGACGCGAGCGTTCTGATCGATGATAGAGGTATAGGGAATGACGTATATAATCCGCTCAATCGGCTTCTTTTCCCCGGCCAATGATTGGATTGAAGCGTGGTGCAAAGCGAACCGGAGGCTCGCCAAGGTCTTCCCTCCTCCGGTTGGCACCGTGAGAGTGAAAATGCCCCGGAGTCGCGCCGCCGCCGCTCGTGATTCATTCGAGATTCTATTTCGAATTCGGTCGATTTCGTTGCGAACCGGAAGCCCCGTGAGGTAACGCTCCAATTTCTCAGCCAATACCGACCATTCCGGCGCGGGTCCCTTGTTCCTGAACTTCGCAGACTTAGGCTTCTCGAAATCGGCGGTATTGATGCGGTCCGCATCAAGCAGGCAACTGAAGAGAAACCGTGTGAGAAGGCCGTAGTGGAAATGGCGAAGGCCTTCATTCTCGAAAGTTTTGCAGATCTCCGAGTGAATCGACTTAATCTCTACGGTAAGTGCACTAGACGAGATGAGATATTTAATTTCGGTCAAGAGCGCGACGTCGGCGTTCGTCAAAGCCTCATCTAAGTGGGAATGCCGGCGATCTTTGGCGATCCGCCGAAGGAAGGGTGTGCTGCCGTCCAAGGAAATGAAATCGGTCAGTCCCGCGCGGCTGTGGTGTGACATGATGACGACTCCGAGAACTTGCGCCAAAAAGAGTGGGATGCGGTTGGCCTCGGCAGCGGCCCAGACCACCTGTGCCCCCGCGGTGGCGTGATCGATGGTGCCTTGTTCCTTTTCGGCATCGGCTTTTGCTGCCTTTCCCAGAAGTCCGGTGACGCCACGGATGTAATTCTGAAATCGGGCCGAATACTTGCCGAGATCGTGAACTAGACCAAGGAGCCTTCCGCACAGGGGAAGCCCAATTGTCGATGCGAACAGGCAGCAAAGGTCCGCTGACTCATGGAGGTGCTCCTCAAGCGGTTGGATTACACCGTCGCTGCTTCGGACGTGAGCGATGTAACCTGGAATGCTGCTGTTCATGTTGAAATTACCCGATAATCGGCACTTGATCGGGGCTCTTTGGGGAGGATAGGAAGAACGTGGGTTCGTCGTGCGGGTTTTTGCGCGCAATCCTCCATTTTGATTCCCTGGCGCTAGGCACGCCCCTGGGACGAAATTGGGTGTTGTCAAGCAGAGTGTGGGCGCAGTAGTTCACTGGAGGGCTCGGACGGATTCACGTCGATGTGGTTTGTCTGGAGGCTCACCTAAGGGGTAGGACAAGCGTGGGGAGAGGCCCAGGAGAATCGCTGGAAATGCGAATGATGGGGGTTTCTCCGATGTGGAGCGGTTCGGTGCAGGGGCAAGAGAGGAAAGAAGAGGCTTGCGGCAGGGATGCCGCAGCCACGGGAATGCGGGCGGGCCGCCCGCACCCCTCTTGTTGGGGACGCCGGCGAGGTCAGGCTCGGGTGCCCGGCCCGGGCGCTGCTGCTACCAGTCGTCGGTGCGGAACGGCGAGGCGGGAAGTCCGGCGCCGTTGACCAGCGGGGCGGCCGGGTTGTCGGCCCAGGCGTAGCGCGCCGCCACCGGGGCTTTCACGTCCGGGCTGGAAACGATGACCGTGTCGCCTTCGATCCGCGCCGTGGCCCAGACCCACTTGCGGTCGCTGCCGGCGATCGCGAAGCCCCGCAGCTCCGCCTCCTTCGACTTCAAGCCGCCGTCGGTATGGGTGAACTTGAGCACGATCGATCCGTCTTTCACCTCGTGGCCGGCCGGCAGCGGCCCCGAGGAGGGGATCTGCTCGCCGTAGACCTCCGCCCGCGCCCAGTGGCCGAGCCGCTTGCCGACGGTCTGCTTGTCCTTGGGGTGGATGTTGGTGGCGTCGCCGGCATCGATCACGATCGCCATGCCGGTGTTCGGCAGCGACCGCGATTTCAACATCGCCTCGCGGATCAGCGCCCAGCCGCTGGCCGCGCCGGGATCGTCGACCGGCTGCTTGAAACCCGGCAACTGCACGCTGGCGAAGTGGAAATCGCCCTGGCCCCAGCGTTTGCGCCAGTCGCGGATCATCAGGGGAAGCTGCTGCGTGTAGAGCTTGGCGGCGCCGCCGGCGTTGCCCTCGCCTTGATACCAGATCGCGCCGCGGATCGCGAAAGGCACCAGCGGGGCGATCATGCCATTGAAAAGGTTGCCCGGGCGGTGCGGTTGCAGCCGCGGGGCGACCACCAGCCGCGGTGGCTGCGGCGGGCGCTTGCCGGCCGCCTTGGCCTGGGCGCTCTGGGTTTTCCAGGCTGCCATCTGCGTCGCATGGCGGGCTTTCGCCTGCTCCTCGTCGAAGGGCGCGGCGACCTTTTTCTTCCATGACGCCAGCGACGGTGCCAGCGCGGGCAGCGATTGCTGGGCTTCCAGGCTGGTCCAGCCCTCGATCGGGGTGCCGCCCCACGACGCGTTGATCAGGCCGACGGGCACCTTGAGGTTCTGGTGGAGGTCGCGGCCGAAAAAGTAGGCCGTGGCGGAAAATCGCGCCACGGTTTCGGGCGAGCAGATTTCCCACTTGCCGCCGCATTCGGCCTGCGGCGTCTCGGCGGTCTTGCGCTCCACGCTGAACATCCGGATCTCCGGGAACGCGGCCTTGTCGATCTCGCCCTTGGCGTTGTTCACGCCGTTGACCTGCATCTGCATGTTGGACTGGCCCGAGGCCAGCCAGACCTCACCGTTTCACCGGGATCCGCCCAGCCCCCGACCGGCACCGCACCGTCGCGCTGGAGCACCATGTGGTCGGAGAAGAGCGAGGGCAGCCGGACCGCCGCGGAGAGCGGAGCGAGGGTGGCGAGAGTGATGGCGAGGAGGGTCGGTTTCATTCGGTGGCCAGTTCGCGAATGTATTCCCACGGTCCCCGGCGGATGGCAAGGTCGCCCTTTTTTCGACAAGGAAAAGCGCCATGATATCCCGTCGTCGTCGCTGGAGGATGTTTTCGCCGAACTGAAGAAGCAGTGGAATGTGGAAGTTGTCTGGATGGCGGTGAACGCGAAGGCGATGAGCATCGACCACCGGCCGAAGGGCGCTTTCGAACAAGCCGGAAGACCGGGTCCCGGGGGTGCTTTGCAGGATTCGCGCATCCTCCGCAACGGGATGCGGAGCGAAGCGGGGGGTGGTAGGCCACCTTGCCCGGGTCCCGTTCACCATGTCCGCACCCGTCCAGAAGCACCCGAACCTCGACTCCGTCACCACGATCAACCGGGACGGCTCGCACTTCTTCCTCCATCCGGCGGACGTCAAGGGCCGCTGGACGCTGGCCCGGCGGATCTTTGGGTTGCTGCTGATCTCGATCTACGTGGCACTGCCGTGGATCCCGATCAACGGCAGCCCGGCGCTCTTTTTGGATGTCGAGCAGCGGCGCTTCCACGTGTTCGGGCTGACGCTGGTGCCGCAGGACCTGTGGGTGATGTTCTTCGGCGTCACCGGGCTCGGTTTCACGCTGTTTTTCGTGACCTCGCTGCTCGGCCGCCTGTGGTGCGGCTGGGCCTGCCCCTACACCGTCTTCCTCGACCACGTGTTCCGCCGGATCGAACGCTGGATCGACGGTGATTCGGTGGCCCGCAAGAAGCTGGCGGCGGCGCCCTGGACGACCGGCAAGGTGCTGCGGCGGGTGCTCAAGCATGCGCTCTACGTGCTTTGCGCGACGCTGATCGCCCACGTGTTCCTGTCATATTTCGTCTCGATCGAGCGGCTTTACGGCCACATGCAGGAAGGCCCGCTGGCCCATGCCACGGCCTTCGGCATCGTGGCCTTCCTGACGCTGGTCCTGTGGTTCTGCTTCGGCTGGTTCCGCGAGCAGTTCTGCATCATCATGTGCCCTTACGGCCGCTTGCAGAGCGCGCTGACGGATGACGACACGGTGGTCATCGGCTACGACGAGAAGCGCGGCGAGCCGCGGGGCGCGAAGGGGAAGGTGACCGGCGATTGCATCGACTGCCGGCGCTGCGTGAACGTCTGCCCGACCGGGATCGACATCCGCAACGGCCTGCAGCTCGAGTGCATCGGCTGCTCGGCGTGCATCGACGCCTGCGACGACATCATGACCAAGATCGAGCGGCCGAAGGGGCTGGTCCGCTACGACTCGCTGAACGGCCTGACCGGCAAGCCGCGGCGGATCCTGCGGCCGCGGGTGATCGCCTACACGATTCTCGGCATGCTCGGCTTGACCGCGTTCGCGATCGCCGGATGGAAGCGGGCCAAGCCCTTCACCGCGGACTTTTCGCGGATGCGCGGCCAGGCTTTCTACGCCGACGGTTCGGCGGTGCGGAACCACTACCAGGTGCGCTTTTACAACAAGCGCAACCAGCCGGCGCGCTTCAGCATCCACTTGCCGGACGCGCCGGAAGGCTTCACGTTGAGCGGCGCGGGCTCGGTGATCGAGGTGCCGCCGCTGGGCGATGTCACCCGGCCGGCGATCGTGGTGGTGCCGTCCGGCGTTTACCGCGGCACCACCAATCTCCAGCTCGAAGTCCGGGCCGAGCCGGGCGACGTGGTGATCCGCCACGAGATGCGCTTCCTTGGTCCCGATCCCTACAGTTCCAAACCCTGAACTCACTACCATGAATCCCGTAGAAAATGCCCCGGTCGGTTTCTGGGTCCGCCACCCCTGGCTGTTTGTCGTGCTTGCCTTCGGGCTGCTGATCACGGCGTGGACCGCGCTCATCACGGTCGCGGTGAAGCACGCGCCGCAGCAGGTGGAGGTGAAGATCAAGTGAAGCCGGCGCTCCCTTAAAAGAACGATGATGGACCTGACCCTTGCCGGAGCTTTTTTGACCGGACTGGCGACCAGTCTGCACTGCGCGGGCATGTGCGGGCCGCTGGCGTGCGGGGTCGGGGCGCTGGCGAAGAGCGAGAGCGAGCGGCTGGCGGCGGCGTCGGTCTATCACGCCGGCCGCCTGGCCGCCTACACGACGATCGGCGCGATCTGCGGGGCGATGGGGAGGGAGCCGCTCGGCTGGTTTTTCGATTCGCCGGCGGTGTTGCTGCCGTGGGCGCTGGTGCTGGCGCTGCTGTTGCTGGCGACCGGGCTGGAGAAGAAGATTCCGCGGCCGGCTTTCCTCACCCGGCTGACCGCGCGGCTGCGCTTCAAGGCGCAGCGGATGCCGGCGGTGGCGGGCGCGTGGATGACCGGCCTGCTGACGCCGTTTCTGCCCTGCGGGCCGCTCTACGCGGTGTTCCTGGCCTTGCTCACCGCGGGATCGGCGGCGCGCGGGGCGGAGGTCGCGCTGGCGTTCGGGGTCGGCACGGTGCCCTTGCTGTGGGTCGCCCAGCATGGTTTCCACCGGCTGCGCGGGAAGCTCAAGCCGACCGGGCTGGCGAAGGTCCAGCGCGGGCTGGCGCTGGTGACGGCGCTGATCCTGGCCTGGCGCCTGCACGACACCCTGCCCTTCGGGCGGGCGGAGGTGGTGCATGAGAAAAAGGAGCTGCCGTCGTGCTGTCCGTGAAAACCATGAGCATTTGTGATCATTGCGGCACGGGCTTCACCCCCCGGGAAGCGGGCGAGAAGTTCTGCTGCCGCGGCTGCGACTACGTGGCCTCGCTGATCCGCGACCAGGGCTTCGGCCGCTACTACGATCTCAAACGCGACGCGCCCGGGGCCCCGGTCCGCAGCCGGCCCTTCGAAGAGCACGATTTCTCCTGGCTGGCCGCGGCGGCCGAGGCGGCCGAGGGCAAGTCGGCCGACGGGGTGGTCGAGTTCGACTGCGCGGTCGAGGGGATCTCCTGCATCGGCTGCGTGTGGCTGATCGAGCGCCTGTTCGAGCGGCACGACGGCGCGGTGCGGGCGGCGGCGAATCCGGCCAACGGCCGGCTGCACCTCGAGTGGCGGCGCGGCGCGTGCGACCTGGCGGCCTTCGTCAAGGAACTCGCCGGTTTCGGCTACGTCGTCGCCCCGGCCGGCGGCGGCCGGGATTCGCAGGAGCGCCGCAATCTCGGCGGCCGGATGGGGCTGTGCGGGGCCTTCGCGCTGAACGCGATGGCCTTCTCGCTGCCGCACTACCTCGGGATGCCGGCGGACTTCCAGTTCGCCGGGCTGTTCCGCCTGATCGCCTTCGCCTCCGCGACGATGGCGATGCTGGCCGGCGGCTCCTATTTCATCACCCGGGCCTGGCGCGCGCTCAGATCCGGCACGCTGCACATCGACCTGCCGATCGCGCTCGGCCTGCTGGCCGCTTACGCCGGCTCGATCGTCGGCTGGGTGGCGGGCGAGGAGCGGCTGATGTATTTCGATTTCGTCGCGACCTTCGTCTTCCTGATGCTGCTCGGCCGCTATGTCCAGACGGCGGCGGTCGAGAAGAACCGGCTGCGGCTGGTGCGGCGCTCGCCGCTGCCGGAGTCGGTGATGGCGGGCGAGGCGCTGATCCCGACGGCCGGATTGACGGCGGGAACCAGCTTCCTGTTCGAGCCCGGCAAGGCCTTGCCGGTGTCGTCCTGCCTGGCGGACGGGGTGGCGGAGGTGTCGCTCGAGTGGATCCACGGCGAGGCCGATCCGGTGACGCTGTTGCCCGGCGCGCGGCTGCCGGCGGGGGCCATCCTGTTAGGCCGGCGGCCGGTCACCGTGACGGCGGACGAGGCCTGGGCGGACTCCTTGATCTCGAAGCTCGCCGCCGACACCGCGGGCGACCGCGGCTCGCCGGTGTTCCAGCGCCTGCTGAAGTATTATCTCGCCGTGGTGATCGTGATCGGGGTCGCGGTGTTCGCCGGGTGGTCGGCCATGGGCGACTGGCGGACCGGCCTGCAGGCGATGATTTCGGTGTTCGTGGTGTCCTGTCCCTGCGCGCTGGGAGTGGCGGTGCCGCTGGCCGACGAATGGGCGGCGGCGCGCTTCGCCCGGGCGGGCGCCTTCGTGCGCCGCGCCAGCCTGTGGCCGCGGCTGCGGCGGGTGAAGCACGTGGTGTTCGACAAGACCGGCACGCTCACCTTGGAACGCCCGGAGCTGGTCAATCCGGCGGCGGTCGACGGGCTCGACGACGGGGCCGCGCTGGCCTTGGCGCGGCTGAGCCGGGGATCGCTGCACCCGGTGACGCGGACCCTGCTGGAAGCGCTGGGCGCGCGCGGCCAGCGGCTGTTGGAAACCCTGGGGCCGGTCGAAGTCCGCGAGACGCCGGGACTCGGCGCGCGCTGCACCGGCGAGGACGGCGAGTGGTTCCTCGGCAAAGGCCCGCAGGGTACCGAGCTGCGGCACGACGGGCGGGTGGTGGCCGCTTTCACTTTCCGCGACGCGCTGCGGCCGGGGGCGGCGCAGGCGATCCGCCGGCTCGAGCGGCGCGGGCTTTCGATCCACATCCTGTCCGGCGACGCCCCGGAGAAGGTCGCCCGGCTGGCGCGGGCCCTCGGCCTGCGGCCGGAACTGGCGCTCGGCGGCCTGAGTCCGGAGCAAAAATCCGCCCGGGTCCGGGATCTCGACCGCCGCGACACCCTTTACGTCGGCGACGGGGCGAACGACTCGCTGGCCTTCGACGCGGCCTTCGCGACCGGCACCCCGGTGGTCGACCGCAGCCTGCTGGAGTCCAAGGCCGACTTCTACGCCCTCGGGTCCGGCCTGGCCTATCTGGAAGAAGCCTTTGCCGCCGCGGACGGGCGGGCCCATGGCGTCCGGCGGGCCTTCGTGTTCGCCTTGAGCTACAATGTCGCGGTGGTCGCCCTGTCCGCCACCGGCCACATGCAGCCGCTGCTGGCGGCAATCCTGATGCCGCTGAGTTCGGTGATCTCGATTCTGCTGGTCGCCACCGGTTCAAAAATTCATGGGGTTGATCTCTCCCGGCAAAGCTCCTATGGTCGCGCCGAGTCCTTCCACCAGGGACCACCCCCGGATGAGCCAGGCGAGCAAGCAATTCGAAGCAACCCTGCATGAGCGACTCAAGCAGTCGGAGTTGTTCCGTGTCTATCAGGACGCGTTCCGCACCGCGACCGGGCTGCCCTTGCGGCTGGTCGGGGCGGACCCGGACGACTGGTGCCTGGACGCCGAGGCGGTGAATCGCAGCCCGTTCTGCGAGAAACTCAACCTGTGCAAAAAAGCCTGCCACGCCTGTGTCGACACCAACCGTCGGCTGATCGAGGAGGCCAGCGTGAACGGCCCGTCGAGTTGCCATTGCTTCGCCGGGCTGACCGCCTCGGCGGTGCCGGTGAAGATGGGGGCCACGGTGATCGGCTACCTGAAGACCGGCCAGGTGTTCTCGCGAACCCCCGGTGAAGCGGATTTCGACGCCCTGCTCGGCAGCCTGGGCCGCAAGACGATGGGCAAGGCGACCGAGAAAACCCTGCGGGAGGCCTATTTCCAAACCCGCTCGGTCGAGCCGGAGCGCTACGCCAGCATGATCACCCTGCTGCAGAGTTTCGCCGACCAGCTCAGCCGCCACGCCGAGTCGCTGGCAATCATCGAGGAAGGCAGCGAGCCGGCCGCGATCGCCAAGGCCCGGCGCTACATCCACGCGCATCTCGACGATTCCCTGCCGCTGGGGGCCGTGGCCCACGAGGCGGGGCTGAGCGAGTCCCACTTCTGCCGCCTGTTCAAGGAAGCCACCGGCTTGACGCTGACCGACTACGTCAACCGCTGCCGGGTCGAGTGGGCGAAGAAAGAACTGCTCAAGCCGGAGAAACGGGTGTCGGAAATCGCCTTCGAGGTCGGTTACCAGTCGCTTTCGCAATTCAACCGCAGCTTCGCGCGGATCGTCGGTTCCTCGCCGACCACCTGGCGGCGGGAGCGGTTTTCCGAGGTGTGAGTCCACGAAAAAGCCCCGCCCGGCAGGAGCCGGACGGGGCTTTCCGACGCGGGCCGGGAAGGCTCAGTCGGGGAGGATCACGCGGTAGAATTCCTTGTTGGCAACTTTCGGGAAGGTCAGTTCCAGATTGTCGAAGTCATCCCAGCCCCCGAGGTCGTCGCTCTTCTCGAGCGGCAGGGTCAGCGTGACGTTGCCGCCATTCGCCTGGATCAGCAGGTTCCCCGTGCCGCGCAGTTCCTGGATGGAGCTGGCGGTGTAGAGGCTGAAGGCGGAGGGGTTCGAGGTCACGTCGGCGCGGCCGGCGGTGCGGATGCCGGCGAGCGCGGCATTGACCTGGGTCGGGGTGTTCGCGACGTCGGGATCGAGGCCGAGCGCGGCGACTTCGATGCCGTTGGCGAAGCCGTCGCCATCGCTGTCCGCGGTGCCTTGCAGGATGCGGCGGTCGAGGTCGGCGACGGTGTCGCCTTGCGCGAACGGGGTGCTGGCGTGGAAGACGAGCATGTATTCAGCGAAGGCGTCCTGCTCGGTGCCCGCGCCGCTCACGCCGCCGAGCGTGCTCACGGCCAGCGTGTAGCCGTTGGCGGTGCTGTCGCTGGTGAGGTCGAGGCGGTTGGCGGAGGGGTTCGTGCGGATGGCCCACGGGAACGGATAGCTGTCGCCACCGAAGTCGGAGCCGGCGGGCGAGGAGTTCGCGAGGAAGTTCAGCGTGACCAGGCGGACCGGGCGGGTCGGGTTGAGCACGATGCCGTTCGAGACGAGGACCTCGGTCGGATCGCCGTTGTCATCGACCAGCGCGGCGTAGCGGATGCGGCCGCCGCCGTTGACCGCGGAGATCTGCGCGGGGGAGCCGGACGAGGTGTAGCCAACCGCGGTTTCCGCGAGATCCGCCACCACCATGATGCCGCCGAGCTGGCAGAACTGGCCGGGCGTCGACTTGTCGGCACCGGTGCCGTTGCTGCCCTGCACGCCGTGTTCCAACAGGACCTTGAGCTGCTGGGCGGTGACGGTCAGCAGGGTGAGGTTGTTGTTGAACTTGAGCGAATCCTCGAGGTCGAGCTGCGAGACATCGCCCGCGGCCTTGCCGGCGCCGGGGTTGGCGGCGGTGGGCTGAGGGGTGCCGCCGGCATCGACCGAGCCGATGGAGTTGCGGATGCCGCCGCCGTTCTTGATCGAGACTTCGACGGTGGGGTCGAGCTGCCGGGCATACCACAGGTTCGCATCGGCGGAGAGGTT
>CAMCYK010000221.1 GCA_945883695.1 Akkermansia muciniphila | reverse complement strand
CCCCGCCGCCCCGCACGATGCCGGACAGCCCCGACAGAACCCTCAAACTGGCCATTCCCAAGGGATCCTTGGAAGCGCCAACCCTCGACCTTCTCGAGAAGGCCGGCTACGAGGTCTATGTCTCGTCGCGCGGACTGCGGCCCTCGTCGAACGATCCGGAGTTGGATCTTTACCTGATCCGCGCCCAGGAGGTGGCCCGCTACATCGACCAGGGTTTCCTCGACTGCGGGATCACCGGCCTCGACTGGGCCAGCGAGTTTGAAGACAGCCTGGTCGATCTCGCCGAACTGCCCTTCTCCCGGGCCTCCGCCATGCCCACCCGCTGGGTGCTGGTGGTGCCGGAAGATTCCCCGGTTCGAGTGCCCGAAGACCTCGAGGGGAAACGGATCGCGACCGAAGGGGTGGCGATCACCGAGCGCTACCTGAAGGCGAAAGGGATCAACGCGGAGGTCGAATTCTCGTGGGGCGCGACCGAGGTGAAGGTGCCGGACTTGGTCGACGCCATCGTCGACGTCACCGAGACCGGCTCGTCGATCAAGGCCAACAAGCTGCGGATCGTCGACACCCTGCTGACTTCCTTCCCGCATTTCTACGCCAGCCAAGCCGCCGCCGCGGACCCGTGGAAGCGCCAGAAAATGGAGCGCCTGACCCTGCTCCTGAAGGCCGCGCTCGAAGCCCGCGACAAAGTGGGCTTGAAAATGAATCTTCCCGCGGACAAGTTGCCCGCCCTGCTCGAACTCCTGCCCGCGATGCGCCGGCCGACCGTGTCCCACCTGTCCGAAGAAGGCTGGGTGGCGGTCGAAACCGTCATCGGCGAAAAGGTGGTCCGCGACCTCATCCCGACGCTCAAGGAACTCGGTGCCGAAGGGATCATCGAGTACCCGCTGAACAAGATCGTCCCCTGAAATTTTCCATCCACCCGTAACTACCAAGCACCACCATGGGCTCGCTGAAGAAACGCCGTAAGACCAAGATCAACAAGCACAAGCGCAAGAAGCGCATGAAGCAGAACCGCCATAAGAAGCGCCTGCGTTACAAGTCCTAGCGGCTTGCGTGCCACGGGCGTGACCCGTGCTTGAAGTGAAATGTTCTTCCCGACAGGGATCCGGTGATGCCGGATCCCTGCTTTCGCGTACCGGATTCAGCGGTTCAGGAACACGAACCCGGCATTCAGCCAAGTCGCGTAGGTCACCCAGAGCCAATAGGGCAGCAGCAGCCGGGCGGCGGCCGGGGAGACCGGCTTGGCGGCGCGGACGGTGAGGCCGATATACACCCACATCGCAACGATGAGCGTCAGCGCCGCACTAGGATGCTGGAGGGCGAAAAACACGGGCGACCACGCCAGATTGAGAGCGAACTGGATCGCGAACAGCCGGACCGCGCACCACGCCTTCTTGACGATCAGCAGGCCGCCCGCCCAGCCCATCATCAGGTAAAGCACCGACCACACCGGTCCGAAGACCCAGGATGGCGGGGTGCCGGGCGTTTTGACGAGGTCGCGATACCATTCGCTGCTGCCGCCGCCGGCCGATGCCGCGCCGGACAGTCCGCCGGCCACCGAGCAGAACAACGCCAGGCCCAGCGGCCAAGCCCAGGATCGGATCGCGGCGCTCATGGGGATTCGAGGCGCTCCAGGGCGCGGTCGATGGTTCCGATTTCCTTCATATCATTTGCCCATGCGGCGGGAAAGGCGTCCACCCCGTGTCGCGCGCCCAGCAACAGGCCGAGCAACAGCCCGCGGGCAGCCGAGTCACCGCCGAGCATCGCGTTGGCCGACAGCGCTTCCACCGGATCGTCCTGATGGCATAGCGCCAACGCCAGGGTGATCGGGAAAGCCCCGGCGATGTCGCAGCCGAGCCCGAGCGCGGTCGCGTGCTCCGTCAGGTCGCCCGCCGCGTGGCGCGCCACCATCAGCCAGTCGCTGGCCGGCAGCGCGGAGTACGGAAAGAACGCGGATTCCTCGAAGGCCTCGGCAAGCTCCGCGCCTTCCCCGATGGCGAACGCCGCACGGGCGAAAAACTCGGCGGCATCGATCACCCGCGGGTCGCCATGGGTCAGCGCGGTCTGCGTGCGGGCGGCGGCGACCAGCGGCGCGATGTCGCCGTGCACCGCGAACAAGGGCGCGATCCGTGCCGCGCCGGCGAGATCGCTCGAGTCCGACGGCTGCTTCCGCCCCGCGGCGAGGTTTTCCAGCGTCCCGCGGGTGGCACCGTCGAGGTAGCTCGACCGGTCATCTTGGATCCGCTCCGCCCAGGCCCGCCAGTCGGCCGGCCACGCGTCGAGCGCCCCGCCGTGGGACGCCAGCGATTCGAGCAACGCCAGCGTCTGGTCTCCGAGATGAGTGAACGACCCGGCCGACTTGCCCGGATGGTACGAACTACGAGGATCGTCGTACTCGTGGATCCCGGCGGGATAAAGACCGGCAATTTTTGAAGGGTCGTAAATCCAATGCGGCCCGAGGGCCAGGGCATCGCCGAAGAAGGCGGGCAGAATGAAGTCGCGGGCGGTCATGGATTCAGTTTTCAAGGACGATGCGGTAGCGGGCCTTGCCGGCGCGCAGGTGGTCGAGCGCGGCGTTTACCTCGCCCATCGGGAAGCTCTCGGTTTGCGCCGCGATCTCGTGGCGGGCGCAGAAACCGAGCATGTCCATCACCGTGGCGATCGATCCGAGCGGCGACCCGCTGATCCGCTTGCGGCCGCCGATCAGGGCGAAAGCCGGCACCGCCACCGGCTCCAGCACCGCTCCGACGAAATGCAGCCGGCCATCCGGCGCGAGCAGCTCGAGGTAGGCGTTCCAATCGAGCGGCACGTTTACCGTGGAGAGGATGAAGTCGAAGCTGCCGGCGGCGGACTTCATCGCCGCGCTGTCGCGCGAGTTCAGCACCGCATGGGCGCCCAGGGCTTTGGCCTCGTCCGCCTTGGAATCGCTGGAGGTGAAGGCGGTGACATGGCAGCCCCACTTGTTCAGAAACTGCAGCGCCAAATGGCCCAGCCCGCCGATCCCGATCACCCCCGCGCGGTGGGTCGGCTTGACCCCGAAATCGGCGATCGGCCCGAACACCGTGATCCCGCCGCAGAACAAGGGCCCGGCTTTGGCCGGGTCCACCCCTTCCGGGAGGCGGATCGCCCAGCTCCAGTGGCAGCGCACCCGGTCGGCGAAGCCGCCGTGGCGGCCGACGATCGTCTGCTCGGAATTCGCGCAGAGGTTGTGGCGGCCTGACAGGCAGGGGTGGCAGCTCATGCAGGAGCCGGCGAACCAACCGAGCCCGACCCGGTCGCCGACCTTGACCTCTTTGGCGGATTCGCCGACCGCCTCGACCGTGCCGACGGCCTCGTGACCCGCGACCAGCGGGAAGGCCGAATTGCCCCACTCGTTGTCGATCATCGAAAGGTCGGAATGGCAGATCCCGCAGGACTCGATGCGGATTTGCACCTGCTCCGGGCCCAGCGGGCCCGGTTGGTAATCAAAGGGCTTGAGGGCTGCCCCGCGATCTGCCGCGGCCCAGGCGTGGAAGGTTTCTGACATACTCTCCCATCCGCCCGTTCCCAGACCATTGCAAGCCCCGGTTCAGAACCGGGTGGGAAATCCCGGCCACGCCAAAAAAAAACCGTCATCCGGGCGAGGCCCGGATGGCGGAGGAAAGTCAGGTTGGGGCGGTCAGGCCGAAACCTCGCGACCGCGGCTGAGGGCGGTCAGGTCGTTGAGGGTCTCGCGGGTTTCCTTGCTCCACTTGCGGATCGCCTTGCGGGACAGCTCGACGCGGTCGGCCATCGCCTTTTCCAACTCGTGGTAGTTGGCGCTGAGCCGCTCGCTGAGCGCGTTCATGGCTTCGAGAGCCTTGTCGCGCAGCGGATGATCGCCGGCTTCCTTCAGCCGCGCGAGCTCGAGGTCGGCACGGCGGCGGGCCTCCGCCATCTCGGCGAGCAGCACCTTGGTGTCCGGCACCCGGCGCAGGTCGCTGGCCAGGCCGACTTTCGACAACAACCAGATCGACCACTTGGTCGGGTCGAAGTTCCACGGCTTCACGCCGTTGCGGTAGTCGTGCTGGAACTCGTGGTGATAATTGTGGTAGCCCTCGCCGAAGGTGACGAGCGACATCACGAAGCTGTCGCGGGCACTGCAGCGGGTCGAGTAGGGCTGGTTGCCGATGGTGTGGCAGAGCGAGTTGATGAAGAAGGTGCACTGCTGCACCACGAACACCCGCAGCACGCCGGCGATCAGGAAGCCACCGAGGGCACCGGTCGCACCGCCGGCGAAGTAGTAGCCGAGCACGGCGGGAAGGATGAGGCCGACCACCAGGGCGATCGCCTTGTCCCAGCGGTGCTGCCACATTACCAGCTTGTCGCGGCGCAGGTCGTTGACGTTGTCCAGCGGCGGCGCGGGGAGTCGCTTGAAGAGAATCCAGCCGATGTGGGCCCAGAGGAAGCCCTGCGAAATGTCATAGGGATCGTCGTCGTGATCCGTGTGCTTGTGGTGGCGGCGGTGGTCGGACACCCAGTTGAGCGCCGAGTTCTCGAAGGCGCAGGCTCCGAAGACCAGCGTGAGCAGCCGGACCGGCCATCTGGCCTTGAAGGACAGGTGGGAGAACAACCGGTGGTAGCCGAGCGTGATGCTCATCCCGGTGGCGATGCAGTAAAAGGCGAACATTCCGCCGAGGAAGCCGTGCATCCCGTGCTGCCACAGGTAAATCGGCGCCGCGATCACGGCGAGAAGCGAAATGACTAACAGGAAGCCGGTGTTGATCCAGTCAACCCGCTCAAGGGAGAAACGCGATTTCATGTGGAGTAACGCCCCTTGGGGCAGGGACTCCTACCCTCGCCCGGAGCGCAGGTCAATGGGCCAAGTACCCGCTTTCGCAATCTTTTCGGCCCTCTGGCGAAAAATGCGTGAATTCACGAAGGCCGGAATCGGGAAAGTTTTTCAAATCGGTACTTGCCCCTCCCCCGCGCCCCGTCATCCTCTCTCCCGCGCTCGCCGCCCTGGCAGATTCAAGGCATGGAGGGTCATCAAGTGAATTGCATTCAGTGGTGATTTGAAACCCGGTTCTCGGGAACAGTCGAAGAAGAGACAGTAGGATAGTTCGGGCCACCTGATAGCAATGAGTAACAAGATGTATGTGGGGAACCTCCCCTTCTCCGCCGGCGAAGAAGAATTGAAGGAAGCCTTTGGCGCCTTCGGCCCTGTCAGCGAGGTGAATCTGGTCATGGATCGTGAAACCGGTCGCCCGCGTGGCTTCGCTTTCGTTTCCATGGGTTCCAAGGAAGGCATGGAAGCCGCGATCCGCGGTCTCGATGGCAAGGATTTCGGCGGTCGTAACCTGACCGTCAACGAAGCACGCCCGCGTGAAGACCGTCCGTCCTTCGGTGGCGGCGGCGGCGGTGGTGGCGATCGCCGCGGAGGCGGCGGTGGTGGCTACGGCGGCGGCGGCGGCGGCGGTGATCGCCGCGGCGGCGGTGGTGGCGGCAAGGGCGGCTAGGGCGGCGGTGGTGGCGGCGGCGGTGGTGGTGGTGGCGGCGGTGGCCGTCGCTGGTAATCCCGGCCCTGCCCTTCCAAAAGGCACATTTCCCAAGGCGGACCTCCTCACGGAGGTCCGCCTTTTTCGTGCCCGGACCTCAAGCTCCCAGCCTGACGGCGCCTTCTCCGCGCGCGCCGCGAATTCCCGGCCCGCGGCCGGCGGAAACGGATTCGCCCGCCGCCACGACACAAAAAAGCCACTTCCCGGAGGAAGTGGCGAAAGGGATGGCAACCCGTAGGGGAATCGAACCCCTATTGCCAGAATGAAAATCTGGAGTCCTAACCGTTAGACGAACGGGTCTTGCTTTCGTGCCGCGTGCGGCGGCCGGGAAATTAGTCTCCGGGCGGAGCGTGGCAAGCCAAAATTCACATGAAAATGCGCCCGCCTCATTTCACGAAGCGGAAATCCCGCGGAATGCTGCCCCGCTTGCGGCTTGCCAGCGATCTACCGCCCCCTACCCTGCGCGCCCTGTCCGACAGCTTCGAACATTTCCCATGAATACCGCCCTACTTTCCCAAGCCGCGACCCAGGCCCGCGGCCTCGCCATGGACGCCGTCCACGCCTGCAACTCCGGCCACCTCGGGCTGCCGCTCGGCTGCGCGGAAATCGGCGCCGTCCTCTACAGCGGCGCTCTCCGCCAGAGCCCCGACGCGCCGAAGTGGCTCAACCGCGACCGCTTCATCCTCTCCGCCGGCCACGGCTCGATGTTCCTCTACACCTGGCTGCATCTCGCCGGCTACGACCTGCCGCTCTCCGAGCTGAAGAACTTCCGCCAGCTCGGCTCCCACACCCCCGGCCACCCGGAGTCCTTCGAAACCGTCGGCGTCGAGGCCACCACCGGCCCGCTCGGCCAGGGCATCGGCAACGCCGTCGGCTTCGCCCTCTCCGGCAAGCGCGCCGCCGCGAAGTTCAACACCGCCGACCACGTGATCTTCGACCAGCACGTGTTCGCCCTCCACGGCGACGGCTGCTTGCAAGAAGGCGTCGCCAAGGAAGCGATCGCCTTCGCCGGCCACAACGGCCTCGATAACCTGATCCTGATCTACGATTCCAACGACGTCACCCTCGACGCGATGGCGATCCAAACCCAGGGCGAGGACGCGGAGGCCTACTTCACCTCCCAGCGCTGGGATGCCGTGACCATCGACGGCCACGACTTCACCGCCATCGCGGCGGCGATCGCCAAGGCCAAGGCTGACAAGAACGGCCGGCCGAAGGTGATCATCGCCAAGACCCTCATCGGCAAGGGCATCCCGCAGGTCGCCGGCACCGCCGGAGCCCACGGCGAAGGCGGCGCGAAATTCATCGACGAGGCCCGCGCCGGTCTCGGCCTGCCGGCCGGCCAGCACTTTTTCGTCTCCGACGAGGTCCGCGCCCATTTCGCCGCGGTGAAGGCGGAGTCGCTGAAGACTTTCGAAGCCTGGCAGGCAACCTACGAGGCCTGGTCCGCCGCCAACCCGGAACTGGCCGCCGAACTCACCGCCTGCGTCGCCGGCGCCGTGCCGAGCGACCTTTCCGCCCGGATCCCGGCCTTCGCCGCCGATTACAAGGACGCCACCCGCGGTGCCGGCGGCGTGGTCATCCAGGCGGTCGCCAAGGCCGTGCCGCAGTTCATCACCGGCTCCGCCGACCTCTACGGCTCGACCAAGAACTACCTTAAGGACGGCGGCGACTTCTCCGCCGCCAACCCGCTCGGCCGCAACATCTGGTTCGGCATCCGCGAGCACGCGATGGGCTCGATCTGCAACGGCATCGCCTACGACGGCCTGTTCCGGGCTTCCGGCGCGACCTTCATGGTCTTCGCCGACTACGTCCGCCCGGCGATCCGCCTCGCCGCGCTGTCGAAGCTCCCGGTCACCTACATCTTCACCCACGACTCGGTCGGCGTCGGCGAAGACGGCCCGACCCACCAGCCGGTCGAAACCGTCAGCGGCCTGCGGGTGATCCCGAACCTCGACGTCATCCGCCCGGCCGATGCCGAGGAGACCGCCGGCGCCTTTGTCGCCGCGATGCTCCGCACCGACGGCCCGACCCTGCTCAGCCTCACCCGCCAGGCCGTGCCGCTGATGAACGAACTGTCCGTCGAAGCCCGCCGCGACGGCGTGCTGCGCGGCGCCTACATCGCGAAGCAGGAAAACGGCCCGCTGACCCACATCCTGATGTCCTGCGGTTCCGAGCTCCAGCACTGCCTCGCCGCCGCCGCGGAGCTCGGCGACGGCGTCCGCGTCGTCTCCGTCCCCTGCTTCGAGCGCTTCGACCGCCAGGACCCCGCCTACCGCGAAAGCGTCCTGCCCGCCGCCTGCACCAAACGCCTCGCCATCGAAGCCGGCGTTTCCGGCCTCTGGTGGAAATACGTCGGCCTCGGCGGCCAGGTGCTCGGCATCGACCGCTTCGGCCTCAGCGCTCCGGGCAACACGGTGATGAAGGAACTCGGCATGACCCAGGACCACGTCCTCGCCGCCGCCAAGGCGCTCTGAGAGCCATCCGCCCCTTCCCAAGGCGCGCCTCCCCCCGGGAGGCGCGCCTTTCTCGTGGCCGCGATGGCAGATGGCAGATGGCAGATGGCAGATGGCAGATGAGAATGGCGGCGGCCGTGCCCTACTCCTCTTTTCCGGTGAGAGCCTCTTTTATTCTCTCTATAACATTGTGGGGTGTCTCGAGGACCGCCCGGGCCGGGATTCTCAGCACCCGCCAGCCTTGTGCCTGGAGGAATGCGTCCCGGGAGCGGTCGGTGGTTGCTTGTCCGGCGTGGAATTCCGCCCCATCCACCTCGATGGCGAGACCCAGTCCGGAGGGCGACCTGAGGGTGAAATCGACCTCCACATCCCCGAGACGGGGGTGGATCTCCGGGGACCAGCCCTCGACGATCATCCAGCTGAACAACTCGAGCTCTGCCGGGCTGGTGTCTCGGAGCGTCTGGATGTCGTTGCAGTAGTCGGCCAGTTTTCTCAGGACGCCGGATCCGTCCTGCTGGAGGCAGTAGTCGAAATCGGCCACAACGAAGAGCGCCTGCCGGGCCCGGGTCAGGGCCACGTTGACCAGGTTCGGGGGCGACTCGACCCATCGACTGGCGCTGCTGGTGATGCCCGCCGCCACCACCGGGCTGAAGATGATCACGTCCCGCTCGTCGCCTTGGAATCCGTAGGCGGAGTCAACGAGGATTCTTGAAGCAATACCCTCCTTGTCCAACATCCCGCGAAGCAGGTCCTTCTGAGCGGCAAAGGGTGTCACGACACCAATGCTGCAGTGTTGCATGCCAACTTCTGCGTGAACATACCTGATCAGGTCTATCACGCGCTTGGCTTCCGGAAGATTATTCCAGCTGCGCCCCCTGTCGCCCCTGCTGGCGATGCCGCTGATATGAACGCGGTGGACACCCGAGCCAATCGGAAGTGACCTGCCTTTCGACGGGTCGGTCTTCAGGACGAGCCGCTGCAGGTAGATGTGGCGATTGGAGAACCCGCTGATTTGGGGATTGCCACGGAAGTGCTCATCTAGATTCAACACTCCGACTCGACCCCTGGGCAGTGAATCGGCCGCTACTGAGTATACGCCGTTGGTCGCATGCCCGATCATGGAAAGGGGCTACACCGTGCCTGGCAACTTCTTGGGAGGCGCGCCTTTTTGATGCCACGGAGCGGCCCGGGGCCTTGAATCCGCTCCACACGTCCGGCTGAAGCCCAGTGCCTTTGAGATTTGGATGGTCCTCGTCCCAAAGGGGCGGCTGAAAAAAGCCCGGCACACTGTGCCGGGCTCTTATGAATGGTCCCGTTGGGACCCAAACCGCGCGAACGGCGACGGCGATCGGCATGCCTGGCAATTTTCTCCGGGCTTGCGCGGCACGAGTTGCCCAGGGGTCGCGGCGCCCCGGATTCCTGCGCCCACGGCGTTGTGGAAGGCCGGTCGCCTGAAACCGCCCCCCCCTAACATCGCACAGCCAACGAAGCCTGACCGGGTGTCGGGAGCGAAATGCGGAGGGGAGAAGCTCAACGATCTACGCTGCGGTGCCGGACTTCCGCCGCCGGATCAGCAACCCTCCGACGAGGAGCCCGCCAAGGGGGAGGATAGAGCCGGGCTCCGGCACCGCTGAAACGCCAGATCCGCTCAAGACACTCAGATTGGTAGCCACTATGCTAGCATTGCTGAATTCAAACCGCGAGATGTTCGAATTCAGCGATGAAAAACCGTAGAAATAGCCTTGGTTTACCCCTGTAGTTGTAAATGACGGTTGGTAGGTCTCGAGCAGCGTATTCGAGCTGTCGTAGATGCTCAATCTCGGTGCCGATCCTCCAGTAGTATAGTTGATGAATGCACCCACACCCGCAACCGGCGTAGCGAAACTGATGCTCATGGAACCCGAGGCGGAGTTCAGGCCAATCATCGACAACCCATTCCAAGAACCGCCGTTAACAAAAAAAAGGTAGGTGTAGCCAAAAACCGGGCTTAACACGTTTGAGGTCCAGGTAATGCCGGGCGCCACAGTCTGGGGAACCGCTCCCATGTAGTTCACCTCAGGAAACGGGTAGAGCGTGCTGCCCGGGAGTGACGTAACGAGAGCCGCATCGGCTTGAGCCGCGCTCAAGGCCAGCGCCGCTAACGCCGCCCCAGCGCCACGGAGACTTGGAACAAGGCATGATGATGTCTTAACGGGGATCTTTTTCGTTTTCATTACAGTTCGTGGAATTTTGTTTGTCAACAAGGCTAGTTTACCGAAGAGCGATCAAACTGATCTAACAGCCAAACGTTACGTCTTGCGTACACCGTGCCTTGCGGCCGCGCAAATTTTTTTCTGTAAAAGTGTCTGGTTGAGGACTGGAAAGCTGAAGGCTGCTGGTTGGTTCAGAGGCTTGGTGTTTTGGTGTCGGGCTGGAGGTAGACTTTGCCGGTTTCCCATTCCTCGGAGATCTCCATGATTACGC
>CAMCYK010000220.1 GCA_945883695.1 Akkermansia muciniphila | reverse complement strand
ATCCTCGGCGCCGGCGCCCTGGTCACCGGCGGCACCATCATCCCCCCCGGCTCGCTGGTCCTCGGCTCCCCGGCGAAAGTCGTGCGCACCCTGTCGCTCGACGAGCAGGCCAAGGTGAAGTCCTGGGCGGAGAAATACGTGGTGCAGTCGCGGAAGTACCTTGGACGGTAGCCCCCTCCCTCAAATCGATTCCGGAACCGATTCGATCGTCAGCAATTCCACGGAATCCGCGCTGCGGGAAAGAAAGCGGATCATCAGCCGCACCACCGTTCCATCATCCTGAAGCAGGGGCTTCGATCCAATGAAGCGGATCTCCGTCGAGCCTTCGACGAACGGCAGGTCGTCCGCAAGCCTAGCAATCGCCCAAGTGAGATCCATCAGAACCTCATCCATGCGGGAGACCGGAGCCAGACGCGTCAGCATCCAGAGATAAAGCTCGGTCTCGACCAGGGTGTGGAGCTCAGCAGCCATGCCGCGTCCGCCACTCGTCGACAATCGCACGCGCCTTGCGACGGGCCTCCTCCGGCAATGCTTCAAGATCCACGTAGCGGAAAGGCTCCTCGGCACCGGACTTCAAGCGGTCAGCCTGCACCTTCAATTGATCTTGCGCGGACGGTCGCCCCATGGGAACCGCTGCCCCCAACTGCATCGACACGCGATCCCGCAGCCAAATCAGAAACGCCTCGAACTCCCCCGGTGTCATCCGGGCGATGTTCTTTTCCGCTTCTTGCACCAAATTCATCGCTGGCCAGCCTACACGACATTCGTCCCGGCGGAAGTCGAAATTCCCCAGCGGTCGCCGGGCTTGAACTGCCACCACCCACTACAGCAACTCCAACTGCTCCTTCTCCTCCGGATCCCGGAACCTTACTCCGACACCTAGCAGCCGCACCGGCTTGCCCGCTCCGCGCTGCCAGGCCTCGGCCAGCAGCTCTTCGAAAATCCCGGCATCCAGCGCGCCGTGGGCCTTCTCCGCGGTGGTCCGGGTGAAGTCGGCGAACTTCATCTTCACCACCAGCGAGCGGATCTCGCGGTCGTCGTGGCGGACCAGATCGTCCGCCAGCCCGCCGAGCATCCCGTGCAGCGGCGGCCGCAGGTCGTCGAGCGAGGTGAGATTCTCGCGGAAGGTGTTCTCGCTGCTGACCGACTTGCGGATCCGGTGGCTTTCCACCTCGCGGGTGTCGATCCCCCGGCACAGTTCCCACAGCTCCAGCCCCCACTTGCCGAAGCGGCGCGCCATCTCGATCTTGTCGAATCGCTGCAAGTCGCCGCAAGTCCGCACGCCCAGCGCCTCCAGCTTCGCCCGCATCTTCCCGCCGACTCCCCACAGCTTGCCCGCCGGCAGCTCCCGCATGAAATCCGCCACCTCGTCCGGCCGGATCTCGTGCTGGCCGTCCGGCTTGTTCCAGTCGCTCGCGATCTTCGCGATCAGCTTGTTCGGCCCGATCCCCGCCGACGCGGTCAGCCCGGTCTCCTCGCGGATCTGGCTGCGGATCTCGCGCGCCAGCGCCGCCGCCGACGATTGCAGGTGCGACAGGTCGAGGTAGGCCTCGTCGAGCGACAGCGGTTCGATCTTCTCCGTGAACCTCCCGAAAATCGCCCGGATCCGCGCGCTTTCCGCCTGATAGAGATCGAAATGCACCGGCACCAGCACCAGTTGCGGGCACAGCTCCAGCGCCTTGAAGACCGGCATCGCCGAACGGCAGCCGAATTTCCGCGCCTCGTAGTTCGCGGTCGTCAGAACCCCGCGCCGCGAACTGCCCGCCACGCCGACCGGCTTGCCGCGCAGCGAGGGGTCCTCGCGCTCCTCGATCGCCGCGTAAAAGCAATCCATGTCGATGTGGACGATCTTGCGCACCGGGGCGGCCATCATGCCACGCCGCAGCCAAGCGGCAACCGCTCAATCCCCGCGGCCGCAGGTTGCCAAGGTCGGGTCGGACGCCCCCGGCCGACCGGGCCGGTCCCCGGCGGCCCGCACTTCTCGCGTTTCCCCTTGGAATCACCCGCCGCCGGGAGTGAACTGAAGCCGTGCCCGCTCTCGTCCGCGTCGAACCCATCGCACTGCTGCCCACCCCGGCCGGCTGCGCCGTCTTTCTCGGCGACGGCAAGAAGGCCATCGTGTTCTACATCGACCTCGCGATCGGGGCCTCGATCAATTCCGCCCTCGCCGGCGAAACCCCGCCGCGGCCGCTGACCCACGACCTTTACCTGCTCACCCTGCAAGCCTTCGGCGCGAAAGTCAGCCGCGTCGTGATCGTCGCCGTCGACCAGGAAATCTACTACGCCCGCCTGATTCTCGAAGCCCAGAACGAGATCATGGAGCGCAAGATCGTCGAGCTCGACGCCCGTCCCAGCGACTGCATTGCCATCGCCGTCCGCTCCGGCAGCCCGATCTTTGTCGTCCAGGAGCTGTGGGAACAGCTCGACGACATGTCGTCGGTCCTCCAGGACATGCGGGACAAAGGGATGGACCTCGGCGGCGGGTGACGGAAAACGACCCTTGCGCGCCGCCCCCTCACTTCTATTTTCAAAGGTCATGTCAACCGCCAGCCTGCCTGCCTACCTCGCCGAGGACATCCTGCTTCACCCGGAGAAGCGCGAATTCCCGCACTTCGATCTGGTCCGCCTCCTCGGCACCGTTTTCCAGCCGACCCAAGGCTGCCGGGTTTGTATCCTGACCGACTTCAATCAGCCGGCCGAGCTGATGAAAGACTTCGCCTTCCTCAAAGCGGAAGGTTTCCCGGTCCAGAAGAAGGCCCACGAGGTGTTCTACCTTGGCCTCCAGAACGGCGCGCTCGACGAGCTCGGCATGACCGGTGGCGAGATGTTCGCCTACAAGATCACCGGCGGCTCGAACCTCGACCTCGCCGATGAAGTCTGGGACAGCGCCGGCCGGCTGCTCTCGCTGGAGCGCGACATCTATCCGGTGTACGACCTGATCCTCTGCGTCTCCACCTTCTCCGCCACCGCCCCGCTGACCGTCAAGTGCAAGGTCCACGGCTTCCGCGGCGCCACCCTCCACGGGCTCAACGACATCATCCTCAACTCCGGACTCGCGGTGGACTACCACGATGTCTCGACCGACGCCGAAAAGCTCCGCCGCGCGCTGACCAAGGCCGATGACATCGAGATCGACTTTGCCCTTGAAGACGGCCGCATCCTCACCGCCTGGCTCGGCCTCGGCGGCCAGGAAGCCCAGAAATCGCACGGCCTTTGCCAAGGGAAAAAGCCCGACATCGCGAATCTGCCGGCCGGCGAGGTTTACTTCGTCCCGCAGGATGCCCGCGGCCACTTCCCGATGAAATACGAGGACGGCACGCTGGGCGTGCTGACCGTCGAGAACCGCAGCATCATCAAGTCCGAGCTGATCGAAGGCAACCAGGCGACCATCGACCGCCACAACGCCCGCCTGCTCGACGACCCGATGACCGGCACCCTCGGCGAACTCGGCTTCGGCACCCAGGTGCTGCCGGTGTCCTACGCCGACATTCAGGACGAGAAGGTCCTCGGCACCTGCCACCTCGCCACCGGCCGCGACGACCATCTCGGCGGCGACATCGTGCCGGGGATGTTCAAGAAGCACGAGAACTCGACCCACGACGACATCCTGTTCGCGCCGCACAAGACCCCGAATTTCAACATCCGGCAGGTCCGCATGAAGCGCGGCAACCAGCGCGAGGTGCTGATCGAGAACTTCCGCCCCGCCCGCTACCTGATGGACGCGCTGGCCGGCGGCGATTGATCAACCATCGAAGCTTGAACCGCCGGGACGCCAAGTTCGCCAAGCCGGAAGATCCAAGGTCTCCAGCTTTTCAAACTTGGCGTCCTTGGCGTCTTGGCGGTGAATCCATCCCCTCGTCATGAAACGCTTCCAATCCGTCGAACTCGCCGACCTTCCCCCCATCGACTGCTGCTGCGGCACCACCCGCCGGGCTTTCGCCGATCTCCCGGACGCCCCGGCCTCCGCGCACTATCTGGACGTCAGGGACGAGCCGACCACCCACTACCACCTCAAGACCACTGAAATCTATGTGGTGCTCGAAGGCGAGGGCTTCCTCGAACTCGACGGCGAGCGCCTGCCGGTCAAACCGCTCAGCGCCGTGATGATCCGTCCCGGCTGCCGCCACCGCGCGATCGGCCGCATGAAAATCCTCAACATCCCCGTGCCGAAGCACGACGACGCCGACTTTTACTACGACGAAAGCGCCGCCCGGCCCGGCGAAACGCCGGTCCACTGAGCGAAAAGTTGAACCGCCAGGACGCAAAGTTCGCCAAGTGGAAATCCATTCAAGTCGGTTTGCCCAAACCCCGCCTCCCTTGCCCAAACTTGGCGCCCTTGGCGTCTTGGCGGTGAACCCTTTCCCATCCCCGATTTGATCACCAATCCCTACGAAACCGAGCGCCTGCTCGCCGAATACCTGCTGTTCCACTACGGCGGCGCGGATGAAATCCTGCCCGCCGCCGCCCCCGCCGGGATGCCGGCAGCGCTCGACTTCGCGGTCCGGACCCCCCGTCATTTTTCACCCGGTGAGGTCGATCGCAGCCTCGACCTCGGCTGCGCGGTCGGCCGTTCGACCTACGAATTGTCCCGCCACAGCCGCGAGACGATCGGCATCGATTTTTCCCGCAATTTCGTCCGCGCCGCCGCCGCGCTGGCCACCGGACCGCTCGCTTACCAACGGCTCGACGAGGGACACCGCCGGACCGACCTGCTCGCCCGCCTTCCCGAGGGCCTCCCGGCTGGCCAGGTCGCTTTCGAAGCCGGCGACGCGATGCATCTCCGGCACGACCTCGGATCTTTCGACCGCGTCCACGCCGCCAACCTGCTGTGCCGCTTGAGCGAGCCGCAGCTCCTCCTCGACCGCCTGCCCGGACTCGTGAAAAGCGGCGGCGAACTGGTGCTGGCCACCCCCTGCACCTGGCTCGGCGAGTTCACCCCGCCGGCGAATTGGCCGGAAGGATCGACCCTCGGCTGGCTGGAAAAATCCCTCGGCCACGACTTCGAACTCCTCCGCAGCGCCGACGAACCCTTCCTCATCCGCGAAACCGCGAGAAAATTCCAATGGACCTCGTCGCTGTTAAGCGTATGGCGTCGTCTGTGAAATTCCTGCCCCTCGTTCTCCTTTCCGCCGGCCTCGCCGCGGCCGAACCCTTTGTCGTCGATGACAAGAAGCTCATCGATTCGTTCCAGACCGGCATCGGTGCCGTCGCGGACGGGGAGGGTCACCTGAGCGCCGACGCCCTGGCCAAGGCCGTCGCCGAGGCGCCGGCTTCCATCGGGTCCCTCAATCTTTCCGAAACCAGCCCGGCCGATCCCGCCGCCGCCGTTTACCTGGTCGGGACCGTTTACAAATGCGGCAAGTGCGACGCCTGGCATCCCGGCGGCATCGCCTCCGCCTGGGCACTCACCCGCGACGGGGTGATGGTCAGCAACTACCACGTCTTCGAAAAGGCCACCGGCGCCGCGATGGGGGTTTGCGATCGCGAGGGCAACACCTACCCCGTCACGGAAATCCTGGCCGCCGACAAGGCCGCGGACATCGCCATCTTCCGCGTCAAGGCGAGCGATCTGAACCCGCTCGCGCTGGGTTCGGCCGCCGCGATCGGCTCCGGGATCCGCGTGATCAGCCATCCCGACCGCCGTTTTTTCATGCAAACCGCCGGCGAGGTTTCCCGCTACTACCAGCAGCCCGCCCCCAAGGACAGCAAGCCGGTCGTCTGGATGTCGATCACCGCCGACTACGCCAAGGGCTCCTCCGGCGGCCCGGTGGTCGATGACCAGGGCAAGGTCGTCGGCATGGTCGCGAGCACCCAGTCGATCTACTACGAATCCAACAACGGCCAGCCCAAGGGCCCGCTCCAGATGGTCATCAAGAATTGCGTCCCCGCCGCCTCGATCCGCACGCTGCTGAAGTAATCGCCGCCGCAGGCGACGTAGCACAACTTTGCAAGTTGTGTGCGTGAGCGGCCCGCCCCGCCCCAAATCGCCGCACCCGCCCCGGCAGCCCGCCGCCTTGGCCTGGTGCCGCCCCCATTTCAGGCGGCTCCGAATCCTCGGGCCCCGAACCGCCGCCCCCCGCACAACTTGCAAAGTCGTGCTACTTCCGCAGCAGCGGATGCCCGCCCTTTGCCACTGTCACGTGCGGCGGCCGCAAATACGCCGGCTGCGGCGGCAGCGCCTCGAGCGCCGCCCGCGCCCCCTCGTCCAAAACCAGCCAGGCCGCCGCCAGCCGCCGCGCTTCCGGCTGCTCCACCGCCACCTCCAGGCCGATCTGCGCCACCGGCTCCAGCGAAAACACCGGCACCCCCGCCTCCCGCGCCGCCCGGACTTCCTCGATCAATTCCGCCACCCCGCGCAATTCCGGCCCCGTGGTCACCCGTCCGCCTTCGACGATCGCCCGCCAGCCGCTGCCGCGCCGGGCATCGCCCACCGCCAGCGCCCGCCCGCCCGCCGCGGACGGCACCGCCAGCAGCGAACTCAGTCCCGCCGCCAGGCAGTCGTGGACCAAGGCCACCCCCTGCCCCGCCGCGATCCCGACCCGCGTCCCGCTGTAGCTGCCCGGCCCGGTCCCGATCACCACCGCCGCCAGCCGTTCGCCCTCCTCCAGCAGTGCCAGCGCCCGCTGCAAGGGCCCGAACAGCAGCGCGTTGTGGCTGCGATCCCCGGTGAACGATTCTTCAAAGACCACCGCGCTGCCACGCAGCAGCGCCAGCGAGGCACGGGGCGTGCTGCTTTCCATGAACAATCGCGCGGCTTTCGTCACGCCGCCGAGCATCCGGAAATCCCACCGCTCCGCAACCCGCAATCCCCCGGAATCCCGCTCCGGCCGCCGCTTTCCCGCCTCCCGGGATTCTCCCCTTGCACCCCCCCGCCCGACCCGCTTTCTTCCGTGCAAATTACGCGTCCGTAACCCCTCTTCAACCCATGACCGACTACGCCAAAGGCCTCGAAGGAGTCATCGCCAATGAATCCGCCCTGAGCAATGTGGAGGGCGCCGAAGGCCGCCTGAGCTACCTCGGTTATTCGATCGACGATCTCGTCGCGAACTGCAGCTACGAGGAAGTCGTCTTCCTCCTCCACAAGGGCCGCTTGCCGAAACAAGCCGAGCTCGACGCCCTCAACCAACGCCTCCGCGGCGACCGCGCGCTGCCGCAGGGTGTTCTCGATTTCCTCAAGTCCGCACCCAAGGACGCCTGCCCGATGGACGTGCTCCGCACCGGCGTCTCAATGCTCGCCCTTTACGACGACCGCGTCGCGATCGGCGAGCCCGACCTGGAAAAAGTCGAGGAGATCGGCCTTTCCCTCGTCGCCAAGACCCCGGTGATCGTCGCCGCCTTCCACCGCTTCCGCCAGGGCCTCGAACTGCCGCCGGTCCGCGCCGATCTTTCCGAAGCCGCCCATTTCCTCTACCTCATCACCGGCGAAACCCCGAGCGAAACGGCGACCCGCACCCTCGACGTCGCCTACATCCTCCATGCCGACCACGGCATGAACGCCTCCACCTTCTCCGCCCGCGTCACCGTCGCCACGCTGTCGGACATGTATTCCGCCGTCACTTCCGCCATCGGCACCCTCCAGGGCCCGCTCCACGGCGGCGCGAACGAAGGCGTCATCCACATGCTCCAGGAAATCGGCGACCTCGACCAGGTCGACGCCTGGGTCGAGGGCAAGCTCGCCCGCAAGGAGAAGATCATGGGCATCGGCCACCGCGTTTACAAGGTGCTCGATCCCCGCGCGCCGCACCTCCGCAAGCTGGCCATCCAGCTCACCGAGGAGCTCGGCGAGCCCAAGTGGATCCAGATGTCCGAGCGCATCGCCGCCATCATGCACGAGCGGAAAGGCCTCAACGCCAACGTCGATTTCTACTCGGCCACCGTTTACTACTCGCTCGATATCCCGACCGATCTCTTCACGCCGATCTTCGCCATCGCCCGCACCTCCGGCTGGACCGCCCAGGTCCTCGAGCAGCTCCGCGACAGCCGCCTCTACCGCCCCCTCACCCTCTACACCGGCCCGAAGGAACTCATGCCCGTCCCGCCGATCGAGGCGCGGTAAGCACACCGTGGCGGCGGCATCCTGCCGCCCGCCTTCTTCAGCCCCAAAGGGGCGACATGAGACAGCCCCGGGCATCGCCCGGGGTTTTTTCGTCCCCGGTTCCGCCACCCTGAAGGGGTGCGATGGGGCCGGTTATCGTGTCTCGGACTGAAGCCAACCAAAGGGCCCGAAGAATCCTGCCGCCTACTGGACCGCGGACTTCAGTCCGCTCGAAATCCACCGGACCGGCGTCGCGGACTAAAGATCCGCGGTCCAGTACACGCCCCGTACAACAAGCCGTCTCAACATTCCCCGCCTCGGCCAAGCCAGAAAGAATCACCGGCAAGGATCGCTCCCACCGGCATTGGTAAAGCGTGAGCGAGCTGGTAAAACCGTTGGCGATCACGGGACTCGGTGTGGCTTTCCTCGTCATCGCCGCTGTGACAGGGGTAGAATGCACATCCGGCCAGAGAGCCGTAATCTCGGAAGCTCGGTCCGATTTTCTATCCATCGGCTCCGCCCTCCGAACCTACAAGATCAACGCCGGCCACTACCCCTCCACCGAGCAAGGTCTCCAAGCCCTCGTCGAACGCCCCACCGTCCCGCCGCTTCCCAAAGACTGGGTGCAGGTCATGACCAGGACCCCGACCGACCCGTGGCGGCGGGAATTCCAATACCGCCTAATCGCCGGACACCCCGACGCCCGCTTCGAACTCCGCTCCCTCGGTCCGGATGGCATCTGCGGCACCGCGGACGATCGCGTCTCGGAATGACCACCCGGGCCTGAAGAACCTCGCCGTTTACTGGACCGCGGACTTCAGTCCGCTCGAAATCCACCGGACCGGCGCTGCGGACTAAAGTCCGCGGTCCAGTACACGCCCCCTCACGCGAGACGCCCCAAAATCCTCCCCACCGCCCACCCCGCATGCTCCGCGATCAGCGGATCCGCATCCTCCGCCGCGATCTTCAAGGCCGGCAAATCCTCCGCCGTGCCGGTATTCCCCAGCACCACGCAGACGTTCCGCAAAAACCGCGCCCGCTTGATCCGCTTGATCGGCGACTTGGCGAACAGCGCGCGGAATTCCTCATCCGTCAGCGCCAGGAACTCCCGCGGCTTCTTCTCGAACACCGCCTCCCTCGCATGAAAGCGGCTCTCCCGTGAAACCTGCGCGAAGCGGTTCCACGGGCACACCTCCAGGCACTCGTCGCAGCCATACAGCCGGTCGCCGATCGCCTCGCGGAACTCCTCCGGGATCGGCCCCTTGTGCTCGATCGTCAGATACGAAATGCAGCGCCGCGCGTCGACCCGGTGCGGCGCGGTGATCGCCTTCGTCGGGCAGGCATCGATGCAGCGCGTGCACTTCCCGCAGTGGTCACCAAAGGGCGCATCCGCCGGCAATTCCAGCGTCGTCAGCAGCTCCGCCAGAAAAGTCCAGGTGCCGAGCTGTCGGTGGATCTGCACCGTCGACTTGCCGTTCCACCCCAGCCCCGCCGACGTCGCATGGTCCCGCTCCAGCACCGGGCCGGTATCGACGTAAAACCGCTGCGTCCCGCCCAGCGCCTGCATCCCCTCGTCCATCCGCCGCAGCATCTTTTCGATGATGTCGTGATAGTCCTCGTTCCACGCATAGCGGGCGATCCGGTAGCCGTCCCCCGCACTACTACCGGGATAGTAGTTCAGCGCCAGGCAAACCACCGACTTGCAGCCGGCCAGCACCTCGCGCGGATCGCAGCGCCGCTCCGGCGTGCGCTCCATCCACGCCATCTCGCCGTGGCAGCCGTCGGCGATCCATTCGCGGAACTCCCCCGCATGCCGCGCCTCCGCCGCCGCCGCGATCCGGCAGTCGTCGAAGCCCGCCTCGCGGGCGAGCTGCTTGATCGATTCGGCAGGCGTCACGCGCAAAGCATGCACTCCCGAAACGGCTCCGCCAAGTATCGCCGAAGGCTCTCGGACTGCTGCGATGATTCGCAGCTCTCGGAATGAAGGGTCAGGCGGCCAGTTCCAACCGGCGGAAGCGATCCTGGATGGTCGAGTCATTCCACGGGAGAAGCCGCATCCTCCCTGCACTCAAAAGCTGCGAATCATCGCAGCAGTCCAAGGGCGGCTGCGCCGCGTGTCACGCCTTCGCCGCAAAGTGATACCGCGCGCTCTCCAAAATCCCGCAGGCAATCTCCTCCGTCTCCAGCCCCGCCGTCTCCAGCTCCAGATCCGCGATCTCATGGTAAAGCGGACTCCGTTCCACCAGCAGCCGCTCGATCTTCTCCCGCGGATTCTCCGTTTGCAGCAGCGGCCGGTCGCGGTTGCGGCCGGTGCGCTGGAGGATCACGTCGACCGGGGCTTGCAGCCACACCACGTAGCCGAGCTGGGCCAGCAGCTTGCGGTTCGCCTTGCGCCCGATGATCCCGCCGCCGGTC
>CAMCYK010000219.1 GCA_945883695.1 Akkermansia muciniphila | reverse complement strand
GAAACCGAAGGCCCGCGCGCCGCCGGTCGCGCGGCGCGTGCTCTCGATGTAAAATCCGCGGCCTCCCTGCGCGAGGAATTCGCGGAACACCGCCTGGCCGAGCGTGGTCGCGGTTTCCGCCATGCCGATGAACACCGCCGGCTCGTCCTTCAAGCGCTGGCGCAGCTTGCGGGCAAGTTGACCCGCCACCTCGCGCAGCACGCCGGGCCGGACCGGGCAATGGCGGCCGAGCACCCGGCTGACAAACAGGAAGCGCCGCCGCGCGTTGTTGCGGACCGCCAGGTCGCACAACTCGCGGAACGGCATATCTTCCCGCTCCATCGCCAGCGTGAAACGGCCGCCCGGCAGGCGCGCCTCGTGCACGCCGGCGCGCTCCTCCCGCCATTCGGTGGCAGCCGCGCTCATGGCCGCGCGGGCATGATGAAGACGTCCGACCGGTCCTGCACCCGCAGCGGCAGCCGCGGTTCCGGAATCTCCGGCATCGGGTCGCCCGGCCCGCGCAGCGCGATCCGGATCGCCAGCAGCGGCAGGTTGAGGCCGGTCAGCCCGACGTAGGGCAGCCCGCCCGCCATCCGGCCGTTGATCTCCAACAAGCACGGCCGCTCCGGCAGCTCGGCCCGCGTGCGGAACTGGACATTGAACAGCCCGCCGAGGTGGAAGTGCCGGGCCAGCCGCCGCACCATCTCCTCGATCTCCGGCTCGCGCGCCAGCAACTGCGATTGGCCTTCCTCGACCCGGATCGTCCGCGAGGTCCCGCTCAGCCGGACCCGGCCGTTGATCGGCTTGCGCCGGCAGACCATCGCCACCACCTCGCCCTCGTGAGCCAGCGCGTCGACGCTGAACTCGCTGCCGTCGAGATATTCCATCACCAGCAACTCGGGGAACGAATCCGCCTTCTCCAGCACCCCCCGCAGCTCCTCTTTGGTGATCCGGTGCGCCTCGCTGCGCAGCAAGCGCTTCAAGGGTGTCATCCCTTCATCCAGAATGTAGAAACCGAGTCCGTAGGTGCCGGTCGCAGGCTTGAAGCAAACCTTCAATCCCTCGCTTTCCAATTTTTCACACGCGGCCGCGAATTCCCGCCAATTGCGCACGCGGTGGAAGCGGTGCGTCGCCACCCCTTCCGGGACTTGGCCGAGGAAGCGGCCCTTGTCTTCCAACAGGCGCAGGATGTCGCCGCTGCCCGCCACGATCAACCGGGTCCCGCGCGCCAGGAACTCGGCGCGACGGTCCGAAATCGCGTCGCGGCGACGGCCCGGCACGAAGACGTCGACCCGGTGCGCCGAGCAAAAATCGAGGCACCAGCCGACATACTCGCCGTCGCTCATCCCTGGCGGTTCGACTTCGGCGAGGTCGCAGGACACCAAGGGCCCGAAGTCCCGCTCGGTGTGGCTGCCGATCAGGTACAAGCCGCTCCCCCAGTCGTCCCTCAGCTGCCGGAGCACGCCGTGGACGCTGGAGAAGCACTTGTTGAACCAAACCCGGGCCGGCGGCAGGGCCGGCTTTGTTGAAGGAACCGTGGCGTTCAAAGTGCGGCCTGCATGGCTGGCATCATGTCCTGGAAGGTGCGGCCCGAGGCGTTCTCGCCGATCGCGTGCATCTTCCATTCACCGCTATGGAGATAGACCTTGGCCATCAGCATCGCGGTATGGGCACCGTTGCAACCCAGATCGTAGCGCGCCAGTTCCTGGCCGTTGGTGCCATTCACCACCCGGCAGAAGGCATTCTCGATCTGGCTGAAATTCTGGCCGGTGAAGCTGTTCACCAGGAACATGATCGACTTCACCGTCGAAGGGACGCGCGACAGATCGACCACGATCTGCTCGTCGTCGCCGTCCCCGGCACCGGTCCGGTTGTCACCGGTGTGCTGGACGCTGCCGTCGCGGCTCAAGAGCTGGCCGAAGAAGATCGCGTCCAGCGGCTGGCGCGCTTCATCGAACAACACGCACGAGGCGTCGAGGTCGATTTCCTGGTCCTTGGCACCGAGACCGAAGAAGCCCTTGGACTTCTTCGCGTCCCATCCGAGGCCCATCACGATCTTGGTGAGGGTGGCTCCGCCGGCTTCCTTGCTCAGCGAGATTTTCTGCCCTTTCTGCAGGTTGATGGCCATGACTGGGGTGGGGTTCGGGGTGATGGATCAGACGTTGACGCCGTAGTTCTTGGCCATCGCGGCCAAGCCACCCTGGAAGCCCTGGCCGACGGCGCGGAACTTCCACTCGCCGCTGCTGCGGTAGACCTCGCCGAAGATCAGCGCGGTTTCCACGCTGAAGTCCTCGCTCAGGTCGTAGCGGACGATCTCCGCGTTGTCGGCTTCGTTGACCACCCGGACGAAGGCCTGGCCGACCATGCCGAAGTTCTGGCGGCGGGCTTCGGCTTCGTGGATCGTCACCGCGATGGAGATCTTGTCGACATCGGCCGGCACCGTCACCAGGTTGACCTTGACCACCTCGTCGTCGCCGTCGCCGGCACCGGTGGTGTTGTCGCCCATGTGCTTGACCGCGCCCTCGGCGGACTCGGGCTGGTTGAAGAAGATGAAGTCGGCGTCGCTGCGGACCTTGCCGTCCGCCTTGACCAGGAAGGCGCTGGCGTCGAGGTCGAAGGCGGCGCCGTCGGTCGCGCGGGCGTCCCAACCGAGGCCGATCAGGATGTTGGTGAGGCCGGGAGCGGACTTGGTGAGGGACACGTTGCCGCCTTTGCTGAGGGAGATAGCCATGATGTGGTTAGGTCTGGGGTTGGTGTGGGATGTTGTGTATCGGGAAACTCGGAACGCGGGAATCGCGCGTGGCGGGCGGAAATTACTTCGAACCGCGGGCCCACTGGAAGCCGAATCCGTAGTGCGCGTCGGCGTCGCGGTGTCCTTGGAAGTAGCGGGCTTCCTTGGTGATATCCACGCCGGAGGCGGTACGGCTGATCATGCAGATCGCGCAAAAAGTGGCACCCGCCCGCGGGGCGTCAAGACGGATCAGTGTCTCGCTGCCATCGCGCTCGTGCAGGGTCAGCCGGCCGTTGACCGTGCTGAAATTGGCCGCTCCCTCGTAGATGAAGGCAAACACCAGCACCCGCTCGATCAGGTCGGGGCGCAGGACGTAGAGATTCTCGCCGTCGGTGGACACCCCGCTGCGGTCGTCCTTGTCGAGATAGATGTAGGGCTCGCCCGCGCGGTTGCCGAAATTGCCGCCCAGCGCTTGGACGCAGCCCTTTTTTCCGTCGCGCGAGAGATAGAGGCAGCCGAGATCGAGATCCGCGTCCTTGCCGCCGCCGAAGAACGACTTCTTGGCAAGCCGGTCCCAGTTCAAGTTGATATGGATCGCGCTCTGGCCCGCCCCTTTTTCCAGGCTGATCGACTTGCGCTCGCCCGGCTTGTCCAAGGTCAGCTTCTTGAGCGACAGCGGCGGGGCCGCCGCGGCGGGCGGCGGGACGGCGACCGGCGGTGGAACGGGAGCCGGTGCCGGCGGGGCTGCTTTGGCCGGCGGCGTGACCTGTTCCTCCGCGACCTCGCCGCCGAAATGCTTGAGCAGCCCCGGCAGGCCGGCGGCAAAACCCTGGCCGGTGGCGGCGAAGCGCCAGCCGTCCTTCCAATAGATCTCGGCCAGCATCAGCGCCTTCTCATCGCCGTAGTCGCTCCCTTGCAGTTGGAACTCGGCACAGGTCGCGCCGGCCGCGGCCACGCGCACCGCCCCGCGCGAAATCTGCCGCATTGCCGCGGATCCTTCGACGGTGGCGGTGAAGACGAGGCGCTTGATGGTCGACGGCAGCTTGGTGAAATCGAGGGCGAACACCTGCCGCGCGTCGCCCGCGGCCCCGCGCGCCGCGATCGCCCCGCACGGCGACTGCGGCTGGTTGTAGAACACGAAGTAGCGCTCGTCCGACAGGCGGCCGTGCTCGTCGAGACCGAAGCAGCAGACATCGATCTCCGGCTGGCCCGCCAGATCGAGGGCCAGCGCCAGCGTCAACTGGGGGGCCGGCGCGTCCAATCCGAAGCTTGCCAACGTTGCTTTCTGGCCGCGTGTGAAAACCTTCATGATCGGTGTCGCGTGACGGCACGCAATGACCTCAGGGAGGCGATCCGTGGTGACTCAGAGATCGAAATCCGCGGGGCTGATCCCCACCGCATTGCAAGCGTCTTTCACCGCCCGCTTCTCGTCATTGTCGAAATTCCCGTCCGCCCCGCCGATGATGATCCCGATCTGGAGCACCGCCCGCGCCTGGTCGGGCTTGCTCTTCAGCTTGGCGATCGCCTGGATGGCCTCGATCCGGCCGAAGTCGTAATCGGCGGTCATCTTGTCGCAGAAATGATCGAATTTTTGCTTCAATTCGGCGGCCGGGAAGATCTTCAGCATCTCGTTCTGGGTGATCAGCGTGGCGATCTTGCCCTTCTCCTGGCCGCTGACGCTGCCATCGGCCGCGGCGATCATCGCGCACATCGCCATCGAGGCGTTGGCGAAGTCGGAGTTCTTGAATTTGCCGATGTTGGTTTGCAGCGACGAGTTCATCGTCGCCACCTTGTCTTTGAGGTTATCCCAAAAGCTCATGTCTGCCCATGCTGCTGGGACCCTCCGGAATCGTCCAGCAAATAACCGCATGATCTCCCGCGCCATTTCAGGCCCGGATCACCGGGACGTCGGCCCCGCTCTTCCGTCTGACCATGCCCGCGATCCACTCTTTCACCGCCGCGAAGCCGCGGGCGAGCGAGTGCTCGCGCACCCCGTGCAGGTTCAGATGTCCCGCCATGCTTTCCTCGTGGCCCCGGTAGCGCGGCAGGAAAAGCAACAGCTTCAACTCCGCGGGGCCGGCCCGGTGGACCAGCGCCGGCGACAGCAGGCCCTTTTCGACATGGCGGATCCCGTCCGGCAGCGGGATCGTCCGCTCGTCGAGCACGCACCAGCGGCGGTAGCGGAACGCCATCGAACCGTCGTCCAGCAAGACCATCCGCCCGCCGGTCCGCGGCGGCAAGCCCGCCACCCGGCCCAGGGTGAACGCGTGCGGTTGCTGGGGCGTCGCCCGCCTGCGGCCGCGCCATGGCAACAGGATGTCCGCCGCGTAGCGCGCGCCGAAAATCGCCAGCCGCAAGGCCGCCGGAGCCAGCCAGGCCGCCAGCGCGATGAGCACCAGGCAGAGCGCCGCCGCCAGCCACGGCGCGATCAGGTAAATCAGCCCGACCGAGGCCAGCAAGGCGGTCCGCGCCAGCTTCAGCAGCGCGTCGAGGGTCGAGAACGGCGACAGGATGATCAGCACGTTGATCGCGTGGCTGCAGACCCAGACCAGCAGGAAGGCGACCACCGCGACCGGCACCACCAGCCACGCCGCGTCGACCCCGGCGAAGCCGAGGCCCGCGATCGACGCGGTCGGCACCGCGAGTGCCCGCCCGGCCTCCAGGTGCTTCGCCATTTCCTGCGCCACCAGTGGCACGAAGGCCCCGCTGGCCACCAGCGCGCTCGCCTTGTTTTCGAACAGTTCCACCATGTCGAAGGGCTTCTTCAGCAGCCCCGGCACCGCGGTCCCGAGGGAGTCCTTGAGAAAGCACAGCCCCAGCAAGGCCAAGCCCGTCCCCCAGGCCCAGGGCTGGGCATACCAGGGCAAGGCGGACCGCCCCACCGCCGGGGTTTTCCAATAGCGCCATATTCCGACCGAACTCACGCCGAGCAGCGGGGAGATCGCCACGCCGGTGATCTCGGTGATCCCCTGGGTCAGGGCGACCCCGGGCAGGTAGACTTCTTCCTTCGGCGGCGGCACGGGGTCCGGAGCCACCTCCGCGCGCAGCACGCCGGAAACCAGCAACAGCAGGCAAAACCATCTGAAAATCCGATTCATGCCGGAGTCCATAGCACCGCGGGGACGATCCGTCCACCGTCCCTTGAGCAGCCACAAAACCTCGAGGAACGCGTCCAGGTCCCTGGCGTGTCGCCCGTGATCGGAGTGTCGCCTTGCAGGCGACATGACGATGGTCGCGCGGCTTTCAGCCGCCCGTCCTCCTCGCCCGGCCCACGCGGCAGAATGCCGCGCGACCATCGTCATGTCGCTTTGAAAGCGACACTCCGCCCACGCGGCAGGATGCCGCGCGACCATTGCCATGTCGCTTTGAAAGCGACACTCCGATCGAAACTCCAATCGGGCCAGCCGCCGCGCCCCCACGAACCCCGAATTGTCTGGCAGGACCGCCGGGATTCGTGCTCTTCAGGCCAGTGGAGGAACTCTTGGACGCGATGGACCGGCACGGCTGGGCGACGATGCCGGGCTACCTGGCCGACGCGGACTCGCGTCGCCTGCGTCATGAATGTCAGGAATCCTGCGATGCGGGCGAGTTCCATCAAGCCGGGGTCGGCCGCGGCGAGGGCACCGCGGTCCGCGCGGAAATCTGCGGCGACCGGGTGCTGTGGTTGCAGCCCGGCGGCGAGTCGCACGAGCAGGCGGTCTACCTGGTAAAACTCGAGGCCCTGCGGCTGGCCTTGAACCAGCGCTTCTTCCTCGGGCTGTTCGACTTCGAGGGCCACTTCGCGATCTATCCCGAAGGCGGCTTTTACAAACCGCACCTCGACCGCCACGCCGGGACCAGCGCCCGCGTGGTGACCGTCATCCTCTACCTGAATCCCGACTGGCAGGCGGGCGATGGCGGCGAGCTCAAGTTGTGGACGAACTCCGGCGAGCAGACCGGCGATTTCCAACGGATCGAGCCGCGGATGGGCACCCTGGTCTGTTTCATGGCGGGCGAGTTCTGGCACGAGGTGCTGCCGGCGACCAAGGAGCGGATGAGCATCACGGGGTGGTTCCGGCAGAGATGAGGCGGCGGCATCCAAGAGAGTCGGCACGCCCGCGGCCAGGCATCGGGTGGCACGAGCATCCAGCGAAGCTTTAAGGAGCAGGGACACTCCTGTCCCGTCGCCCGTCCCTCACGGCGCTTTTGAGCCAACCTTCCAACACGACAGGAGTGTCGTGGCTCCTTATTCATTTGCCGATCAGGTAATATGCCACCCCCGGCTGAAGCACAATGCGGCCGGCATTCCCCATCCGCTCCAGCGGCATGCCGTTCCCATCCAGCGGCGTGACCGGCAGCTCCGCGGCGTCGGGCCGGGTGAAGCGGACCTCGCCGGCCAGCGCGCGGATCAGCCAGGGATCGCTGCCGATGCTGGTGATCCGTCGCTTGCCGGCACCCGCGGGCTCGGTGGTGAAGCCGCTGGCCTTCTCCTCGCTCATGACTTGGAGCAGGATGCGGCCCGAGGTGGCGAGCGGCTTGCCGTCGAGGGGTACGGCGACAATCTGCCCGACCTCGAGCGGCGAGGAAATCACGAGATCCGGCAAAGTGATCGTGCCCGCCGCATTCAAATCGCCGAGCGCCCCCTGCGCGGCCGGAGCGTGGAGGGTGAGCAGGCCCTTGCCGTAGTCGAGGCGGAGCTCGCCGGTCGTGCTGGTGACGCGCCTGGCCTCGCGGTCGATCAGGCGACCGAGGTCGGCGAGCCTGGCCGGAGCTTCCTTGCCGCCGATCTTGAGCGAAGTACGACCGGCATAGTGGATCAGCGGATCGAGCGCGCCGGGGCGGCCGGCGGGCGCGGCCCCTGCGGGAGCATCGGCCTTGCGCAGCTCGTCGAGATTCGCGGCCGGGGCGAGCGGACTGCCTTTCAGTCCGGTGGCGTCGGCAAGACTGAGCGAGAGATCGGCGAGCAGTTCGCCCGGCCGGACCAGCCCCTGCCGGAAGATTAGCGCGGCGGCGGGGAACTGGCCCATCTGCGTCGGCGTCATCAAGGTCCACGGCTGCATGAAGTAACCCGGCTTGACCGCCCAGTCCTTCGAATCGAGCGCGAAATGGACCACCGCGTCGCTGCCCTGGAGCGCCCCGTAGGCCGCGTAAAACAGCGGGGCCTCGCCGCGGTGGCGGTTGGGGCGGGTCCAGGTGGTCTCGGAAATCATCGACGGCTTGCCGTTGTATTCCGGATCCACCGCGGGATGAGAAAAGTCGCGCGGCTTGCCCGGCTCCTCGGGATCGAAGCGCAGCGCGCTGCGGTCGGCGTAGCTGTGCCCGTCACGGATCGACCACGCCGCGTTGTCACCCTGATGATGGCAGCCGAAGTAGCCGTGGCGGTCGATGAAGTCACCCGTGGTGTAGCTGTATTTCTCCAGCGGCCCGAGGATGTCGTTGTTCGCGGTGGTCCAGTTCGAGGCGGTGACCAGCCCGCGGTAGCCGAGGCCGCGCAGCCACGCGGTGGTGTCTGCGTAGAAGCCGCGCTGGGTTTCCAACAGGAAGGCGGCGGTGTCCCGGTCGCGCGGGGTCTTGTCGGTGAAGATCTGATAGAGCGGCCGGAATCCAAGCTGCCGGTCGCCGTCGCGCGGGTGACGCAATCCGTTCCACGCCGCGAGGGCCTGCTCGCGGGAGCCGTGCTTCTTCGCGGCCCAGTCGTGGAAGCGGGCTTCGAGTTTCTTCAATTGCGGCGCGGGGATGTTCTTCGCGTCGAAGGTCCAGAAGAAGAACGAGTCCTCGTTGACGAGCTCGACGCCCATCACGGCGGGGTCCTTGGCGAGCACCACGCCGCCGGGGCCGGGCTTGGACAGGAGGGCATCGAGCCAGCCGCGGTAGAGCTGTTGGAATTCCGGCTCGAAGTAGAGCAGCGCGAACGGATGGGTCTTGCCATCGTAGCCCTCGCGCCAGCCGGGCCCCGGCTCGGGGGTCATCCAGAGCGGGAAATAGACCGAGAGATGGGAGTAGATGCCTTCCTTCTTCATCGCCGCGACGACCTCGTGGACATGGGCGACGCGGGCGGGATCGAGGCGGCCGGTCTTGCCGTCGAAGACCGCGCCGTGGAGGCGGACCAGGTTGACGCCGCGCTTGGCCAGCATCCGCGCGCATTCCGCGAGCTCCTCGCCGCGGAGCGTGTCGGGCGGGCCGTTGACGCCCCAGAAGCGGACGGTCTCGCCCGTGTCGCGGAAGATGAACTCCGCGCCGCGGGTGCCGATCCCGCCCTGCTCGCCGGCGATCTGCTCATTGAGCCGCCGGAGGTCGATCAGCGACGCCGCGAAGCGATCCCGGGCGGGCGTCCAGGGGATCCAGCCCTGGTTGTCGGCGGCGATCTTTTCCCGCGCGGCCTCGATCTCGTCCGGCTTGAGGATGCCCGACGGCTGGAACGCCTCCGGCGCGAAGACGAAGCAGTCGAGGCTGCCGTGATTCTCGTTGTCGCGTGCGAACTCGTAGCTCGCGCTGCCGGGATAGTCCTTCGACCAATGCGAAATGAAGCCGCCGCCGGACAGCAGTTCCGTCTTCACGTCGCCATGATACCAGGGATGCCTCGCGACCTTTGAAGTCGTGGCCTTCTCGCCCTCGATCCAGATTGTCTCCGCCGCCGCGGCGGAGAGCAGGGGCAAAAGAAGGGCGAAGCGGATCATCGCCGACATATCACGGGCCGTTGCGCGATGTTGCAAGCGCGGGATCGAGGATTGAAACAGCGTCGCCGCGACGACGGTAGCGGAAGGCCAGCCGATCATGCAGACACCCACCAGCCGCCGCCATTTCCTCCGCCTAGCCGTTGCGGCGATGCCGCTCTGCATCGTGAAAGGCGAGGAACCCGGTGGTGCGGGACGGGCGCTGGATTTCAAGATCAGCGGGGACTTTGGAACGGCGCCGCTGGCCGACGTCCGCGCGGTGATTCATTCCGCGGCCAGCGAGATTTGGAAACATTGCCCGGACACCCGCTGGCAGACCCGCGGCTTCTTCATTTTCTGGAACGAAGGCAGCCCGATCACATTGTTCGACCACACCGCCGACCAGCGGGTGGCGATCGGGCTGAACAGCCGCGACACCTTCTGGGCCCAGCATGCCTATCAGTTCGCGCACGAGTTCCTCCACGCGCTGGCCGGCCACAGCAACGACTGGCGCAAGCCGCGGCTGAGGGGCAGGAAGCCGAACCACTGGCTGGAGGAAGCGCTGTGCGAGGCGGCGTCCTTGTTCGCGCTGCGCTCGATGGCGAAGTCGTGGGAAACCGAGGCCCCCTACCCCAACTGGAAAAGTTTCGCCGGCGCGCTGCACCGCTACGCCGACGAACGGATGGAAGCCACCCGCAAGGAGTTCCCCGACGACGCCGATTTCCTCCGCTGGTTCCTCGCGGAGGAGGCGTCGCTGCGGGAGAACGCGACCCAGCGGGAGAAGAACAACCGCATCGCCCTCCGCCTGCTGCCCTTGTTCGAGAAGGAGCCGCGGGGCTGGGAGGCGATGACGTTCTTCAACCTCGGGGAGCGCGGGCCGGACACGACCCTCGCCGGGCATTTCCGCATCTGGCAGCGCGAGAGTCCGGAGAGCCTGCGGCCTTTCGTGGCGATGCTTGCCGCGCGGTTCAAGGAAGAGGGCGGCTGAAGCGGAGTGCCGTCTTTCGAGGCGACAGGGCACCGGGCCGGGCGCTTTCCAAGCGCACGTTTCACGTCGCCAGCCGGGCGGCAGGATGCCGCCCGGCCATCGCCCTGTCGCTTTGGAAGCGGCGGGGCTGGCTTCGAACTGAATTCGCCGCGCCTTGCCACCCTTCAAGCCCCC
>CAMCYK010000218.1 GCA_945883695.1 Akkermansia muciniphila | reverse complement strand
TTTACTCGGTCTACAACACGACCCTGTTCTGGTTCTGGTTCCTTTTCATTTTCCCGCTGATCACGATGCGGCTGTTCGCCGAGGAGGAACGCAGCGGCACGCTGGAAGGCCTGCTGACCGCGCCGGTGCGGACCTGGCAGGTCGTCCTTTCAAAATACGGCGCCGCGCTGTCCTTTTACATCCTGCTGTGGATCCCCAGCTTCATCCAGTTCCGGATGTACGAATGGGTCACCGACATCCCGCCCGCCTACGCCCCCGGCGCGATGGCCGGCGCTTATTCGATCCTGCTGTTGATGGGAGCGGCTTTCACCGCGGTCGGCTGCCTCGCCTCGGCGCTCACCTCCAGCCAGATCATCGCCGGTCTGCTGACCATCCTGCTCCTGCTGATCCAGTTTTTCCTCGGCTACGTCACGGTAATCTGGGGCGAGAACTTCCGCGCCGCCCCGCTGTTCCATTACATTTCCAGCCAAGAGCACCTGCACTACTTCACCCGCGGGCTGCTCGATACCCGGCCGGTGGTCTACTACCTGAGCGTGACCGTGTTCATGCTCTTCCTCACCTACCAGATCATCGACTACCGCCGCTGGCGCCGCTGAGCTCATGAGCAAGGATTCCGAAAGTCCGTCGGAGAAACCGACCAAGCCGATCCGCCGTTTCGGCACCGGCGTCTTGTCCCTGGTGCAGGTCCTGTGCTTCACCCTGCTGTTCCTGGCCGCGAACTACCTGGGGTCCCGCCACTATGCGACGCTCGACCTCAGCGAGGAAGGCTCCTACACGCTGTCGTCGGCCACCCGCCGCTACCTGGAATCGCCCGCGATCCGCGACCGGACGGAACCCATCCGCCTGCTGGTCGCCTTCCGCCGGGTCAATCCGATGTATGAGAAAGTCCGCGTGCTGGCCGAAGAATACATGCGGCTCTCCGGCGGCAAGGTGCGACTGGAACTGGTGGATCCCGTGCGCTCGCCCGACCGGACCCAGCAAATCGCGGACGAATACGGCAAGATTTTCCACGGCAGCTTCAACAAGTCGATGTTCACGACCGACCTCGCGATCGTCGATGCCCGCACCCAACCGGACAAGGAGGCCGGGGCCGTCGCGAGCGGGGCTGCCAGTCCCCACATCCGCTTCGTCGAAGCGGAAACGATGGCCCGTTTCGAGACCGACCCGAACGGCAAGCGCAAGGTGACCGGCTTCCTGGGCGAGGACGCGCTCACCACCGGGCTGGTGGCGGCGATCGAAGGCAAGCCGCGCGTGGTCTACTTCCTTTCCGACAAAAGCGGCTTCGCCAGCGAAGGCGCGGATTCCCCGCTCACCACCTTCGAAGGCACCCTGCTCACCCGGAATGTCATCACCGAGCACGCCCGGATATCCCGGCTCGACCGCATCCCCGACGACGCCGCCGCGGTTGCCGTTCTCAATCCGGTCTACGATTTCACGCCGGCCGAACTCGAGGTCCTCGGCGAATACTGGAACCGCCCGCGCTCGGCGCTGCTGGTCACCCTCGGCTCCTCCGACACCCCTCCCCGCCTGCGCGCTTTTCTCCGCAACCTCGGGATCACCCCGGGCCGGGACCGGGTCATCACCAAAAATGGCGACCAAGTCGTAACCACCGTCCGCGGCAAGTTCGAGCCCGGGATGGAGTTCACCCGCGACTTGTGGGGCAAGGTGGCCACTTTTGAAGGCTCGACCACCAGCCTCGATATCCGGGTCAGCGACAACGACGACCTGCTCGACCGGCGGATTTTCCCTTACACCCTGCTCGCCGCCGAGCCGGAATTCTGGGGCGAGACGAGGTTTTCGACGGAGGATCAGGAATTCGACCCGCGGGAGGACAACCGCGGCCGCCTCGCCGACGACAAGCTGACCTACCTCGGCCTGCCGCTCGCCGGCGCCGTGATCCGCGGGGCAGCCACCCGCGACGATATCGGCGAGGAAATCTCGCGCATGGTCGTCATCGCCAATTCCGACTTCCTCGCGCCGAGGTATTTCTCGGACATCAACAAGGACTTCCTCTCCAGCAGCCTCAACTGGCTGATCGGCCGCGAACAACTCGCCGGTGCCGGTCCGCGCACCCTCGGCACTTACAAGTTGCCGCTGCTCGATTCGCAGCTTTCGTTCATCAACCGGATCAATCTTTTCTTCCTGCCCGCGTTCGCGCTGGCCATCGGTGCGCTCGTCTGGTCGTCGCGCCGCGCCTGAAGCACCGCCATGCGCTCCATCCCTTTCACGCTGCTGCTCCTGCTGGTCACCGCCGGCTTCGCCGTGACAGCGGTGCTGCGCCTGTCGGAAGGCAGCCTGAACCGGCTGTTCGGCCCGCCCGCCATCGGCATCGGCGAGAATCTCTACCGCTTCGCAACCGACGACATCCACCGCATCCGCCTGTCCGGCAACGGGGTCCAGGCCGACTGCGTGTTCGAGAAGGACGAGCTCCGCAAGAGCGGTGGATGGCGCATGAACAAGCCGTGGCAGGACCGGATGGACCCGCGCGCCGCCGACCTCATCCTGCAGTTCACTCTCGGCACCCGGGTCGTCGACATCATTCCCGATAGCAAGATCGACAGCAGAAAAGCCGGCCTGCGGGACGGAACCATCGGGGTCAGCATCGAGGACCGCAAGGGCAAGGTCCTCGCCCGCTACCTGCTCGGCCGCCGCACCCAGTGGGTCCACCGCGACCCCGAAAGCGGCGTGGAAGACGCGACGGTGTTCATCCAGCCGCAGGACGACGGCCGCAAGGGCTTCACCTACGCCAGCACCGGCGACATCCACCCGATCTTCAAGGATGGCCTCCGCCACCTCCGCGACCACCATCCCTTCCTCTTCAATCCGAATGCCTTGGAGACCCTCCGCATCCAGAACGGCGAGGGCGAGATGCTGCTCGCCCGCACCGACGATTACAGCAATCCGGAAGGCCAGGTCTGGCGCATCACCAAACCGCTCGAATTGCGGACTGATCCGCTCGCGGTGAAGAAGCTGATCGAGGATCTTTTTAAGCTCCGTGCGCTCAAGGTCATCGACCGTTCCGAGGTCACCCTGCCTTCCGACGAGGTCAGCAGCCGCCAACGGATCGCCCTCAAGCATCGGGGCGAAACCGAGGAGGTGATCCTTGAAATCCTGCCACCCGTCACGCTGGAAGCCGCCACCGTCTTCGCCACCGTCAGCAACCGCCCCGGCACCGTGTTCGAACTGCCGCTCAAGCCGCTCGCCTCGGCGCCGGTCGACGATCCCACCGCCCCGGTCGATGACGGCCTGGTGTCGCTCGCCGGGCTGCCCGACACGGTCAACGAACTCCGCAACCCGATGCTCACCAATATCGCGGTGGAGGCCCTGCAGGGCATTCTCATCGCATCTTCGACCTCCTCGGAAATCCTTCTGGCCCGGGAAAAAATGGACGAGGAGTGGCAAGTCCGCAATCCGACCGGCCAGCTCGAGCCGCTCAACCTGCTCGCGCTGAACCGCCTGCTGGTGGCGATCACCCAGACCAAGGTGGCCGGCTTCGTCAGCGACGCCGCCGTAAATCTCGCCCCCTACGGCCTCGAGCGCCCTCCGCTCAAGCTGACCTTCATCTCCTTCGGCTCGGACCGGATCGAGCTGATCTTCGGCCAGTCCCGCGACGGCGTCTGGCACGCCATGCGGGTCGGCATTCCCACCGTGGTGAAACTCGACGACGAGTTCATCCGCGCGATTGCCATCCACCCCTGGCAGTGGCGGCACCCGTCGGTCTGGTCGATCCCGGCGGTGGATCTCGCCGGCTTTGTCCGCACCATGGAAGGCCGCCCCCCGCTGGAGATCGGCTACAAGCTGGTCGCCGACTCCTGGCATGCCCGCGAGAACGGCATCGACCGCAGCAGCGAGCTGGCCACCGACCGGGCCAACCGGCTGGTGACCTTACTGGTCGATCTCCAGGGCGAAACCTGGGTCGCCCCGGACGACGAGGCCGCCCGCAATGCCCTTGCCCGCCCCGTTCTTACCTTTTCGCTGGCGGTCATGACCTACGACGACAAGGGCGAGGAATCCGGTATTTCCCGCCGCCTGCTCCAACTCGCTCCCGCCAGCGACCGCCCGGACAACTCCCTCTTCTACGGCCGCGTCGATCAGGATCCCCACGCTTTCGTCCTCGGCAGCGAGACCGTCCGCCTGCTGGCCGTCGACCTGTTTGGCGACGACTGAGTCGACGGCGGCGACGCCCCATGAAGCCGGAGCATTCTGCCGCCCGTCGCTCGCTTTCCGCTTTCTCGCCCCCCCCCTCCCGGCTTATCACTTGGGCGCGCGATCCATGCACCTGATCCTCATCAACCAGTACTACCCGCCCGATGGCGCTCCCACGGGATTGATGTTGGAGGCGGTGGCCGGCGAGCTGGCGGCGCTCGGACACGAGGTCACGATCCTCTGCTCCGCCGGCGGCTATTCCGCCACCGCGGCCGGCGGCGGAACGACGGGTGACGCGGAAAATGGCCAGGACCCGCCCCGCATCCGGGTGATCCGTTGCCGCTCGACCCGCTTCGGCCGCGGATCCTTCATCGGCAAACTGGCCGACTACGCCTCGTTCTACCTCGGGGTCGCCTGGCAACTCCTGACCTCCCGCCCGCGCCCGGACCGGGTGGTCGCCTTGACCACTCCGCCCTACCTCTCGGTGCTGGCACGCCTGCTCGGCAAGCTCCGCGGGGCGGACCACGCCCACTGGGTGATGGATCTCTACCCGGACGTCATGCGCGCCCACGGCATGCTCCGGGAAGGCGGTGCCGCCCACCGCCTGCTGGCCGCCCTGACCCGTTTCGGCTTCGGCGGATCCCGCCGCGCCGCGGTGGTCACGCTGGGCCCGGACATGGCGGAACGCGTCGCCCGGCATCTCGACGACGGCACGGCGGACTGGGTCCCGCTGTGGGATACCGAAGGGCCGGTCAGAACGTCAGGACTGGAATCCCGGGACGAGCCGGATTCCGCGGCCCGGGAGCTCCGCCGGGAACGGAACTGGGGCGACGACCAAATCGTCCTGATGTATTCCGGCAACATGGGACTCGGCCACCGCTTCGGCGAATTCCTGACCGCCGCCGGACGCGGTGCCGGCGGCCCGGCGACGCGGTTTGCCTTTTTCGGGGACGGCAAGCGGCGGCCGGAGATCGAGGCTTTCATCCGCGAGCACCCGTCCGCCCGCCTGGAACTGCACGCTCCCGTCCCGCGCGCCAGCCTCGCGGCCCACCTGCGCAGCGCGGACGTGCACCTCGCCTCGCTCGAGCCTTCGTGGGACGGCACCATGGTGCCGAGCAAGTTGCAGGGGATCTTCGCCGCCGGTCGCCCGGTCATCTTCATCGGCAGCCGGGCCAGCTCGATCGGCCGCTGGATCGAGGAAAGCGAGGGCGGCTGGGTGGTGGGGCCGGAAGACCCGGCGGCATTGGATGCCGCGATCCGGGCGGCGGGCGATCCGGACGAACGGCAGCGCCGGGCATCCGCGGCCAAGCACTTCGCCGCCGGGCATTTCGACGGCCTGCGGAATGCCCGGTCGACCGCGGAAATCCTCGCACGGAATCCGCGGCCGGACGAACGCTGAGCACCGTGCTCACGGAGCCCTTAGACCGTCCGCGCCTCGATTTCCCCCTCCGGCACCCCGATCCGGGTCGCGGAGCGGGATTCGGAGCGGTCGTCGCGACTGGCATAGGAACAATCCGCCCAGCCCTCCACCGTGTGGACATTCGACACGTCCATGCCCGGCAGCCACTTCTCGATTTTAAGCCCGAGCTTTTCCGCGACTTGCGTCAGCTCGTCGAGCTGACTCTCGGATAGCACGCTCGAAGTGATGAAGATGCAGTTGACGCCGGTCTTTTTCACCATTTCCGGCAGCACCGAGAGCCCTCCCACGATGGGAAATCCGAGCATCCGGCGGCCTTTCAGGTTCTCGTTGTCGTCGAGGAAGCCGATAAAATGATAATCCGACCAGGTCTCCGGCCGTGACAAGCGCAGGTGGCAAAGGAACAGCTCGCCCAGATCCCCGGCCCCGTAAATCAGGGCGGTCTTCTTCGAGCTCTTGGTGCTCATCCGCCGCTTCCGGTGCATGGTGTCGATCACGCCCTCCTGAAGCAGGAACCCGAGGCTGCGCGGCCCCAGCACCGCCAAGGTGACCAGCGTGAAGGCGGCCAGATGGAACATCAGATTGCGGAAACTCAAATCGGTTTGCGAGGCTCCGCCCAGCGCGAAGCTGATGGCCGCGCCGCAGGCCATCCACAGCGTGCAGCCGGCGAAGTCGCGAGCCGAGGCCCGCGACCAGCGGCGCGAGTGGGCTCGCGCGAAGACCAGCGATACCAGCAGGCAAGCCGTGAACAGCGTGACCGCGTTGACCGTCTCCATCAAATTCACCGGACTGACCATCGCCTTGGCCAGCAGCCACCACGCGAGGGTCGCCGAGAGAGAAATAACCACGAGATCGTGGGCGAAATACCGCATCATCACCTGCCGGCAGGCCCGCGGCCGCCGGACCAAAGTCCGCAAACCCCGCCCGCTCGCCATGAACTCGACCGGCGCGATGTAGCGCAGGCCAACCAGTCCGATCAGGATCAGCCCGACGATCGACACCGAGAACAGGTTCGCTCCTCCGAGGATGGGCAGCAGCGCGAGAATCGAGGTGATCCCCGCCAACCCGTAAATCAACATCGCCGCCTGCCGCTGGTTGAAGCCCCAGCGCAGCAAGCGGTGATGAAGATGGTCGCGGTCCGGACCGAAAATCCGGATCCGGCCCGCTCCCTCCTCGGCGGACGACAAGCGGCGGGCGTAGCGGCGCCAGATTGCCAGCGCGACGTCGAGCAGCGGCACTCCGCCCACCAGCAGCGGCAGCAGCAAGGCGGGGACGACCGCCTGCCGGCCCACCGTCACCGTGCCGATCGTGGCGATGAACAAGCCGATCAACATCGAACCCGTGTCGCCCAAAAAGATCCGTGCCGGGTGGAAATTGTAGCGCAAGAACCCGAGCAACGCCAAGGCCATCATGGCGATGACGAAAGCGCTCTCCGCCCGGCCCTTGACCACCGCGAGGGCGACCAGGATCAGCAGCGCGATGGTTCCAAGGCCCGCACACAGCCCGTCCATCCCGTCAATCAGGTTGAAGGCGTTGATCAGCGCGACCGTCCACGCGACATGGATCGCCAGGTCGATCACCCACGGGATCTGCCAGCCCATCAACAGACCCGCGCCGCCCGGATTGTGCAGGAACATCACCACGGCCGCGGCAACCTGGACCCCGAGCTTCAGCCATGCGGAGATCCCTCCACGGTCGTCAAAGTAGCCGGCGATCACCAGCAGCAGCGCCGCCCCGAGGAAATGCGCCAGCCAGCGGCCGCTGAGCGTGTCCGAGAAGCCGAGGCCCAGGAAATAGAGCGCCGCCATGCCCAAGCTCATCGTGAAGAACAGCCCGAGCCCGCCGGCACGGGGAATCGGCGTCGTGTGGATCCGCCGGTCCTCCGGCAGGTCCATCAAGCCCAGCCGCGGGGCCAGCGAGATCATCAGCCGCGTGACGAGGATCGATAGGGGAAGAATGAGGGCCAGAATCGACCATGACCAGATGAGTTGAGACATGGAACCGGGGGGTGGGGGTTGGGGGGGAGAGGCCGAGGGATCGTTGCCGGGATGGAGTTCAAGATCAAGCCCTGAGCCGCATCGTCTTACGCTTCTTCCCCGATTGCCATACCATGATCGCGTCATCCCTGCCGTGTTTCCAGCCTTCCAGCCTTCCAGCGCTCCCGCCGTCAGATTCCCTGCGAGAAAAGCTCCTGCGGCCCCGTAACATGGGGATGCCCATGGCCTCCTTCCGGCAAACCGCCATCCTTTCCCTCGCCCTCTCCGCGGTGGCCTCCGCCTCGGAATCGTTCGAACGCGCCCGGCTGGTCCTGGAGACCCACTGCGTCTCCTGCCACTGCCCGGACAAGACCAAGGGCGATCTTCTGATGACCACCCGCGAGGAATTTCTCCAGGGCGGCGAATCCGGCACCGCCATCGATCTCGCGAACCACGGCCAGTCCGAGCTGCTGCTCCGGGTGAAACTCGACGAGGATGACGACGAAATCATGCCGCCCAAGGGCAAACCGCTCGATCCGGCGCAGATCGCCGCGCTGGAAGGCTGGCTCAAGGAAGGCGCGCCGTGGCCCGAGGGCATCGCGCTCGCGCCGCGGCCCAAGACCGCCCTGCCCGACTGGAACGTGCCGGCCGACCCGGCGATTGGTGCGATCGAGGCCTTTCCGAAAGCCGTCACGCTGGAAACCGCGGCCGATTTCCACCAGGTGCTGGTGGTCGCCCGCTTCACCGACGCGGCGACCCAGGACATCACCCGCCAGGTCAAGGCGACCCTCGCCGATCCCACCCTGGCCAAGCTCGAAGGCACCCTGCTCAAACCGCTCAAGGACGGGGCGACCACCCTGACCCTCGAATACCGCGGACTCAAAACCGAAGTCGCCCTGGTCGTCCGGGACGCCGCCAAGCCGCGGCCGATTTCCTTCCAGCTCGATGTCATGCCGGTCCTGACCTCCGCCGGCTGCAACACCGGATCCTGCCACGGCTCGGCCCGCGGCAAGGACGGCTTTCATCTCACGCTGTTCGGCTTCGATCCCCAGGGCGACCACTTCCGCTTGACCCGCGAAAACCCCGGCCGCCGGATCAACCTGGCCCTGCCCGAGGAATCGCTGCTGGTCACCAAGGCCGTTGGCACCGTGCCCCACACCGGCGGCACCCTTTTCAAGAAGGGCAGCGCCCCCTATCAGACCCTGGTCGACTGGATCAAGGCAGGTGCCGAATACGACCAGGGAGAGATTCCCCATCCGACCGGGATCTCGATCGAACCTGCCCAAGTGGTGCTGAAAGGAGCGGACCTGGAAACTCCCTTCACCGTCAAGGCGACCTACTCCGACGGGACCGACCGCGACGTCACCACGCTTTCCTCGTTTTCCACCTCGAACGACAACTCGGTGTCGATCGACGGCCGCAGCGGGCTGTCCAAATCCAAGAACCGCGGCGAGGCCTTCCTGCTCGGCCGCTTCATGGTCTTCACCGAGGTCGCGCAGGCGATCGTGATCCCGAAGGACCTCGATTACACCCGGCCGGAACTGGCGGAGTTCAACTACATCGACCAGCACGTCCACGAGAAGCTCCACAAGCTGCGGATCATCCCCGCCCCGCTGTGCGACGACGAGACCTTCCTGCGCCGCGTCTTCATCGACGTCGTCGGCAAGCTGCCCGAACCCGCCGAGCGCGAGAAATTCCTGGCCGACACCAACCCGAAGAAGCGGGAAGCCCTGGTCGACGAGCTGATCGCCCGCAAGGAATTCTCCGAGATGTGGGTCATGAAATGGGCCGAACTGCTGCAGATCCGGACCTTCAACAACGGCCCGCAGCAGGTGTCCTACAAGGCCGCCCTCGGCTACTACAACTGGCTGCGCGACCGGATCGCCGGCAACATGCCGTTCAACCAGCTCGTCCGCGAGCTGCTGGCCTCGGAAGGCGGCACCTTTTCCAGTCCGCCAACCAATTTCTTCCAGATCGAGCAGGATGTCCTGAAGCTGACCGAAAACGTCGCGCAGGTCTTCATGGGCACCCGCATCCAGTGCGCGCAGTGCCACAACCATCCCTTCGACCGCTGGACGATGGACGACTACTACGGTTTCGCCTCGTTCTTCGCCCAGGTGAAACGCAAGCCGGCCGAAGACCCGCGCGAGCGGATCGTGTTCGACGGCGGCGGCGAGGTCCCGCACCTGGTGACCAAGCAGCCCGTGAAACCGCGCTTCCTCGGCACCGCGACGCCGGACGACTTCGGCACCAAGTCGCGCCGCGAGGCGATGGCCGACTGGCTGACCTCGACCGACAACCCGTGGTTCCCGCGCAACGTTTCCAACGTGATCTGGTCGCACTTCTTCGGGGTCGGGATCACCGACCCGGTCGATGACGTCCGCATCTCGAACCCGCCGGCCAATCCCGCGCTGCTCGCCGCCCTCTCGAACAAGTTCGTTGAATACAACTACGACATGCGCAAGTTGATCCGCGACATTTGCACCTCCCGCGCCTACCAGCTTTCCAGCGCGACCAACGAGACCAACGAAACGGACACCCGCAACTTCTCCCGCGCGATGGTCCGCCGGGTGCGCGCCGAAGTGCTGCTCGACTGCATCTCGCAGGTCACCGCCACTCCCAACAAGTTCAAGGGCCTGCCGCTCGGCTCGCGCGCCGTCCAGATCGCCGACGGCAATACCTCGAACTACTTCCTCACCACCTTCGGCCGCGCCACCCGCGCCACCGTCTGTTCCTGCGAGGTCAAGATGGAGCCGAACCTGTCGCAGGCCCTCCACCTGCTCAACGGCGATGCCACCCACAACCGGATCCAACAGGGCAAGCTGGTGCCCACGATGTGGGAACAGCAGAAATCGCCGGAAGAGATCATCCGCCACCTCTACCTGCGAACCGTCAACCGCGAGCCCTTGCCGGAAGAACTGGCCAAGCTGCTCCCGGCGGTCGAAGCCGGTAAGGATCCCGCCGAAAAGCAGCAAATCCTGAGCGACGTCTTCTGGGCGCTCCTCAACTCCAAGGAATTCATTTTCAACCACTGAGAATGCACGGTCCGGGACCCCGCCTGCC
>CAMCYK010000217.1 GCA_945883695.1 Akkermansia muciniphila | reverse complement strand
TGCCACAACCTGCTGGTTCCCGAGGACTCGCAGGGGTGGAGTGCCAGTCGATTGCGCGCTTGCCGCATTGAGATGCACCATCACCATGACCACCCAGCACCACCACCCCCGGATGAAGTTCCGACATGTCGATTCCCTGTTGCTACGGGCTGGGTGGTTGGTCATGAGCTTTAAGACGGGTTGGAGTTGATAGCATGTATCGACCTGAAAACCGCTTTTTTCACAACGTAACTTCGACCCATCCGTGCAAATTTTGCACCCTCGGCGCCGAACAAACGGCTAACAAGAGCTTGGCGAATTGACCCTGGCCCTGTTGGGCCCCCCCCCCCGCGGGCCCCGGGTCAAGCAGAGGCAGCCCCCCCCTTCACGCCGTCCGCGACACGGCCCACCTCAAACCCGGAAGAAAAGTCCCGGCCGCTGCGACCCTCGATCGCCCGAGCGTTTGAACGGCTCGCCAACCCGGACCTCGTCGCCCCTGCCGGAAAAACCTTCGGCAACCCGCCAACCCGCGGTGGTTCAAGGATTGCGGGGACGGTTGACGAACCGGAGGTCATCCAGGACGTAGAGCCGGGCGAGTTTCCACGCTTCCTCCTCGTTGGCCGACCCGAACACGCCGAGCATCATGACGCGGGCGTGTCGCGGCCGCAACCGGCGGGCCACGGCCTTGACGACCATTGAGGCGCGGGCGTAACGCGGCTGCCACCGCTCGGCTACGGCCTCGAACCTCGAGTTCTGCAAGAGCCCGCCCTTGCTGCCAGCGCGCAACAGGTCGACGCCGTCCAAGCCCTCGGCCCATGAATACTTGAAAATGTAGAGCGGCGCGCCGGATGAGTCGCGGAACAAGGTGGCGTCGAAAACCAAATCCGTACTTCCGAGACGATGGGTCCGGTTCGGCAGGAATTGTTCCACCTGCATCCCGGCCCTTCCCATGCAGGTCTCCGGCGCGTGGCCAGCGGCACCGGCGAGACCGGTCGCATGCGTATTATCCCACGCGAAATAATTCACTTCGATCATCCGGCTGGTACCCACCTGGATCGAACCGGTCTGTCCGCGGTCGCAGTGGAGCATGTTCGCGACCTGCTCCGCGAGCGGCCTCGCGACACATCCTCCGCGGCCACCCGGGAAGTCGTATTCCAGCAATTTAACCCCGCCCTGGGCATCCGCCGGGCGCATCCACCACCCGCCCAAACCCTCGGCGGCCGCGACGGCGAGCGGAATGGCGAGCAGCGCCAGCCATCCGGCGCGGGTCCTGTGCGGTAGCAATCGGATCTTCATAAGGCGTTTTCCCGGGTGCGGCGGACCAGCCTTCTCCTCCCCTTGTGGGTGCCGAGCAGGATGCGCGCGGCGGCAAAGAGGCAGGCGGCGCTGACCAAAGACGCGATCTGGCCGACGGGGTCGTGGGCCGCTTCGAACGCGCTTTCGCCCTGGTCGAAGCGGATCCGCGCCAAGGTCATCACCCGGCCCATGTTCGTAGCCACCACCACCACCAGGGCGAAGGCAAGCAGCGCGACCCGTTGCAGCGGCCGGAGGAGGAATAATTCGCCGAAGAACAAACCCGCCATCAGCAGGCTTTGCAAGGAACGGACTCCACTGCAGCCGTCGTTCACCTCCACCACGGTCCCCAATGAGGTCAGCGTGGTCCCCAGTATTTCAACCGGACGCCCCAGGAAGTTGAACAAGCCGGCGGAGACGTGGGTCACCCCGTAGGTCAGTTTGGCAATCAGACCTTGCTCGAAACCGGAGGGGTAGGGAATGGCGGTCAGCGCGAAGACCGTCACCGGAGCCATTCCCAGCGAGAGCTGCCGGCCGCCGCGCAGGTAAAGCAGCCAGTGGGCCGCCACCACCACCAGCAGGCTTTGCAAAAGCAGGGGCGGCCGCCAGGTAGCATCAAATCCCGCCAAGGCCCGGATCCCCAGCAAGGCCGGGAACATCAGCAACCCCGCCACCGCCACCCAGCCACGAGGCAGCGCCCGCCGGCCGCCGAAATCCCGCCTCCGCCAGCGCCGTAAGAAGAAGAACGCCGCGAGCGGAGGCACATACCAGCCGTATTCATAATACTCACCGAAGCGCCAGAACGGCACCGCGCTGTAGAACAACTGCAGCCACAGCGCGATGATCGCGGCGAGCACCACCCCGTCGTCCGTGTTTTCGTCCTGGTGGTCCCTGCTCGACTCCATGCGTTTGATCAATTCGCGGCAAGCGACCCGGACCACGGCGATTCCCGGATTGCGGGACGGGCGAAGAGGTTCATGATTCGAAATCCGGCGGGGAGAAGGGTGAGGCGGCCATGGCTTCGCCAGTTGAAGTTCCCGAAACCCGATTGGACGGCGAACCCCGACGAGGGGGCACAAGCTGGCACAACGGCATCAAGTGCGAAGAAGATTCCAACCCGGAGAAATGCATCTTTTGCATTGTCATCCGCGGACCTCCTTGCCATGGCTTCAAATTACGTCGTTCGCTTTTTCGCTCGGCGATCGATGGCCGGAGCCGGTTGGCGTCTTCGGACCACCAGAAGCAGCAAGCCGAGACTCCCGAGAATCGCCACTCCCGCCTCCGGAACCGGCTCGATCACGAAACTCCCGCCACCCAGCCCGCTCGCGATGTGCTCCCCGGGAAAGCTTAAACCAGCCGCCTGGCTCACATAAGCCCCATGCACGAAGAACATCCCCCCTGCCATCGTGGTGGTGGTCTGATTGACGAACTGGGCATCGCCCCCCGACCCGGAGCCCGCGAAGGTGGCGCCCACCCGGTAATTCTCTCCCCAGGAAAGCGTGATGGGAACACCCAACGGAACGAATCGGAACTTGCCGGAACTATCCAGCAGGCTTCCCGTTCCCTTGGGAACAAACGCCGAGGCGAGCAACTGCCCGCCCGAATCCCACAGGCCGACGGTGTGATCCTCCGCCAGTCCGTCCGCGCCATGGTCATAGACCGACAAACCGGTTACCAGGACCGGCGAAGTCACGGTAAAGACGTATCCGCGGGTCGAGGGAGATCCCGCGTAGCCTGCCTCGGCGGTCGCGAAATCGAGGCTGCTCGTGGCGGCACGCAGGTCCCCCAAGCTCGCTGACGCAACGCCGACAAGGATCGGGAGCAATCTCACGGAAGGCCAATGGGACGGCCGGACGCCCTCCCCGCTGAAAAGTCGTAAAACCCACCCACGCACGGTCATCGTCCCGACTACGCCCGCCGGGCCCGCAAGGACGAGATCGGAAGCAAGCCATCGGAAGCCGGACATGCAGAATTTGCACCGGGGATGAACCCCGCCTCACCCCGCCGATCGCGGATCGGCCGCCACGACGGTCGGGGTGGCGGGATTGCCTGCGGCCATGCCAGTCAGGCTGCGCGGGGACGAAAGGTCGCGAAGCTCCTTCCCGCGTTGTCTCCGACCATGCCAGTCAGGCTGCGCGGGGTGGGCAGGTCGCGAAGCTCCTTCCCGCGTTCGAACCCAAAAGACCGCGCTCCGCGCATGGGTTCTCATCCCGCCACCAAGCGCCAAGGCAATTCATGCCTCTCTTGGCACTTGGAACTTCAAAGTTGGAGCGTCACCAAGTGGTCGGGGTGGCGGGATTCGAACCCACGGCCTCTTCGTCCCGAACGAAGCGCGCTACCAGACTGCGCCACACCCCGATATCCCGGGCAAATTCGAACCCCGCCGCGGGACGACGGGTGCGGTTATTTCCCCGAATTCCGGCCGGCGGGCAAGCGAATTTTCAGGCCCCACGGCCACGGAAATCATCCGGCTTCGGCGGCCAGGCTTGTCAGCAGCTGAGGCCAATCGCCGTCCCCATGGCGGTCGCAGGCGGCGCGCCAGAAGGGGCCGAGACCGTGGCCGGGATCGCCGACCACCAAGGCGCGGCGACCGGCCGGGGGATGCCACCCGGTCGGAGCCGCGCTTGCTTCCCAGCCGGTAAGGTCCACCCCGGCCGCTTTGAGACCGCGCAGGATCACGCCGCCATCGGCGACCCGCACCGGCAACCGGAACACCGCGCCGGCCGAGGCCGCGATGGCCCGCGGATCGAAAGGCGACGCGGATTCCCGGCCGAACAGAATGCCCGCCGCGCCGCAGGCCTCGGCGTGGCGGGTCACCGCCCCCGCCAGCCCGGGATCGCTCAAGCGCGGGCACACCACCAGCAGCCCGCCGCCCGCCAGCGACTTGGCCAGGGCGGCGACCTCTTGAGTCTCGGCCGGCACCTTGGCCAGTCCGAGGAGGCCCCGGTGGCGCGACGGCTCGCCGAGCTGCCGCAGTTCCTGCGCGGGCCGGCGCCGGACTTCCAGCCCGCTCCACGCCGGAATTTCCCATGGATGATCGTCTTCGAGCAGCACCCCGGCGACTTCCCACCAACCGGCGAGCGCGGCTTCCACCGTCGCCTGACCTTCCAACAGCACCCACGCGTCGTCGGGCCGCGCGGCTTGCGCCTGGAGCAGGGTCTGCCAGTCGGAGTTCACGGCGGACTGGATAGGCGAGGACGGGCGTTCCGTCCAAGCCCGCGCGCGGCATGGGTTCAAGTTTGTTTCAAGCTGCCGGACGTCTGCGGGCGGCGAGGGCTGGCCTCGAAGTGAGGCGGCGAGGCCGACCTCAACCGCCAGCAGGCTGGCGGACGGAAAGCGGCGGCAGGCCGACCGCAGTCCATGGAGACCTGCTCCCCGACCGCGCCCGGCGCGCCGGATGCGGGATCGACCGATCCGCCGGCAGCTGCTATGGGGATCACCGTGCGCCCGCTCCTTCCGCTTCTCCTTCCGCTGCTGGTCACCTGCGCGACGGCCAATCCCCTGCCGCTCGAAATCGTGCCGGGCAAGGCGGTGCTGGTGGCCCAGCCCGACGCCGACGGCCGCAAGGTCTGGCACACCCGGTATTTCCAGATCGACTCCGACGTCGCGCTGCGGCCGAACGACCTGCTGCGGCTGGCGCAGGTGGCCGACACCACGGCGACCGCGGTCAAGGCCCATCCGCTGCCCTTGTTCGCGCCGCCGGAAGACGGACGGCCGCGGATTGCCATCCATGCCAGAAGTTCGACCTACACCGAGGAAGGCGGCGTCCACGGGACCGCCGGGATGTATGTGGCGCGCAAAGCCCTGGTGCTGGTGCTGGGCGAATACCTGGTCCGCTCGCCCGACGCCGCCCGCTCCCGCCTGGCACCGCGCAACGACGAGGACCTGGTGGTCCACGAGATCGTCCACCTTTGCATGCACCGCACGAACGCCGGCCTGCCGCAGTGGCTGGTCGAGGGCCTCGCGGAATACTTCGCCTGCGCCCACGCCGGGGCCGGCCGCTTCTCGTTCGGCAACATGGACCAGCAGGTGCGCGAGCACTTGCGGACCCGCCTCAGCCCGGACGATCCCGGCATCCCGCTGGTTCCCGCGGCCGATCTGATCCCCCTCGATGGCCCGGGCTGGCTGCGCTACCTGAAGGACCTGCCGACCGACGAGCGCTACCAGGCGTATGCCATGTCCCTGTTGCTGGCCCACCAGCAACTGCATGGCGGCAAAGCGCGGATCGACGCGCTGCGAGGGGCGCTCGAAAGCCCGCGCTCGAACCGCCGGCCGGTCGTCCTGATCGACCCGGCGGCGGCGGCGGCCACCCAGGAATCGCTGGTCCGCTATTGGAGACCGAAAGGGCTGAGCCTCGAATTTTCCAAAGGCCGCTGACCCTCCCAAGCCCGGCGCGCCTAGAATTCTATATTTTTTTATAATTAACGTGATTTAATTCTTCCCAAACCGAAATCATTTGATAATTTCCACCTCGTGCAGCGGCACTTCGGTGCCGACTGCCAGCCAGCGGAGCGATCCGGGAAAACTGGCTCGATTTTGAATCCGGGGGGATTTCCGATCGAGGCCGCTTTCCAAGGGTTCCGCGGGTTCCAGAAAGGGCGCGAATTGTGATTCCGGGGGGTTTTGCAATTCGCGCCCTTCTTTTGCCCCGGATCCGGGATCCTTGCGTTTGTTCCGGCATTTTCGTGGTTCCCCTTTTCCGGACGCGCGGCGCGTGCTTGTTTGGCCGCGCATGAAGGTCGGGATCGCGCAGATCAACGGGGTGATCGGGGATTTTCCCGGCAATGCGAAGCGCCTGCTGCAGGCCTACCGCGAGTGCCTGGAACAAGGGGCGGAGCTGGTCGTCACGCCGGAACTCGCGCTGGCCGGCTACCCGCCGCGCGACCTGGTGTTCAAATCGCAGTTCGTGCCGAAGGGCCTGCAAGCGCTCGACTACCTGGCGGGCGAGGTGAAGGAGGTGCCGCTGCTGGTCGGCTACATCGACCACCACGCCAGCGACCGCCCGGGCAAGCCGTTCCGCAACGCGGCCGCCTTCCTCCACCGCGGCGCGATCGTCGCCAAGGTGTGGAAAACCCTGCTGCCGACCTACGACGTGTTCGACGAGCGCCGCTATTTCGAGCCCGGCGAGTCGTGCGAGCCGATCCGGTGGAACGGCTTGCGGCTCGGGGTGACGATCTGCGAGGACATCTGGACCGGGGAATTCCTGGAGCGCCCGCTCTACGAACGCGACCCGGTGCGGGAGCTCGCGGCCCGCGGGATCGACGTGCTGTTCAACCTGTCCGCGTCGCCCTTTCACCTCGGCAAGCCGGAGCAGCGGCGCGAGCTGATGGCGGGGGTGGCCAAGGACGCCGGGGTGCCGGTGGTCTACGCGAACGCGGTCGGCGGGCAGGACCAGCTGGTGTTCGACGGCCACTCGCTGGTCGCCACGCCGGACGGGCGGATCGCGGTGCAGTTGCCCGGCTTCGCGGAAGCCTGCGTGACGGTCGACCTCGGCGCGCTGCCGGCCGGTGAAGCGCCGCTGGCGCAGCCCGTCGCGGCCGGCCAGATCCACGGCGCGCTGGTGCTCGGCCTGCGCGACTACGTGCGGAAGTGCGGCTTCCGCAGCGTTTGTCTCGGCTTGAGCGGCGGCATCGACTCCGCCCTGACCGCCGTCGTCGCGGCCGCGGCGCTCGGCGCGGAGAACGTCCACGGCCTGACCATGCCGAGCCCCTTTTCCTCCGGCGGCAGCGTCGATGACTCGGTGGCCCTCGCGCGGAACCTCGGCATCCGCTGCGACACCGTCCCGATCGCCGGCAGCTTCGCCTCGGTGAAAGCCGCGATGGCCCCGCTGTTCGCCGGCACCCGGGAAGACGTCACCGAGGAAAACATGCAGGCCCGGATCCGCGGGCTCTACCTGATGGCGCTGTCGAACAAGTTCGGCCACCTGCTGCTGACCACCGGCAACAAGAGCGAGCTGGCGGTCGGCTATTGCACGATCTACGGCGACATGTGCGGCGGGCTGGCGGTCATTTCCGACCTGCCGAAAACGCGGGTTTACGAGCTCTCCCGCTGGATCAACCGGGAGCGCGAGATCATTCCCTGGAACACCCTCGACAAGCCGCCGAGCGCCGAACTGCGGCCCGACCAGAAGGACCAGGACACCCTGCCGCCCTACGAGGTGCTCGACGCGATCCTGGAACTCTATGTCGAACAGCACCTGTCGGCGGAGGAGATCGTCGCGCGGGGCCACGAGGAAAGCATCGTGCGCTGGATCCAGCGGCGGGTGGACCTCAACGAATGGAAACGCCAGCAGGCCGCGCCGGGCCTGCGGGTGACCTCGAAAGCCTTCGGGATGGGCCGCCGGATGCCCATCGTGCAAGGCTTCGCGGGCTGAGCCCCGACTGTTAGGCAATTTCCGGAAAGCGCCCTTCCCCCCGTGCCGCACGACTGGTAAAGCGCTCACGGCATGACGTTGGATGAGGCTCGGCGAACACTGGGATTGGCCGCGGATGAAGATCCGTCGGCGCACTTCGCCGAGTTCACCGCGGCCCGGAACCGGATCGCCGAGCTGGTCCGGACCGCGCCCAACGAGACCATCGCGCTGCGCTACCAGGACGGGCTGGTCGAGTTCGACCGGGCGCTGGCCGCGCTGCGCGAGGAGATGGACAAGGAGGACCCCGAGGTCATCAAGCGCCGGGAATGGATGGCCGCCGCCCGCGGTTCCGACCGGCCGGAGGAGCCGGCGCCCGAGCCACCCGCCCCGGTCCCGACGGAATCCCTCGCGCCCGCCGTTTCCCGCGAAGCAACGACCTCGATCGAGGATGACGAACCGGAAGACGACGCACCGGAAAATCTGCCGCCACCGTTCCGCTGGGACGCGGCGCGGGTGTTCTCGCTGCTGTTGATCCTGGCGGTCGCGGTCGGCGGCGGCGGGGCCTTGTGGTTCAAGGTCCAGGAACACAAGCGCTTCCTGCTCCAGGACCGGCTGACCTTTCTCGAACAGCTCGGCGCGAAGATGATCGATGCCCGCCAGTGGCCGGAAGCGGACCTCGCCTATGCCGAAATCGAGCAGCTCCTGCCCGGTGCCCGGAGCGCGAAGATCGGCCGCAGCAGCATCGAGGCCGGGATGGAGGAAGAGCGCCGGCAGTATGTCGGCTACTGGTCGGGCGAGGCGATCGCCGCCTTCGAACTCGGCCGCACCGACGACGCCGCCAAGGCCGCCCGGATGGTGCTGGAGAAATACCCGAAGGAGACCGAGATCGTCGAGCTGCTGCGCAAGATCGAGCAGGCCCGCAGCACCCAGGCCCGCGAGGCGATGGTCGTCGCGACCACCGCGGCGATCCAGAAACGACGTTGGGACGAGGCGGAAAGCCGGGCCAAGGAGCTGGCGACGGCGTTCCCCGGGGATCCCGAGGGCAATGTCTTGCTGGCGGAAATCAAGGCCGGCCGCGCCAAGGAAGCCCTCGACCGGGCGCGCGCCCGCGAGCTGTTCGCCGCGGCCAGGGTCCGCGACCAGGGCCAGTTCGACAGCAATGCGCTCGAATGGCTGCGCGAAGCCGCCGCGCTGGCGCCGGAAGATCCCGACATCGCCGCCTTGTTCCAGAAGATGGCCTCCTACACCCGGACCTTGCAGGTTCCGGGTGACTTCCCGACCCTCGCCGAGGCCGTCGCCGCGGCCCGCGACCGCGACCGCATCGTCGTCGGCGAAGGCACCTGGGCCGGGCCCGTGATCATCGACAAGGCGATCGCCCTCGAAGGGGCCGGCCGCGACAAGACCATCGTCGAGGTCGAGGCCGCGGTCAGCACCGCCGCCACCTTCGGCCGCCATTCCGGCGGGGCGCGGGTCAGCGGGATCACCTTCCGCCACCGCGGCTTCGATGCCGGGCCCGACCGCTTCTCCGCCCTGCTGGTCCGCGGCGCCGAGGTGACGATGAACGACTGCCGGGTCGCCGATTCCGCCGGCCACGGGCTGGCGGTGATGGAAGCCGGCCGGGTGGTGGCGACCCGCTGTCTCTTTGAAAACAACGGCTGGGACGGCGTGGCGGTCCGCGGTGCCGGCAGCCGGATCGAGTTCACCGAATGCGAGTCGACCGGCAATTTCGGCCACGGCTACGACATCTGGGACGCCGGCTCGGGGGCGATCCACGGCAGCATCGCCCGCGACAACAGCGGCAACGGCATCCTGGTCGACACCACCGCCGAGGACGTGGTCATCGGCGACAACGAACTCCGCGGGAACCGCGAATACGGGATCGTGGTCTCGGCCGCCGCCTCCGGCCGGGTCCACGGCAACCAGTGCCGCGAGAACCTGCTGGGCGGAATGGCCGTCCGCTTCTCCGCCGCGCGGCTGATTTTCGAGAACAACAAGCTGGAAAAGAACGCCGGCACCGGGCTCGCGCTGGAGCAGGGCCTGCGGCCGGAAGACTTCTCGACCAACCTCGCGAGCGGCAACGGCGACAAGAACACCGTCGTCAACGCCGACTTTTCCAGCCCCGACTGAGACGCCCGCTTGACCCCCAGGCGGCGGCTACCTACCTCTCGCCCATGGAACCGCTCTACGAGGGAAAAGCGAAGCGACTGTGGGCCACCGCCGACCCGAACGTCCTGCGCATGGAGTTCAAGAACGACGCCACCGCCTTCAACGGCGAGAAGAAGGCGCAGTTCGAGGACAAGGGGCGGCTCAACAACGCGATCAGCACCCTGATCTACGGTTTCCTCGAAAAGGAAGGCGTGCCGACCCATTTCGTCCGCCAGCTCGACGACACCAACGTCGAGGTCCGCAAGGTCGAGATCCTGATGGTCGAGGTGATCATCAGCAACCTCGCCGCCGGCAGCTTCTGCAAGCGCACCGGCGTGGAAGAAGGCACCCCTTTCTCACAGCCGATCATCGAGTTCTGCATCAAGAGCGACGAGCTCGGCGACCCGCTGATCAACGACGACTACATCCGCGAGCTCAAGCTGGCGACCGTCGAGGAGCTCGCCTTCCTGCGGGAATCCGCGCTCAAGGTGAACGCCATCCTCGGCAAGTTTTTCGCCGAGTGCGGGCTCAAGCTGGTCGATTTCAAACTGGAGTTCGGCCGCCTGGCGACCGATCCGTCGACCGTCGTGCTGGCCGACGAGATCAGCCCCGACGGCTGCCGGCTGTGGGACCTCAAGACCGGCGAGAAGATGGACAAGGACCGCTTCCGCCGCGACCTCGGCGGCGTGATGGAAGCGTATGCCGAAGTGCTGGAGCGGGTGAAGCTGGCGGTGAAGTAGCACAACTTTGCAAGTTGTGTGCTGCTGGCGGCGGACCACTCCCCAAGCTGCGAAGCTCTCCGGTGGGTCGCCCCCCGACGGAACGACGCAGTCGTTCCGC
>CAMCYK010000216.1 GCA_945883695.1 Akkermansia muciniphila | reverse complement strand
CGATCACCTTGACGCCGAGCTTCTCCGCCTTGTCGCGCTTCGAGCCGCCGCCCTCGCCGGAGAGCAGGTAGTCGGTGTTCGTTGAGATGGAGCCGGAGACTTTCGCGCCTTTCGATTCGAGGTGGCGGAGTTCTACGAATTGTCTCTTTTGGGCATCAGTGCATCTGCGACGACTTTCTTTGCCCGCTTAATCTTTGCTTCAATTTCCCTCTTTTGACCTTCAAGAGAAACGACTTCGGAAATAGCCTCGGCCACACTGCTACCTAGTAGCCATGACGCAACCTCAGCAACCTGATCATCATTGTCGCTGACTACCGCGCTTTTGTCGCCGTCAAGAATTGAAAGGCGGTGCTTGCACAACATCCCCATGATGCCGGCTCTGCATGTACAGGTTGCCATTAGATTTTGACCTTTTTTCAGAAAAACGACTTTGTAAGGCGATGGTTCAGAGCCGTGAACCAGAAACTCCCGAGTGATGTTGTTCATGATTTTTTCGAATTAAGAAATGTTATTCAGGTTCAAGTGACATGAGCTTGTTCAGGCCATCCTCATTAATCACGGGGACGCCGAGTTTCTCCGCGCTCTCTCTTTTTCCGCCTCCTCCTTCGCCGGCAACAAGGTAGCTTGTCTTGGAGGAAATGGAACTGATGACTTTGCCGCCATTTTCTTCGATGATGGATTTAAACTTATCTCGATCCATGCTCAAGGAGCCGGTGATTACGAAAGTCTTTCCTGATAGAGGGAGGTGAATTTTTTGATTGTCCGGAATTGGGTTGAAATTTTCCGACTTTGGGCTGATCCCTAGGTCTTTCAGATGGACTATTAATTTATGTCCGGCAGGTGAGTTGAAAAGATCCATCAGGTTTTTTGCTGCAACGGAGCCAAGTTCGGGGGAAATCCGATACGGTTCGAGCTTCTTTTCCAGTTCTTTGATTCTGCGATTTAACTCTTTGAATTTATCCTGTCTGTTGCACTTTTCGAGCTCGCTGATGGCTTCGAATTCTGATTTGAGGGGGTGCTCGATTTTCCAAGTGATCGCGTGTCCCCTTTCGTAGATGTCAGCGAGCAGGTGGGAATGCTCCAAGTCCTCTATTTTTTCGAAGAGGCGAGATACTTCTTTTGCCGTTGTCTCTCCAACCTGGGGGATCCCTAGGCCAAATATCCACCTCGCCAACGGTTTTTCATGCTTCGAAACTGTGATGGATTTAATTAATCGGGAGGCTCGTTCGGCCCCGAATCGACGTTTTTTGGTTTCTTTTCCTGAGCTAAGGGTTGCTGGGTCAAGTAGGAGGTCTGCCAGATCTGTTTGCGTCAGTCTAAATAGATCAAGTGGACTCGAAATCAATTTGGTTTCGACTAGTTTCGTTGCCACTGCTTCATCGAGCCCCTCGAGGTCAAGCGCTTTTCTGGAAGAGAAATGGATAAGCTTATTCACGAGTTGAGCGGGGCACTCAAAGTTCAGGCAATAGTGGGTGACGATTCGGCGTTGTTTGGATTTTGGGCCGGATAGATTGATTCGTTCCTCGATTGGTCCGCCGCAGATTGGGCATGACCCACCCAAATGTTCTTGCAGCGAGAAAGGTCTTGTGGTGTTTGGCCGGAACTCAGGCAGCACTTTAACGATTTCAGGAATGATTTCTCCGGCCTTATGTACGCAAACCGTATCTCCGATGCGGATGTCCTTTTGATCGATGTAGCTCTGGTTGTGTAGGGTGGCACGAGAAACAGTCGAACCCGAAATGAGCACCGGTTCGAGTTCCGCCACCGGGGTCAGCACGCCGGTGCGGCCGACCTGGACGGTAATGTCCTTGAGCACGGTTTCCTTCTGCTCCGGCAGGAATTTGTAAGCGGCGGCCCAGCGCGGGGCGCGGGAGGTGAAGCCGAGTTGCTCGCGTTCGGGGCGGGCGAGGACTTTCACCACCGCGCCGTCGGTGCCGTAGCCGAGCGCGTGGCGATCGCGGTCGATGCGGCGGACTGCTTCCAACAGCTCCTCCAGCGACTCCGCGACAATTACCGGGTTGTTCCGCGGGATGGCGAGTTCGTCGAGGAGGTCGTGGAAGTTGTGCTCGGTCGGCAGGTCGGGCCCGTCATAAGCTCCCAGCCCGTGGGCAAGGAAGGCGAGGGGACGGGAGGCGACGATCTTCGGGTCGAGTTGCTTCAGCGTGCCGGCGGTGGCGTTGCGCGGGTTGGCAAAGGTCGGCAGGCCGGCCTCGTCGCGCTCGGCGTTCATCGCGGCGAAGGCTTCGTTCGGCATGAAGATCTCGCCGCGGACTTCCAGCAGAGCCGGGATGGCAGATGGCAGATGGTGGATGGTAGATGAAAGGCCGGCATTGCCTTCGCTCAGGACTTGGAGGTCGATGGGGACGAGTTCGCCGTCGGCGGTCTTGATGAGGTTGCCGGTGTGGGCGTCGGCGATTTCGGTGCCGGTGGTGTCATGGATCCAGCGGTTGTGGCCGGTGGAGCGGTAGCCGTTCGACTGGAACCACGTTGCGACTTCTTCGGGGTCGGGCTTCGTGCCGTCGACGTAGGGCTGGGAGATGACAAATGCAGGACCTTTGTCGGTTTTGAGGATCCCGTGGAAGGCGATGCTGTCCCCGAAGAGACGGTTGCAGGCTCCGATGTTTCTCAGGTAGGCGACACTTCCTTGCGCTCCGAAATTCGGAGGGAGGGTGAACTTGATCACCCGGGAGAGCTCCCGGATGTAGAACACGGTGTGCTCGGACTGGCCGCCTAGCTCTTGCCAGTTTCTGACGACTTCAAATAGTCGGTCTGGGTCGAGGATCCGACCAGTCTCAGCTCCCCATTCAAGAATGGATTCGGCTTCCTGTCGGATCCGTTCCTGAAGATCGTGTCCATCACTTCCTGCGAGGACAGCGTCGAGCCTGTCGCGGAGGCCTTCTGCCGTGCCTTGCGAAGACGGTTGGCCAGGATTTGCGCCGAGTTGGAGCCGCTCATGGGGAGGAAGATAAGGAAGGAAGTTCTCGACGTCAACGTCCGGGGCAACCCGCCCGGCCGCGGCGAGGGTCAGCGGGATCGTCCGGATGGTCCGCACGTTGTTGGTCACATCGTCGCCGGTGGTTCCATCGCCGCGCGTCGCGGCGTAGTCGAGCTTGCCGTCGCGATAGACCAGCGACACCGCGACGCCGTCGATCTTCGGCTCCACGGTGACGGCGATGTTTTCGCGGCCGAGGTTCTTCTGGAGACGTTTGTAAAAGTCGATCAGCTCGGTTTCGGGGACCTCGGCGTCCTTCAGTTCGAAGACATCGTCGATGCTGAGCATCGGGACCAGGTGGCGGACCTGCTGGAAGCTTTCGAGCGGGGCACCGCCGACGCGGCGGGTGGGGGAATCGGGCGAGGCGTGTTCCGGGTGCGCGGCTTCGAGTTGTTCGAGCTCGCGGTAAAGCTTGTCGTAATCGGCGTCGGAGATTTCCGGCGCGGCGTCCTGGTAGTAGAGCCGGTTGTGACGATCCAGTTCCTTGCGGAGTTCGAGGACCCGGGTCTCGGGAGTCGGGCGGCTGAAAAGGTCGTCCATGGAAAGGAATGATCGCCAGAGGAACTCATGCCGGGGTGGGCGAGGATGGCTAGCGGGGGTGGACCGTGATCCGGTAAGGATCGTAGCGGTCGTCCGGGCGGAACAGCCAGCCGGGGTTGCGGTTCACCGTTTCGTAGCCGGTCAGCATGAATTCGGGCAGGAACTGGTTGCTGTTCGGATCGTAGGCTTCGCGTCCGGTGTAGTAGCCGTTGAGCCGGTACTCGTGGTTGTTGTCGAAGCCGTAGCGGCGTCCCTCGGGGCCCGCCTCGGGCAGGCGGTCCGGCGCGAGCTTCTTGTCCTCGCGGAACATCACCAGCTTCGCCTTGTCCCACGATTGGCGTGGCTTCCGGACGTAGCCCCAGAAGCGGGTTTTCTCGATGTAATAACGGCGTCCGTAGTAGAAATCCCCGGGGGGTTCCGAGGCGATGGCGGCGTTCCGCTCCTCCAGCGTGGGGCCGCCCATGTTGCCGGTCCCCATGTTGCCGCAGTGGCAAAGGAGCGCCGCTTGGAGGAGAATGAGACCGCGGAAGAGCCAACGCATAGGACCGACACGGTAGGGGCCGCTGACCGGAACCGGCAAGTGCCAATGCGGGCAGGGAATCGCCTTACCGGCGGGGAAATCCGCTTGCCAAGGCGACGCGGGGTGGATACGTCCGGCCCCCCGCCACGGTTGCGGGGTCAAGAATCTTTCACCGGGCAGCATGAAGTTGGCGAACCTACTGACACCCGAGGGGATCGTCCTCGAGATGACCGCGGTGCAGCATTGGCCGGCCATCGTGGAACTGATCGATCATCTGGTGGCCGGGGGATCCCTGGCTCCCGGCCTGCGTGACGAGGTGCTGGCCGCGCTGAAAATCCGCGAGGAGCAGGTTAGTACGGGCGTCGGCTACGGGGTGGCGATCCCGCACGCGTTTTCCGACGAGCTGGAGAAAGTGGTGGCGGTTCTCGGCCGCTCGAAGGCCGGCATCGACTTCGAAGCGCTCGATCAGAAGCCGGTGCATTTCGTGATTCTCTTTCTGGTGCCGAAACGGGACTATCACCTCCACCTCCAGACCCTGGCGGCGATTGCCAAGATGTTCACCAACATCGAGATCCGGCGACGGCTCGGAGCCGCCGAAGACTGCCGCGAGGTCCTCGATATCTTCGCCGGCAAGGCACCCAAGGCCCCGGTCAACCCCACGGCGTGAACCCGCCGACCGCCCGGATTCCCGGCCGCTGCCATCGAATCCGCCCCTTCGCGCTTGGCGCAGCCGCCCGTCTGGCGGTGAATCCTTTCGTCCTCATTCCCATGACCCTCATCCAGGAACTTGAATCCCGCCTCGCCGCCGCCTTCCAGTCGGTGCTTGGCGAAAGCGTGGCCGCACCGGTGGTCGCCGCCGCCGACCTGCGTTTCGGCGACTACCAGAGCAACGCCGCGATGGCCCTCGCCAAGCAGCGCAAGACCAACCCGCGCGGGCTGGCGGAGCAGGTGATCGCCGCGCTCGACCTCGGCGGGCTCGGCACGGCCGATATCGCCGGCCCCGGCTTCATCAATTTCAAGATCTCCCCGGCGACCTACGCCGCCCGCGCCAAGGCCCAGCTCGCCGACCCGCGGCTCGGCCTGCCGCTGACCGGCAGCGGCAGCACGGTGGTGGTCGATTTCTCCGCGCCGAACGTCGCCAAGCCGATGCACATCGGCCACATCCGCTCGACCATTCTCGGCGACTCGCTCGCCCGGATCGCCCGCTGTCTCGGCTTCACGGTGATCACCGACAACCACATCGGCGACTGGGGCACCCAGTTCGGGATGATCACCTGGGCGTGGAAGACCGCGCTCGACGAGCCGGCGCTGCTCGCGAATCCGTTGCAGGAACTGCTGCGCCTCTACCGCCATGCCAGCGACTCGGCGAAGGCCGACGAGTCGGTCCGCGAGGCCTGCCGGATGGAACTGGTGAAACTCCAGCGGGGCGACGCGGAAAACTTCGAGATCTGGCAACGCTGCATCGAGCTGTCCCGCGGCGGTCTCGACAAGATCTACGACCGCCTCGACGTGTCCTTCGACCACTGGCTCGGCGAGAGCGCCTACAACGATCTGCTTGCCCCGCTGGTCGACCGCCTGGTTGCGGACGGCATCGCCCGCGAAAGCGAGGGTGCGATCTGCATCTTCTCCGCGGGTGCCGCGGAGGACCCGGCGAAGGATCCCTTCCTGATCCGCAAGGACGGCGAGTGGACCGATTTCCCGATGATGATCCGCAAGAGCGACGGGGCCTTCAACTACGCCACGACCGACGTCGCGACGCTCGAGTTCCGCCGCCGCGAATGGCACGCCGACGCCGCGTGGTATGTTGTCGACCACCGGCAGTCGCTGCATTTCCAGCAGCTCTTCGCCGTCGCGGATCGGATCGGTCTGGGGGAAATGGACCTGCGGCACATCGCCTTCGGCACCATCCTCGGCACCGATGGCAAGCCGCTGAAGACCCGCTCCGGCGACCTGCCCCAGCTCGCCGACGTGCTTGACGAAGCGGTGGCCGCGGCGACGACGGCGGTCGCCGAGCGCAGCCGGGTCGATACCGACGAGGAGCGGGCGGCGCTCGCGGAGTTGATCGGGATCAGCGCGGTGAAGTTCACCGAGCTGGCGCATCACCGCCTTTCGGACTACGTGTTCGACCTCGACAAGATGCTGGCCCTGCAAGGCGACACCGCCCCCTATCTCCAGAACAGCGTGGTGCGCTGCCGCTCGATTTTCCGCAAGCTCGAGGAGGAAGTCGATCTTGCCGCGGTGATGCCGGTGTTCAGCGAGGATGCCGAAATCCACCTGGCCCGCCAGCTGGCGCGCTATGGGGAGATCGTGCCGCTGGTGCTTGAGGACCATCGGCCGAATCTTCTGGCGAATTACCTGCTGGAGCTGGCCCGCGGCTATCATTCGTTCTACGAGGCCTGCCCGGTGCTGAAGGCCGAAACCGGGGCGCGCGACAGCCGGCTTCTGCTCTGCGACCTGACCAGCCGGGTCCTGATCCACGGGCTCGGTTTGCTTGGCATCCGCTGCCCGGACAAGATGTGAGGGTCCAAGATGTGGTAGTCTCCCCGGGAGGGGTTGGGGTCGCGGTCCCGGGGCGGGGCGATAGGAGTGTCGCCTTGCAGGCGACATGACGGGGAGGGCGGCATTCTGCCGCCCGATGGGGTGGGGGTCGGGCGCTTGGAAAGCGCCCGGACCGTTGTCATGTCGCCCTCAGGGCGACACTCCGATCGGGCCTGAGGGCGACACTCCGATCGGCCCTCAGGGCGACACTCCGATCGGGCCTGTGGCTGTCGGGGTGAAACCGGCCGGTCTGAAGACCGGCGGTCCCGGAGACGCACCCTCTCCTTGCCGTTTCCGCGATCTGCGGCACTCTCCGCCCGACCACTTCCTCCCCGCATGGAATCACCCCGCCGCCAGCTTCCCTTCTACGTCATCGGTCACAAGAACCCCGACACCGACGCCATCTGCTCCGCCATCGGCAACGCGGCCCTGCTGCGCGCCACCGGCGAGCCGACCGCCCTCGCCGCCCGCTGCGGCGAGGTGCCGGCGCGCACCGCCTGGGTGCTGGCAAAGGCGGGGATCGCCACCCCTCCGCTGATCACCGACGTCCGCGCGTCCGCCGGCATGATCTGCCGCCGCGAGGTGGTGCGGGTCGCCCCCTGCGACACTTTCCTCGATTCCTACCGCCGGATGCTCGCCAGCGGGGTTCGCTGCGTGCCGGTGGTCGATGCCGCCGGCACGGTCCACGGCATCCTGCGCTACCTCGACCTGCTTGAACTGCTGGTGCCCGGGGATGGCAGCGGCTTGCAAGTCCGCACCGTCAATGTCGCCTTGCCGAAGATCGCCACCACCCTCCATGCCGCCAGTGCCGGGGCGGAAATGCCCGATGGCGACGACGAGGAGGAACTCATCCTGCTGGTCGGAGCCTCCTCGCAATCCACCATCGAGCGGCGCCTGAAAACCGCCGCCCGGGAGGGCAATGTCGGCCGCTACCTCGTGATCTGCGGCGACCGGCCGGTGGTCCAGCACTACGCGATCGAGAACGGCGCCCGCGCGCTGATCGTCACCAGCGGCAACGGGGTCGAACCCTCCTTGCTCGAACTCGCCCGGCGGCGCGGCGTGGTGGTGCTGCTGTGCTCACAGGACACCGCCAGCACCGCCACGCTGATCCGCTGCTCGCGCACCGTCCGCCACGTGATGGACCCGCGCTTCACCTCGGTCTCCGTCGACGAGCCGGTCTCGCGCCTGCGCAAGGCGCTTTCCTCCTTGGAGCAGGACCTCTTTCCGGTGATCGATTCGATCTCGAAGGAAATGATCGGCGTGCTTTCGAAGTCCGACCTCATCGATCCCCCGCGGACCCGGCTCGCGCTGGTCGATCACAACGAGTTCGCCCAGGCGGTCACCGGAGTCGAGGAGTCGGAGATCGTGGAAGTCATCGACCACCACCGCCTGGCCGGCGACCTGGTGTCGCGCGAGCCGATCCGTTTCCTTAACGAACCGGTCGGCTCCACCTCCACGCTGGTCGCCCGGAAATTCCGTCACCGCTACCTGGAGCCCGACAAGGGCACCGCGATGTGCCTTTGCGCGGGAATCATCGCCGACACGTTGTGCCTGACCTCGCCGACCACCGCCGAACTCGACCACGAGATGCTGGCATGGCTGAGCGGCCTGGCGGGGATCGATCCGGCGCAGTTCAAGGCCGATTTTTTCGCCGTCGGCTCGCTGCTCGCCACCGGCACCCCGGAAGCGATCCTCAATGCCGACCGCAAGGAATTCGTGGACGAGGGCGTCAAGGTTGCCATCGCCCAGGTGGAGGAACTCGGCCTCGAAGCCTTCGCGCCGCGCCGCGCCGAGCTCGAGGCGGCCTTGCAGGCGCTGGCGGCGGACCAGGGCTACGAACTCGCGGTGCTGGTGGTCACCGATATCGCGGAGCACCACAGCCTGGTGCTCGCCGCGGGCGATCCGGCATTCGTCGGGAACCTGCCCTACGCGCGGATCGACGCCAGCCTGTACGACGCCCCCGGCGTGGTCAGCCGCAAGAAGCAGATCTTCCCCGCCGTGTGCCAGGCCTTGAGGAGGGCGAGGTAAGAGGGCCGGATGCGCTAAAGTCCGAGCAACTTACGATCCTTTCCCGCCGGGCGGGGTGCGGCCTTCGCCGAAATACTTCTCGCTGCGGTAGCGCAGCCAGACGCGCAGGGTCTGCGGGACCTTCTCCTTTTCCGCTTCGCTCAAGGTTTCATAGAGCGCGATCGCCTTCTCCCGTTCGCCGCGGCAGGCGGCGTTGCGGTGCGCGTCCCACAGGCTCCGCGCCAGCCGGATCCGGCGGCAGACCTCTTTGACCAGGGCGGCACCGGCCAGCGGCTTGGCGTTGGCTTTCTTCTTGGGAGGCATGATTCAATGCCCCTCGTGGTCATCCCGCGCGCGGGTCTCGAAGCGCATCAGGTCGGCGATGAAGGTCAGCGGGACGTGGCCGGTTTCACCGTTTCGATTTTTGGCGAGGACCAGCTCCGCCTTGCCGGCTTCCTGCTCCTTTTCCTCCTCGGTCTCGGCGTAGTAAGCGGTCCGGTAGAGCAGGCCGATCATGTCGGCGTCCTGCTCGATGGTGCCGGATTCGCGCAAGTCGGACATCCGCGGCACGCCGAGCGACTTGCCGGTGCGGCCTTCCGGTCCGCGGTTGAGCTGGGCGAGCACCAGGATCGGGATCCCGAGCTCCTTGGCCAGGCCCTTGATGCCGGCGGAAATTTCGCCGATCTCGCGCTCGCGGGAGTTCTGCGCCTGCTTCGAGCCGGACTTGAGGAGCTGCAGGTAGTCGATCGCGATGAAGCCGATGTTGTCCTCGCGCTTCCGCCGGCGGGCCTTGGCGCGCAGGGTGTCGATCAGGATGCCCGGGGTGTCGTCGACGAACATCTTGGCCGAGGCGATCTCTTCCGCGGCGCGCTTGATCCGCAGCAGGTCCTCCTTCTTCGGCCGGAAGCCGCGGCCCATCTGGGACATCGCGAAACGGGCGCGCGAGAAGACCAGCCGCTGGACGATCTGGAAGGCCGTCATTTCGCAGGAGAAGACCATCGTCGGCACCTTGTGATCGACGCAGATGTGCTCGGCGATGTTCATCATCAGCGAGGTCTTGCCCATCGACGGGCGGGCGGCGACGACGAACATTTCGCCGGGCTTGAGGCCCTTGCACATGCGGTCGAGGTCGGCGTAGCCGGTGGGCGCGCCCTGGACCTCGACGTCGCCGGAAAGCAGCGCCTCGAAGTGGCTGATCACCTCGGTCACCGATTGCTTGATGTGGAAGCCCTTGACGCTTTCGGTGCCCTGGCGGATGCCGAGCACGCTGGACTCCACACGGTCGAGCAGCGACGCGGTTTCCTCCGGATTGTCGAAGGCCTCGGCGACGGCCTCGGTGCAGGTGCGGATGACGCTGCGCAGGACATGCTTGTCCTTCACCAGCGCGAGGTGGTTGTGGAAGTGCGCGGCGTTCGGCGCGTAGGTGAAGATGTCGGTGATCGTCGCCGGGCCGCCGACGCTGTCGAGTTGGCCGCGGTCGTGGAGGAGCTGGACCAGCGAGACCAGTTCGATCACCGTGCCCTTGGCGTTGAGGTCGCGCAGCGTTTCAAACAGCAGGCCGTGGCCCGGCATGTAGAAGTGTTCGCGGGTCAGGCCTTCTTCGAGCGAGACGCCGATCCATTGCTCGGGATCCTTGAGCATCGAGGACAGGATGCTCTTCTCGTGACCCAGCGCGTGGGGCATCGCGCGGGTGACGTCCTGGCCGGTGGCTCCGCTTTGAAACGAGGGTGGGGCGGGGTTGCGATCGGGCTTGAAGTCGTCGGCCATGGGTGGAGGGAGAGAATGCCCCGCCCGCGTCGGCAGGGTCAAGATGGGTAACGCGTGAGCAACTTGTGAACAAGTCGCGGGGGGGCGAAAGGGAGAAGGTCCCCCCTTCGGATCCGGCTGGACAGCAGCGGCTCAGAGCGCCTTCGCCATCTTCTCCAGGCCTTCCATCAGGTGGGCGCGGGGGCAGCCGAAATTGAAGCGGATCCAGCCGGGCCAGCCGAAAAAGGCGCCGTCGGAGAGGAACAGGCCGGCCTTCTTCTCGAAATGTTGGGCCGGATTCTCGACCCCCATCCCGCGGGC
>CAMCYK010000215.1 GCA_945883695.1 Akkermansia muciniphila | reverse complement strand
CCCCGGGCTTTACGAGGCAACGGCGTTGCCGTTGGAGAGCCGGAGGACTCCAATCACTTGCGCCGGAGGACTCCAATCACTTGCGAGGAACGAGCTGCCCCGGGTGGCCGGGCAGAGCCATGCCACCTCGAAGATATCCCCGTATTCGGGCTGCCGCCCCACGCTCATTGCGCTTGCGCGCGTTCGAGGGCGGCCTTGACGAAGCCGGCGAACAGCGGGTGCGGGTGGTTCGGCTTCGATTGGAACTCGGGGTGGAACTGGGCACCCAGGAAAAAGGGGTGGTTCGGCAGTTCGACGATCTCCACCAGGCCTTCCTTCGCGGAGACCGACGAGACGACCAGCCCGCATTCCTGAAGCTTGTCCTGGAAGTCCGAGTTGAACTCGTAGCGGTGGCGGTGGCGTTCGTGGATGCGGTCGGCACCGCAGTAAAGGTCGGACGCCCGGGTGCCGGCGAACAGCACGCTCTCGCAAGAGCCGAGGCGCATGGTGGCTCCCATGTCCGCGACCCCCCGCTGCTCCTCCTGCAGGCAGATCACGGGGAACGGCGTGTTCTTGTCGAACTCGGTCGAATTCGCCCCGCGCAGCTTGCAGACATTGCGGGCGAACTCGATCGTCGCGATCTGCATCCCGAGGCAGATCCCGAAATACGGGATGTTGTTCTCGCGGGCATACTGCGCGGCGAGGATCTTACCCTCGATCCCGCGGTCGCCGAAGCCGCCGGGGACCAGGATCCCGTCGACATCGCCGATCACCGCCTTCGCGCCGTGGTCCTCGACCGCCTCGGCCTCGACCCGGATGATGTTGACCTTGGTGTCGTGGTGGGCGCCGGCGTGGATCAGCGATTCGTAGATCGACTTGTAGGCGTCCTGCAGTTCGATGTACTTGCCGGCGACGGCGATGGTCACCTTGTGCTTCGGATGGATCACGCGGCGGACGAAATGCTCCCAGTCGTCGAGCGCCGGCGACGGCGTGTGGCCGAGGCCGATCTTGTCGACGACGAGTCGGTCGATCTTGTCGCGGCGCAGGTCGAGCGGGCACTCGTAGATCGTGTGGGCGACATCGCGGAAGGCGACGACGTTCTTCTTCTCGACGTTGCAGAACATCGCGATTTTCTTGCGGTTGTCCTCGTCGAGGTCGGCCTCGGTGCGGCAGATGATGATGTCCGGCTGGATGCCGAGCTCGCGCAGTTTGGCGACGGATTGCTGGGTCGGCTTGGTCTTGACCTCGCCGGCGGCCTTGATGAAGGGCAGCAGGGTGACGTGGATGAAGCAGACATTGTCCTTGCCGACCTCCAGCGCGAACTGGCGCAGCGCTTCGATGAACAGCAGGCCTTCCATGTCACCAACGGTCCCGCCGATCTCGGTGATCAGCACGTCGACGTCCGGGTTGGTGTCGGTCACCAGGTGGAGGCGCGCCTTGATCTCGTCGGTCACGTGCGGGATGAACTGCACGGTCTTGCCCAGGTAGTCGCCGCGCCGTTCCTTCTTGATGACCGCGTCGAAGACCTGGCCGGAGGTCAGGTTGTTGAGGCGCGACATGACGCCGGAGGTGAAGCGCTCGTAGTGGCCGAGGTCGAGGTCGGTCTCCGCGCCGTCGTCGAGCACGTAAACCTCGCCGTGCTGGTAGGGCGACATGGTGCCGGGATCGACGTTGAGATAGGGGTCGAACTTCTGCATCAGCGTCTTGAGACCGCGGTGCTCGAGCAGCGCGCCGATGGAGGCGGCGGCCAGGCCCTTGCCGAGGGAAGAGACGACGCCGCCGGTGACGAAGATGTATTTCATGGAAGTGCCGAGTGAGCAGTGATCAGTGATCAGTGGTTGAGAGAATGCGTTCAACTTCGCGGGCCTGCTCCAGCGTGTCGACGCCCGGAGAGGTGTCGTCGGTGACCAGGACCTTGATGCTGGCGCCGTTTTCGAGGGCGCGGAGTTGTTCGAGCGACTCGGCCTTTTCCAGCGGCGAGGGCGGCCAGGTGACGAAGCGCTCGAGGAAAGTACGGCGGTAGGCGTAGATGCCCTTGTGGCGGTAAACCGGCAGGCCGTCGACCGGATTGCGGAAGTAGGGCAGGGGGGAGCGCGAGAAGTAGAGCGCGCGGCCGTCGAGCGCGGTGACGACCTTCACCACGTTCGGGTCCCGCACCGCGGGGTCGGCGGGATCCAGCGGGTTGGCGGCGGTGGCCATGTCGAGCGACGGATCGGCGGCCATCGCCGCGGCGAGCCGGTCGATCAGCGCGGGATCGATCAGCGGTTCGTCGCCCTGGATGTTGACGATGATTTCCGCGCCGGGCAGGGAGCGGACGGCTTCGGCCAGGCGGTCGGTGCCGGTCGGATGTCCGGGCGAGGTCATCACGACCCGCGCGCCGAAGGATTCCGCGGCGGCGAGGATCCGCTCGTCGTCGGTGGCGATGACCAGCCCGTCGAGCCGCTGGCATTTCCGGCATTGCTCCCAGACATGCTGGATCAAGGGCTTGCCGGCGATCAGGTGGAGCGGCTTGCCGGGGAAGCGGGTCGACCCCCAGCGTGCCGGGAGGATGCCAATGATGGTGGTTGCGCTTGGACCCATGGGAGACTGCTCGCCGGGGAAGCTACGGGGTCGCTCCGGGGCGCGGCAAGGTGAGAAGTTCCCAGTGGGAAGTTTCAAGTGCCAATGGAGAAGTTCCAAGAGGGAAGTGCCGGGTGCCAACGGGGAGACGGCGCGGCGAATCGATGGCCCGCAGGTGATTCCTGCCTTGCTTGGCACTTGGAACTTCTCACTTGGAACTTGTCCTCAATGGCCGGTCCAGGTGCCGTCGGTGTCGAGAAATTGGAGCGCCTTGTCGAACGAGCAAGCGGTGAGGAAGTGATCGAGCCGCGGTGGCAGGGTGCCGCGGCGGGACAGGTGCCAGGCGGTGATTTCCTCCGACACGGACTTCAGGGCGTCGAGGTGGGCGGCGGGATCGCGCTCGCGCAGGGCGTGGTCGGCGATGGTTTCCTTGCGGTGGCGGAGCAGGGCGGCGAGGTCCGGGTGAAGCATGGGCGGAGCATGGCGGCCGGGAAAGCGGCGGGCAACCCGCGAGGCGGAGTTCGGGAAATCCGGCGTGGACGCTGCGGGGCGGCCCGTCCTAGCGTGCGCCATGCTGATCGGGGCGATTGAAACGCAGTTCACGGCCTTGGACTGGGGAGTCGTGGCGGGTTACCTGCTGTTGACCACTTGGATCGGCCATCTCATGGCGGGCAAGGCGGCGACCGTGAAGGACTTCTTCCTCGGCGGCAAAAACCTGCCCTGGTGGGCGGTCTGCGGATCGATGGTCGCCACCGAGATCAGCGCGCTGACCTTCATCGGCGTGCCGGGGAGCGTCTACGCGATGAACGGCGACTGGACCTACCTCCAGTGGGGAATCGGCTCGATCGTCGCCCGCTTCCTGGTCGGCTACTGGCTGGTGCCGCTTTACTATCAGAAGGAAATCTACAGTCCGTACGATTTCATGGGGAACCGCCTGGGCGAGGGGATCCGGCGGCTGGTGACGGTGCTTTTCTCGCTCGGCGCGATCCTCGGGCAAAGCGTCCGCGTGCTGGTCACGGCGATCATTTTGCAGACGGTCACCGGCATTTCAATGCCCGCCTGCATCCTGGCGATCGGCGGCTTCGCGGTGGTGTGGACGCTGATGGGCGGCATGCGGACGGTGATCTGGACCGACGTGATCCAGTTCGGGATTTTCATGCTGGGGGCCGGGCTGGCCTTGGGCTGGCTGGTCAACGCGCTGGGCTGGGACGAGATCGTGGCCTTCAACCGGAATGTCGTGCTGCCCGACGGGACCACCATCGACAAGATGAGATGGCTGGATTTCACCACGCCGTTCGAGGACCCGATGCTGAAATACACGCTCTGGGTCGGCATCCTCGCGATGCCGTTCCAGAATCTCGCCGCCTTCGGCACCGACCAGTTGAACGCCCAGCGGATTTTCTGCTGCGGTTCGCCACAAGAGGCGCGCAAGGCGATGGTCTGGAGCTGCGTGTCGATTTTGATCACGGTGGTGATGCTGGCGGTGGGGGCCGGCCTGTTCGCGTGGTATGGCACCAAAGGCCTGACCGCGGACGAGGCGGCGGCGTTCGCCAGCGATCCCAACAAGGTGTTCCCGGTCTGGATCACCACGGTGCTGCCGCCGGGTCTGACCGGCTTGATCCTCGCGGGGGCCTTCGCGGCGGCGATCTCCAGCCTCGACTCGGTGCTGGCGGCGCTGTCCCAGACCTCGCTGTCGGCGATCTACGGCCGTGGCCGGATGGAGGACGACCTGCACGGCAAGAAGATGGTCGCCCGCTCGCGGATCGCCGTGGTGGTGTGGGCGGGGCTGCTGTCGTGGTTCGCGATCGCGATGGCGAAGGGGCATGAGGGCGGCGAGAACAAGAACCTGATCACGCTCGCCTTCGGCATGGTGGCCTACACCTACCCGCCGCTGCTCGGGGTGCTGCTGGCCGCGATCCTGCCGGGCCGCAAGAGCGTCAGGGGTTTATTCGTCGGGACGGCGCTCTCGATGCTGCTGGTCCTCTGGACCCGGCCGGAACTGGGCCAGCTGCTGGCGTGGCTGAAGGTCGAGTGGGCATGGCTGGAACCAAGCCGGCCGCGGATCGCCTCGGAGTGGTTCTTTCCGTTGAACGCCCTGCTCACCCTGGCCTGCGGTTACCTCGGCGCGCTGATTTCCGGCGGAGGGCGGGAGGGTTCGAAACAGAGCCGCTAAGCCCTCAGCCCGGGGCCCCGGGTTGCCGGCGGGTGGAGCGACCGGAAGACCAACGACTTGCGGGCGGGCCACGGCCCGGAGTGCGGAGAACTCCGGGAAATTACGGAACTCGGGGAGTGCGGGGCGACCCCGTTCATCCACGGAAAACCGTTGATTTTAAAAAGCCCGCGGCTTTTCGCCGGATGAATTCGAGGCGATTACTTCGGGATGTTTAACGAGTTTTAGCGTCAAGTTTTTAAATTTTCGGAGCGTGGAACGCTTGTGGAAATGGGGCAGCCGGGGACGGTCTGTTAGACGGGCTCAAAAAAGGATCCCACCGGTCCCGCGAGGCGGCTATCCCTCCCCTCCGCCGCTCTGGCAAGCAGAGCGATTTTCCTGCGGAGCGGTCGGCGAAAACCTTTTACGAAGAAAACGAAAAATCATGGATCTAGAGGAGTTCGGGGGAGATTCCGGGGTAGTGGCGGCCGATGACGTGGCCGCGCAGTGGGGGGCCGCCTGCGAGGTGCTGGGCCGGCTGGTGAGCAAGGATGCTTACCAGCGATGGTTCCGGGCCTCGCGGCTGGTCGGGGTTGAAGATTCCCGCGCGGTCGTCGCGGTGCCCAACGAGATCCACCAGGTTTGGATCGAGACGAATTACCTGCCCGAGCTCGCCTCCGCGGTGAGCGAGAGCATCGACGGCGTGCGCGGAGTCCTGCTGGTGGTCGACTCCGGCGTGCCGGAGCCGGCGGACGGCGTGCCGGCGGCGCGTCCCTTTCCGGCGGGCGATCATGGCCGGATGCCGTCGCAGGCCTCGGAGATCAGCTTCGAGAAACGGCTCAAGACCGCGGGCATCAACGCGCAGTTCACCCTTGATTCCTTCGTGGTCGGCGCCAACAGCCAGTTCGCCCATGCCGCCTGCGAGGCGGTCGCCAAGCGCAAGGGGCCGGGCTACAACCCGCTCTTCATCCACGGCGGACCGGGGCTCGGCAAGACCCACCTGATGCACGCCATCGGCCACGAGTGGCTGCGCGGCGTGCCGGCCTCCCGCGTGGTCTATCTGACCTGCGAGAAATTCACCAACGAGTTCATCGACGCCGTCCGCAAGGGCGACCTCGAGCGCTTCCGCAAGCGCTACCGCTCGGCCGAAGTGATGCTGATCGACGACATCCAGTTCCTCGGCGGCAAGGAACGCTCGCAGGAGGAGTTTTTCCACACCTTCAACACGCTGCTCGACGGCCGCTGCCAGGTCGTGCTGACCAGCGACCGCCCGGCCAGCGAAATCAAGAACCTCGAGCCGCGCCTGATTTCCCGCTTTGAGTGCGGACTGACCGTCGAACTCCAGCCGCCGGTCTTCGAAACCCGGCTGGCGATCCTCGGCAAGAAGCGCGACGAGTGGAAGGTCAAGGTCGACGAGGGCATCATCCGCTTCCTCGCCGAGCGCATCCGCAGCAACGTCCGCCGCCTCGAGGGCGCGCTGATGCGGGTGGCCACCTTCGCCTCGCTGGCCAGCGAGCAGATCACCGAGGAGCGGGTCGAGCACCTGCTGCGCGACCTGCTGCGCGAGGAGGCCGGCAAGCAGATCACGATCGACGCCATCCAGCGGGTGGTGGCCGACCACTACGACGTCCGGCTGGCCGACATGACCAGCCGCCGCCGGCCGGCGAGCATCGCCTTTCCGCGCCAGATCGCGATGTATCTCAGCCGCACGCTGACCAAGGGCTCGCTGATGGAAATCGGCGAGGCATTCGGCGGCCGGGACCACGGGACGGTGATCCACGCCTGCAAAAAGATCACCGGCCAGATGGAGCTGGACCCCGCGGTCCGCGACGCGATCGGGGGAATCGAGGCCTCGCTGCGGCGCTGAGCGGGGCCCGCGGAAATTTTGAAATTCGGGGGTGGCGTTCCGGCCGGAGCGCCATCCTTGGCATTCCCGATAGATTGGCTTGCCAAGGGTCGGAGATTGCGGAGACCATCCGCCCAGCAATTCCGTTTCCGACGCTCACTCCCATGAAGTTCAGCATTTCCAAAGAAGCCCTGCTCGAAGGGCTCCAAAAGGTTCAGCACGTGGTCAGCACCCGTACCACCCTGCCGATCCTTTCCAACGTGCTTCTCGTGGCGAGGAACGGTCGTTTGACCTTCACCACCACCGACCTCGACGTGGGCATCACCGGCTCGGTCGAGGCGAAGATCGAAAAGGAAGGCGCGACCACCTTGCCGGCCAAGCGGCTGGTCAACATCGTCCGCGAACTGCCGGCCAGCGAGGTCCAGATCTCCGTCGATGCCAAAAACGTCGCCTCCATCGAGAGCGGCCCGTCGTTTTTCAAGATCATCGGCCTCGGCCAGGACGATTTCCCGCCACTGCCGGATTTCGAGGGCGCCAAGGAATTCCGGATGCCCCAGCAGTTGCTGCGGGACGGCCTGAAAAAAACCGCCTACGCGATCTCCACCGACGAGACCCGTTACGTGCTCAACGGCATCTACACCTCTTTCCGCGAGGGCAAGCTGACGCTGGTGGCCACCGACGGCCGCCGCCTGGCAATGGTCGAGAACGACCTCGATTTCCCCGCCAGCCACGAGTGCGACGTGATCGTGCCGACCAAGGCGGTGCAGGAACTGATGCGCCTGCTCGGCGACAGCGGCGAGGTCTTGATCCGCCTGTCCGACAGCCAGATTTCCTTCTCCATCGGCGACCACCTGCTGATCAGCAAGCTGATCGAAGGCAACTACCCGAACTACCGCCAGGTCATCCCGGGCGACTCGACCGAGCGGGTGGAACTGCCGCGCGAGTCGATGTTCGAAACCGTCCGCCGGGTCTCGCTGCTGTCTTCCGACAAGTCGAATTCGGTCAAGCTGGTCTTCGGCCCGAACTCGGTGGAAGTGACCGCCAATTCGCCGGACGTCGGCGAAGCCCGTGAAACGATGGAAGTCGCCTACAGCGGCAAGCCGATGCAGATCGCTTTCAATCCGGAGTTCCTGATGGCCCCGCTGCGCAATCTCGAAAGCGACACCATCTACCTCGACCTGATCGACGAGATGAGCCCCGGCGTGGTGCGCATCGAGGGCAGCTTCCTCTATGTGATCATGCCGATGCGGGTGACGGGGTGAAAGGCCGGACAGGTCTGGAGCGGGGGTGGCAAGGGTGGTCTTTGAGCCGCGGCGTCCAACTGCCGCGGCACCGCCGCTTTTGGACTGCTGCGATGATTCGCAGCTTTTGGAATGAAGGGTGGGGTCGGCCGTTCTGGCCGGCGGAGGCGAACTTTCAGGGTCGCCTCCGGTCCACCCAGGAAGCCGTCACCACCATGCATTCGAGAGCTGCGAATCATCGCAGCAGTCCGGGAGCCTCCGGCGGTCATGTCAGGGTGAAGGAACGTCCTCCACCTTGTAGTACGCATTCGGCCGGGGCGGCAGGTGATCGGTGAAGGTATCAGGCTGCCGACGATCTGGCTGGGCCAGCGGAATCTCCGTTTGAGGCGGGTCATCGGATTCGTGTTCGCCGCCGACCCGGGGCGACGGCTTTTGAGCATTGCTTCCCCTCCGAATCAGGCCTAGAAGCCGCTCCAAGCCATCGCACCCGCATGACCAAGCTCATCCCCGGCCTTCTCTCGGCCGCCGCCCTTTCCGCCGCCGCCAACCCCGCCGACCTCACTTTCACCAAGTACTCCGGCAGCGACCTGACGCCCTCTCCGGCCTGTCTCGCCGCCGCCGCCACCGGGGAAGTCTTCGTCGGCGTCGACCTCCTCGGCTCCCTCGGCAAGGGCCCGGGCAAGGGACGCATCGTCCGCCTCGTCGATACCGACCACGACGGCAAGGCGGACCAGCACACGGTCTACGCGGAGCTCGACAACCCCCGCGGCATCATTTCCTTCGGCGACAAGCTCTGGGTCCTCCACACCGTCATCCCGAAGGACACCGGCATCCTCACCGGCATGCACCTCTCCGTCCTCGAGGATAAAAACAACGATGGCGTCGCCGACGGCCCGCCCAAGATCCTGATCCGCGACATCTCCGTCCCCAAACACAACCAGGACCGCGGCGCCGACCACACCACCAACGGCATCCGCATGGGCATCGACGGCTGGATCTACATCGCCGTCGGCGATTTCGGCTTCGTCAACGCCCAGGGCACCGACGGCACCACCCTCACCATGCTCGGCGGCGGCGTGGTCCGGGTCCGCCCCGACGGCTCCGAAATGGAGACCTACACCCACGGCCTGCGGAACATCTACGACGTCGCCATCGATCCCTTCCTGAACCTCTTCACCCGCGGCAACACCAACGACGGCGGCGGCTGGAACGTCCGCTTCATCCACCACATCCAGAGCGGTCAATACGGCTACCCCATCCTCTTCAAGAACTTCACCGACGAGATCATCCCCGCCCTCGCCGACGTCGGCGGCGGCTCCGGCACCGGATCCCTGTTCATGGACGAGCCGACCTGGCCGGAGAAATACAACAAGACCCCGATGATGGCCGACTGGGGCCGCAACCAGGTCTACCTCCACCGCGTCACCCCCGACGGTCCCTCCTTCACCCAGGCGGCCGAGGATTTCATCGGCCTCTCCCAACCCGCCGACCTTGATGTCGACGGCTCCGGCCAGCTCTACATCGCCGCCTGGGAAGGTGCCGGCTACAAGGGCAACCCCGACCGCGGCTTCGTCCAACGCGTCGTCCCGAACGGCTGGACCTACAAGGCCTTCCCCGACCTCGCCAAGCTCGCCCCCGATGCCCTCGTGAAAGGCCTGGCCACCGAGAGCGCCACCACCCGCCTTGCCACCCAGCAGGAAATTCTCACCCGCGGCGACAAGGGACTCGCCCCCGCCATCCTGGCCATTGCCAAGGACGCCAAGAACTCCCTCGCCGCCCGCGTCGCCGCCACCTTCACCTACAAGCAGCTCCTCGGGGCCGATGCCAATGCCGCCCTCCTCGAACTCGCCGGCGATTCCGTCCTCACCGAGTTCGCCCTGCGCGCCGCGGCCGACCGCCTCAAGCAGAACGCCGCCTTGCCGCTCGCGCCTTTCGAAAAGGCCCTCGCCAGCAGCAACCCGCGCGTCCAGGCCGCCGCCGCGGTCGCGCTCGGCCGCATCGGCAAGAAGGAAGCCGCCGAAGCCCTGCTCTCCGTCGCCAAGCCCCCGGTTTCCGTCCAAGCCGCGCCCGTCGCTCCCAAGCCACCGCTCTTTGAAAGCGACAAGATCTCCGGTAACCAGACCGCCGAGATCGAAGTCAGCCTCGTCGGCATCAACAACCTCTACCTCGTCGTCGAGGAAGGCGGCAACGGCGACGGCGGCGACCACGGCGGCTGGTTCGACCCCGTCCTGACCAACCGCGAAGGACAACAGGTCCCGCTGACCAAGCTCAAGTGGAAATCCGCCACCCAGGGCTGGGGCACCACCGCCGTCGGCAAATCCCCGACCGGAGCGCCCCTCCAGCGCGCCGATGGCAAGCCGCACACCCAGGGCATCGGCACCCATGCCAAGTCCGTCATCCACTACGTGATCCCCGGCGCGATGCAGAAGCTCAAGGTCACCGCAGCGCTCTGCTCGACCAAAAACCCCGACGCCACCGTCAATTTCCGGATCCTCGCCGAACCGCCCGCCGGCACCGGCAAATCCAACGAAGGCCCCCACGCCACGCCGAACCCGGCGGTCATCGTTCCCCACCTCGCCATCCACTCGCTGGTCACCCTCAAGGCCGTCGATGAAAGCCTCGCCGCCGTCGAGAGCGTGAGCCGCGACGGCGCACTTCGCGCCCTTCACTTGATGCACGATCCCGCGGTGGTCGACGGTCTCCTCGCCAAGCACGCCGCCGCCATCGATCCGGTCCTGAAAAACAAGATCCTCACCGCCCTCGCCCGGCTCTACACCAAGGAAGCCCCCTACGATGGCTCCTGGTGGTGGGGCACCCAGCCCGACACCCGCGGGCCGTATTACAAGCCCATCCTCTGGATCAAGTCCGGCGACATCGAGAAGCGCTTCCGCGACGTCTGGGCCGGTGGCGACACCGAACAGAAGGCCTTCCTCACCCACCTCGCCAACAAGCACCGGATGAACCTCGAAGGCATCGGTGAAGTCGAGAAGACCGGCGGCAAGAAGGAGAAGACCATCGGCCAGATTTCCATCGAGAACGTCATGCTCGCGCTCGACGACATGAAGGGCAACCCGTCCAAGGGTGCCGAGCTCATGAAGACCC
>CAMCYK010000214.1 GCA_945883695.1 Akkermansia muciniphila | reverse complement strand
CGCGGGTGTTGAACCAAAGCAGGGCCACGCGCACGGCCTCGGGCCGGGTGAAGGCACTCTCGCGCTGCGCTTCGTAGCGGGCGCGCACCTCGTCATCGGTGGCATTCACGGCCGCGAGTTGGGGTGCCAGTTGCAATTCCTGCAGGCGGGCGATGAGCAGCGACTCAATCTGCGCCGCCGTCTCGGGATCGCGTTCCAGCCCGGCCTTGCGGGCGGCGGCGGCCAGAGTGGCCCGCTCCACCAGGCGGTCGAGCGCCTCCGTTCGCGCCTGCGGGCTGTCGGCCGGGCCGGGGCGGGTGCTCCACCAGTGGCGGAAGTCATCGGCGCGGACGGACCAGCCAGCGCCCTTGGCGAGCACGCCGGCTTCAGGCTGGGATTCCTTCTTCCCGCAGCCCGCCAGCAGCAGCACGGCGAGCACGCCGCCCCACAGGAGGCGGTGACGACGGACCACAATCGGGCGATGGGAGACAGGAACAGGCATGATTACATCCCGGAGGAGGAGAAGGTGGTGAGCTTGAGCTGGACATCATCCACCGTGTCCATGAAGCGCTGCATCGCGGCCTTGGGGTCACTGCCCAGCGAGGCGGCGGGGATGAAGAGAATCCAGCGCGTGTTCCAGACCGAACGGCTGAAGAGCTGGCTGTCGGAGTAGGCGGGGTCGCTGCCGGAGAGCGCGCCGCCCGCGGTCGGATAGGCCCTGAAGTCGCCCTGCCGGACCAGTTCCGCAAAGCTCCCGTTGAGACTGTCCACCGCCGGGTTGAAGGCGTAATCCCGCAGGTTCGTGGTGTTGATCGGGAAGGGCACGGGGACGCGCTGCCTGACCACGTTCCAACCGCGGGTTTTGGGCACCAGCCCGTCGGAGTAGCGCATGATGTCCATGCCAGCCGGCACGAGATAAACCCGCGGGGTGGCGGCGAGCTGCTGCTGGCCATCGGCCGCCACATCGTAGCCGGAGAAGCCGACCCCGACGGAGCGGAGTTTGGTGGCGAAGTTAGCGCTGCTGTAGGCGTGGTCCGCCGCGCTCAGGGCGTTGCCGAAGAAGTTGCGCCCGGGGTTGATTTCGGAGGAGAACTCGATCTTGAAACCGGGCTGGGCCGGGCCATCCGGGGAAGCGAAGGGGCGGCAGTGGCGGGAGAAGTCGGGGTCCCGGTTGAGGTCGGCCACCTGGGTGCTGGCCAGATAGCTCTGCCATTTCTGGTTCGAGGAGCTGCTGCCGTCGGCCAGGATGCGCTTGCCCTCGGTGCGCAGCGAAAGGGTGGAGGCTTCCCCCTGCGGATTGTTGAGCCCGATGTTGCCTTTCAAAGCATCATGATTGGCTTTCAGCTTGGCGAGGATCTCGGCGAGGCCGCCGTTGCCGACCTTGGGCAGGTCCCCGTCCCACTGGCCGAGCTGGCGCACTTTCATCAGGTCCTCAAGCAGGGTCGCGGCGTTGGCCGGGTGACCGGGGGAGAGGCTGGTCTCGTAGTCGTAGGCCTTGGCCGCCAGCCAGGCGAAGCGCACCGCGGTGTCCATGGCGCTCTCGTATTTGCGGGCCGCGTCGTCACGGCTGAGGCGCGCGATCATGTCACCGTAGCGGTTGCCCTGGGCGCGGCCCGCGAGCATCTTGTTCATCGCCGCGCGCTCGGAGACGAGGCGGTTGGCCTCGGCCTCCAGCGAGCGGACCTTGGCACCCGCCATGTTGAGATCCTGGACGGCGGCCGCCATGTTGAGCCGCTTGGAGGGGTCCTCCTGCAGCTCGTTGGAAAGCTCCTTCAGCAGCTCGAGCAGCTCGTTGAACTCAGCGTAGACTTCCTGGTCGTTCTTTTCGAGAAGTTCGGCCTGCTCGGCGGCAAGCTCGGCAATTTCTCTCAAAACTTCAAATACGTGAGCAACGTTCCTTGCGACACTCGCAGCGGTGTCACCGGTAATTGCAATCCCCGCAAGAAATGGCTTGCTCGGAGCATTTCCGCCCACAACCGTAATATTTATATCTGCCACGTTCTCTGCCGAACGTTTAAACTCAAGAATTTCATCTTTTACCTCTCCCGCTTCTTCACTCAGCAACTTGGTCCCACTAATAAAGTCTTTGAGTCCGGAAAGAATCCCGAGATACGTCTGGCGGCTGATCTGCGCGCCGTCAAGCGACACCAACCGCCGGCTGGCGTATTCGGCCAGATTGGCGAGCTTGTTGATGTAAACTTGGTAGTCGTCGATCGCGGTTTCCAAGGCGATTTCGTTGCGGAGCATGTCGCCGAGCGCGCTCTGGATCTCGCCGGTGGCGGCCCGGCGGCCCCAGCTTTCCGGGGCCTTGAAGGCGTATTGCGAGGTTTTGGAAATCGGGATTTCCACGGAGAGCGTGTTACCGGGGGCCGCCTCTCCTTCACTGAAACCATTGATAATGATTCTGGGATATTCATCCTGCTTCGCGGCAGAAAGATAAAACTCGTCGAAGAGGTTCATCAGCTCGCTGTTGTTCAGATTACTCATTCCCGTGGGCAGGAACTCGAGCTGGCTGCCGGTCGTGGCGAGCGATCGGTAAATCGAGGCCCGCGCGTTCCGGAACGCTTCGGGTAGGCCATCCTCTGTTTTGTGAGCCTCGGGCAGCAACTGCTCGACAGTGGTGGCGTCGAGATACATGTACGTGACGAGGTCGGGCCCGGTGTAGCCCTCCTGGAATATCTGGCCGTTGCCGATGGCACCGTTGTAAGGCGTGCCGAGCAGGGCGATGAGGCGGTTGCGGTAGTCGATGTCCTGCTCGATGGCCTTCTGTTTGAGCTCACCGGCGTCGCCCCCGATCCGGCGCATCGTCTGCGAGGTGGCGCTGACGAAATCGAGGGCGGCCTTGGCATTGGAGGCGGCGGCGACGGCGGACTCGTAGGTCTGCTGGAAGTGGGTTGTGCGCTCCCAGCTGTTGCCGTCGTAGAAGGAATCGAGCCCGAAGCTGACGGTGTCGGGATTGACCCCGATGGGGGTGAGGCCCTGGTTGACGCCGTCCAGCGTCTGCTGGACTTCCCGGAGGCTGCCGGCGAGGGCCTGCAGGTCGGTCTTGGCGGTCTGGCGGTTGATCAGGTTGAGCCCCTCGAGCGGCTTGCCGGTGGCGGGGTCGGTGGAGCCAGCGGGGAGGATGGCATTGCCGACCATCCAGTCGAAGACAGCGCCCTGGCCGCTGCGGGTGGCCCACTCGGACACGCCCCAGGCGCTGGCGGGATCGGCGGAATCGGTGTAGCCCTGCCATTGGGCGGAGGGATCGGCCACATAGGCATCGCGGTAGGTGGCCTTGACGATGGAGAGGCCGCAGCGGGCCCTGGTGGCGGCGGTGCGGGCGAAGGACTGCTCGTCGAGATAGTCGGTGGGGATGACGTTGCCGAGCAGGGCGTAGAGCTCCGCACGGGCCTGCCAGTTGTAGTTGCCACGCTGGAGGAGGCCGTAGTGCATCTTGCTGGCGGAAAGGAAGTGCCCCCAGGCATCACCGTGGCCCATGGGATGGGTCAGCCCCGCATCGGTCTCGTCGATGAGACCGTCGCGGTTGACGTCGCCGATGCCGTAGTTGGCATTGTAGGCGGCCTCCCCGAGGCCCTTGAAATAGTTCCAGAACAGGCGGTTCTGGCACGGGTAGGACTTGAGGTAGTCCGTGCCGCGAAGGAGGGCCAGCTCCTCCTGAAGGAGGTTCGGAACCTGGTTGGTGAAGGCGAAGACATAGGGGTTGGCAGCGGAGAGCTGGGCAAAGTTCAGGGCCGGGTTGTTGGCACCGGCCGTGGTCAGGGAGAGCGATGGGTTCAAGGCATCGGTGTAGGCCTCGCCGGCGACGAGCTCGTAGAGCATGGCGAGGCGGGTCGATGCGAGGAGCAGGGCCTGGTTGGTCCCGGAATCGGCGGGATAGCCGTTCGTGAGATCCTTGGCGCGCTGCAGGACGGTCTCGTAGAGCTCGATGAGGCCGACGTTTTCGATGGCGTCCTTCGAACTGTTGAGGGCCACGGGGCCGACGTAGGGACGTCCGGCCTGGCCGAGCATGCTGGAGCCGGTGGCCGGGGCGTCGCCGGTGAAGTCGGCGGAGAAACGGGCCTCGTAGGGATTGACGGCGTCGAGCACGCGCTTCACCCAGCCCATCAGCAGTTGCGGCACGAAGCGACGGGAGCCGGAGGCCTGGAGCTGCGGGGAATTGGCCGCGCCGGCCCACTGGTAGGGCACGCGATCCGCGGCCGAAGCGCCCGGAGCCCAGTCGGGCGAGGAGGCGTCCGGATCAACCAGACGCCAGGCGCTGTCGAGCACCCCGCCGTTTTCCACGTGCTCGGCGGAATCCGCTTCCGCCAGTTCGTCGGCGTGTCCGTAGCGGACGTAGAAGAGCTTGTCCGCCAGGATCAGGTCGGGCCGGCCGGTGAAGCGGATCCTGTTGAGGCCCCTGCCCTGCTGATAGATCTGCCAGCCGGTGTTAGACTGGTCGGGCGTCGCGAGACCGTCGAGCGGGGCCACGTCGTGAACCCACCACTGGTAATAGATATCGTCCGCGCTTCCGCCAAAGTCCCCGGAATGGGTCAGTTCCACCTTCTCGTCGAAGGCGTCCTTCGGGGTGATGACCGAGATGGCTCCGCGGTAGCGTTCATCGCCCAGGCGGATCACGTGGAGGGTCACCGCGCCGCTTGCGGCTTGGTCGTTGTTTTCCACGAGGGTGACAAACCGTTCCTCTCCGGCGGCCTCGGTGAGCGACTCGGGGTTGGGGACCAGCATGGCACCGGTGCCGAGGCTCTTGAGCGATCGATACTTGGTGGTCACGACTTCCTCGGTCCCGTCGTCTTTGAGGAATATGGCCTGTTCCTCTCCCGAGGCCGCGAGCCTCAGGCCGAGTGGAAGTCCGGCCAAGGGGGCCTGCTCGCTTTCGGCGTAGCCCACGGGGTTGGATCGCTTGAAGAGTTGCTCGACGGCCTCCGCCCAAGCGGGGTTGCCGGGAGCCAGGTTTTTCAATGTCGTCACATCACCTTCCGTGAGGACATTGGGCAGGATCTGGGCGGTGGTCAGCGGAGGGGCGGCGAGGGAGGGGTCTCCGCTCTCCTTGCCATTGAGCGAGCCGCGAAACACCAGTTTGGCCGCGAGGCTGTCGTAGTAGAAGCGCTGGCTGAGAGAGCCGCCAAGGTCCTTGAAATACCAGCGCCCGCCGCTCACCGTGACCTTGTCCGTGCGCTGGGGCGAGAGTTCCTCCGGCAGTTCCTCCTTGGGGTAGTCCACCAATTGGACATCCAGCAGGCGCACGAAGCGGGCATTGAAGCGTTCAAGGTCATCCTCATGGATCGCCATGTCCGGCGTGGCGGAGTCGAAGACGACCTCGCCCGAGGCCCAATTGATGACGGCGGGCAGGCCGGGAGCGCCGGGGTGGTCCGCCTTGTATTCGCCCCCTGTGTAGGCCAAGGTCTCACCGCGTTTGAGAACCGGGTAGTTCTCCTTCCAGTAGGAGTGATACAAGATCGCCTGGGGTATGGCGCTACTGCTGGTGAAATCGTCCAGCGACAGGGGTTCATCGGGCTCGAGTTGTCTCGCAAGCCAGCAGACGGGGGTGCCATTGGCTTTGGTTTCCCCGTCCTCGCCCAGCCAGAAGCCTTCTGACAGCGGATACCAGAAGCGGTATTGGAACATGCCCGGGACGCGACTTTTGGTGGAGTCCTCCACATCCCCGGCCACCGCCCAAGGCACCTTGTTCCTGTCGATCCAGAGCGTCTGTTGCTGAACACCCCCCACATAACGGTTATTGCCAGCGCTTTGAGAAAGGACGCGTCCACCCACGACGATGTTGAGCGGGTAGATGGGAGTTACGATTTCTCCGGCGAAGATCACCGTTGAAAACTCGTAGCGCGGGTTCGCGGGCTGGGGGACCGGTTTCCCGTCCTCGTCCACCGGGAGGTGGGTCTTCGGATCCCGCGCCGGGAATGCGTCGGTGCCCGTGCCGTTTCGGGTGGTCAACACCCGGTAGGCGACCATGCCGGGCTGCCCGGTTGCCGCTTCGATGTATTGGCCGAGCACAAAGGGCTGCGAGGTGTATTCAACGGGTTTGCTGGTTTCCGTCCGGTTGATCAGTTGCTGCAGCGCGAAGAAGGCATTCTGACCGATGTCGGCGGCCTTGTCGCCAGTCATGGCGGCGAGGTTCGATGGCGCAACGAGTGCATGCTCTTCGTTCGGATTGAAGCCCGGCAGCCCGCGGTCGGGCTGATTGTAGACGGTGAGGTTGTTGTATCGGCCCGGATCGAAGATCCGCTGGGCCTTGGGGTTGGCGAAGGACGGGTTGACCCCCTCGCTGCCGAGTTGGCTGGCAATGTAGATCGCGGGAACGGAATCGTCATCGTGCGACGGGAAATCGACCTCATCGTAGTGGGTCAGCAAGTGCGGCCAACCGACCGGCGGATGCACCAGACCGGCGGGATCGGACCCCGGATTCTCGTAGTAGCCGATGCTGAGTTGATTTTCCTCCTTGAAGAGACCGCTCCAGTTCACCGGATAGACCGGCCCCCATTTCCCGACGGCGGCGCCGCGGTCGTAGAGGGTGGCGTTGTAGTTGGAGACCTCGTTGACGAGGTAGCCGGATCCATAGCCTGCAGTGTCGTCCGCGCTGGTGATCCGCGAGGCCACGGTTTGGGCAGGGCCATCATTCTGACGGGTTTCGGGGGCGAGCGAACCGACCACGCGCACGGCGATCTGCTCGCGGTTCAAGTCGCCGGTGGCCGCTCCGGTGGTCGGGCGGTAGCTGAAGACGAGCACGGTCCGGGCGGCGGACGTGTTCTCGGTGAAACGGGGGCCCGAGGCGTTGGTCTTGTCCACCTTGGCCGAACCCTGGGTCGAGAAGGCCTGCCGGAGGAAGCTCCAGCGGTCGGTGGCCGAGGGATCGAGGTCGACCGGGAAGGGCGAGTCCGTTTGGGGCGAGACGAGGTAACGGTAGTGGGCGCCGGGAGTGGCGGGGAAGGAGGCGTTGGTGGCGTCGAAGGCGACGTTCGTCTCGTAGGCGGGCGCGGTCCCGAGGTAGTTGCCCTGGTCGTCCTCGCGGTAGGCAAGGGTCTCGGTGTCCGCCGGGAAGGCGGCTGTCACCTCCAGGTGGTAGATCTCGCCGGTGTTCTTGTCCTTCCAGTCGAGGGTGTAGGTGCCGGGCTTGAGCGGATACCATTTTTTGCCGACGATGTCCCACTGCCAGGAATCGCCGAGGCCGGCGGTCCAGCCCGGTTCATCATTGATCGCCTCGGGCGCGGTCACGGCGGGCTGGCTGTTGGCGTTGACGGAGACGAGCACGGCACCGTCGGGCAGGTCGGGCGTCAACTGGGTGTCGATGGCGGCGCTGCTGGAGAAATCGAGCCCCTCGCCGATGGCCAGCTCGGTGCGGTAGGTGGTCCTGTCGACCTCCACGGTCATGCTGCCGGGGGCCGAGACCGCCGGAATGAGGTAGGACTTCGCCACCCTGCCGCCATAGGTCGTGTTGGAGAGGGATTCCCGGGTGATCGGGCTGAAGTTGTTGATGGCGTTCGAGACCTTCTTGAGCGTGTAGCGCCGGTCCGTGGTGCGATACACCGTGCCGACCTCGAGCCGCTCGCCCTCGGCGAGCCACAAGTCGAGCACCCGGCGGATTCCCGCGGCGGTCTGGGTCTGCCTGGCGCTGCCGTCGAGCGCGCCATCGACCTTCTTGAAAAACGGATGGTTTTGGAAGGCGGTGAGGGCGGCCTCGGGCAGACCGACGGCCATGACATCGACGGTGAAGCGGAATTTCTTGTCCCACATCCAGAAGACGCGGCGGTAGTCGGCCATCACGCCCTTTTCACCGGGGTCGATGTTGTGGGTGGTGCCGGTGGTGGTGTCGAGGGGATTGAAACGGAAGCCGGGAAGCACGGCCGCCGCGATCTGCGCGCCGGTCGCGGTCTCGGGAAACACCGAGCCAAATCCGGCGGCGGCGAAGGAGACATGCCCCCCCTCGGCGGAGGTGGTGGTGAAGGCCCCGAAGGCCAGCTGTTCGCGGGCGAGCGCATACAGCTTCGAGGGCGGGAGCGACTGCTGGGCCATGCCCGATGCGGCGTAGCTGAGGGCGGGACGCCGCCCGCCCACTTCGTAGGCATCGAGCTCGACGATGTGGTCTCCGGCGTCGAGGTGGAGAGACTGCTCGAAATCGCTGGAGTCGTCCTGTTTTCCGTTGGGGTTCCAGATCCGGTTGCCGTCGATGAAGAGTTGTGCGCCATCGCCACCGCTCACTCGAAAGGTGTAGGTCCCGGCGACATCGGCGCGGAGCCGGGAACGCAGGGTCCATCCGTAGTAACCCGCCGGACCGGCCGCAGGCACCGTCGCAGGGTCGGGAAGTGCGAAACCTGACTGGATGGAGCTGGCCTGCACCGGGAAGGACGCCGTGTCGGCGACGCTGGTGGGCAGGGTCGTGCCCTCGCGGCGCTCGATGTAAACGCCGGCCATGTCGGCGGTGGGCAGGTTGTCAAAGGGGAGCTCGAGGCCAAGGGAGGCGGTCCCGGGGCCCACGAGGAGGGTGCTGCGGCCGCTGCGGACCTGGTCGATGCCGAGGGCGGTTTTCCAGACGCGCAGGTTGTTGAGGCCGCCCGGGAAGAAGCCGTCCGCGGTGGCGGCACCGGTGGCGCGGGCACCGACGGTGACGGTCTGGCTGCTGCCGGAAAAGTTCAGCGCCGGGTTGCCGGACGCCACCACCTTGCCGTCGCGGTAGAGGGTGACGGTGTTGGCGGTCTTGTCATTGACCGCCGCCCAGTGGTGCCAGCTGTTGTCGGTCAGCGCGGCGGGAGCCGCGACAGTGACGCTGTTGTTCGTCAGGAAGAAAGCGTTCCCGGAGGTGAAACCGGCACGGAGCTGTGCGCCCGAGGCGGAGGAGGATCCGAGCGAGACCACATTCTGGTCGGCGGCCATCGTGACGGGGTCGCGCCGTGCCCAGAACTCGATGGTGAAGGATCCGTCACCGCCGATCAGCCCGGCACCCGCGGAACCGGCGCGCAGGTGGTCGCCGCCGCCGGAGAGCTGCAGGAAGCGCTCCGGGGAATTGGGGGCGTTTTCGATGACATAACCCTTCGGCTGGAACTGGATGTCCAGCCCGTTGCCGGTGCCCATGATCTGCGAATAGACCACCGAGTCGAAGTTGTAGTTGAGCGGGCGGAAGTTGCGGCCGAGCGTGGGTTGGTTCGTCGAATCGGTCACGGAGGAGGCGGAGAGCCCCTGGATGGACTCGGTGCCGGTGTTGACCTCCGCAAGGTAATCGAGTTCCCACTGCCAGTTCACCACGGCGGACTCGGTCAGCTTGACGGTGGACCCGCCCAACAGGGGCTGGCCGCCGATGGAGCCGCCCACGAGCTTCGCCCGGTAGGCCGCCCGGAGCCGCATGTCATCCTCGGTGCCGGTGAGGGTTTTCCGGTAACGGTCGAGAAAGACGAATGGCGGGACGCTGAAAGTGACGGACTCGCCGGTGTGGTAGCTGCGGCGGCCGCCGGGAGGGGAAACCAGGCCCGAGCCGAACCGGCTGATGACGTCGAGCGTTACATAGGTATCGGCCGCAATGGAGACTTTCCGGATTCGATGGGCCTGATTCAGGCTACCGGTCTGGGCTCCGAATCCGATCCGCCAACCCTCCGACTGGGCGGGCAGATACGGCACAGGGACGTTCTTGAGGACCCGATACCCGTTCCAGGTCACGCTGACGAGGCCACCGCCCAAGTCCGGATCACCCACGAGATCCACCTGCACCGGGACCCAGTTGTCCCCGGTCGAGAGCGACTGGGGATTGCCCGAGGTATCCTCCACCACGGGGTAGGCGGGCATCGCCCCGCCCGGCCGGGTGACAGAGAAGGAAACGCCGCCCTTCACGACCGAATCGTAAACCACTTCCAGTGCACCCGCGGGGTCGGGATTCTCCCCGTCATAAGTGTCGAAGGTCACGGCGAGCCCGCTCGCGATCCCATCCACCCCGATGGGTTGGTTGGCGGCCAGCTCGGGGCCGAAGTTGAAACTGAAACCGTCCGCGGGCGGGGTGGTGCCTCCCTTGGTCTGCACTTCGAACTTCACCACCATGCGGCTCACCTTCTGCCGCGCGGGGATGGACTTGATAACCATGGTGCCGGACTGGCCATTGGCCGCAGGGGTGAGATCCACCTCGGAAGTTCCCGCGGGGACGATCGCACTGCCCCCCAAATCCACGTCGCCCCCAGTGACGTCGTTGGGGAACTGCAGATCCTTGCTGAAATAGGCGTCCGGAAGGCTGAGTGGGGCCGAGGTGTCCGGCTGGAGGCTGTAGCGCTGCAGGGTGATGGAGACGGCACCATTTCCGCCCTGCGCCCCGGTGTTGCGGGCGAGCACCCAAGCCGCCGGCCGATTGGAATTGCTGGAGAACACAAACGAGCCGCCGCCACCGCCGCCGTTGCCGGGGTTCTGACCACCGCCACCGCCGCTGTAGCCACCGCCGCCGCCGCCGCCGCCGTCCTTGGTCCCAGAGGCCTGTCCGCCCTCGCCACCCCCACCCCAGCCGCCGGCCCCGCCGATGGAATCCCTCAATTGCCCGCCGAAGTTTCCATTGAGATACTTCTTTCCCCCAAGAGCATAAGTCTGTGTGTCGCTACTGTGCGATTGGCCATCTCCCATATAGCCAGCACCACCCGCCCCGCCGTGCAAGTTATCCCCCCCCAGCCCGCCGCCGCCGTTCTTCCCACCCGAGGCAAAATCGCCATCCGCGTTGATGGCGTTGCCCGGGTTGCCGGCGTATTGCGAGGCCGCACCGCCACCGCCGGCGACGATCAGGAGGAGTTCATCGTTTGCCGAGGGGGCGAGCGGGGCCGCCGTGTTTTTCACCCGCACGATGGATGAACTGCCGCCGCCGCCGCCGCCGCTGGGGTTGTTGCCGTCATTGGTCCCCTTCCCCCCGTGTCCGCCGACGGCGATGCGCAGCACTTCCCCTTTCGTCAACCGGACCGAGGCCTGGATCTGGGCACCCTTGCCGCCCGCGTGGCTGCCGTTGCTGGCATCACCGCCCTGCCCGCCGCTGACATCGAGCAGATACCAGCCGGTGTCCGG
>CAMCYK010000213.1 GCA_945883695.1 Akkermansia muciniphila | reverse complement strand
GCATCTTGATGGCGTCGCCGATCTGGTCGATGATGTTTGGCTGGATGCCCTCGGTCGGCTCATCGAGGATCAGCAGCTTCGGTCGGGTGAGCAGGGCGCGGCCGATCGCCAGCTGCTGCTGCTGGCCGCCGGAGAGCATGCCGCCCTTGCGCGGCAGGAACTCCTTGATGATGGGGAACAGCGTGAAGACGCGGTCGACTTCCTCCGGCTTCGGCTTGCGGCCGCGGGCGACGGTGCCAACGTAGAGATTCTCTTCCACGGTGAGCTGCGGGAAAATCTCGCGGCCCTGCGGGACGTAGCCAAGGCCCTTGAGCGCGCGGCTTTCGGCGTTGAGACGGGAAAGGTCGGTGGCGCCGAGCTTCAAGCCACCCTTGTCCGCGGGCATCAGGCCGGTGATCGCCTTGAGCGTGGTGGTCTTGCCGACGCCGTTGCGGCCCATCAGGCAGAACACGGTCTTCGGCCGGATGGTCAGGCTCACGCCGCGCAGGATGCGGCTTCCGCCGATCGAAACGCAGAGATCGGAAACGGCGAGGGTCGGGGCTTCGGTGGCGGTGGCGCTCATGCGGCTTTCGATTTGCGGCCGAGGTAAACTTCGATCACGCGCTCGTCGTTCTGCACCTTGTCGACCGGTCCTTCGCACAGGACGTGGCCCTGATGAAGGACGGTGACGGTGCGGCCCTGGGAAATCTGGCGGACGAAGGTCATGTCGTGCTCGATCACCACGATGGTGTGCTTGCCGGCCAGCGACAGCAGCAGCTCGCCGGTGCGCTGCGTTTCCTCGTCGGTCATCCCGGCGGCCGGTTCGTCGACCAGCAACAGCTTGGCGTCCTGGGCAAGCAGCATGCCGATCTCCAGCCATTGCTTCTGGCCATGGGCCAGCGAGCCGGCCTTGTCACGGGCGCGCTCGACCAGCTTGATGGTGTGGAGGATCTCGTCCATCCGCTCCTCCTGCTCCTTGCGGATGCGACCGAACAGCGCGTGCCAGATGCCGCGCGGACCGGCGAGCGAGAGCAGCAGGTTCTCGCGCACCGTGTGGTCGTTATAGACGGTCGGCGTCTGGAACTTGCGGCCGATGCCGAGCCGGTAGATCTCGAATTCGTTCAACTTGAGTAGGTCGTGGGTCTGCTCGAAGTCAAGTGACCCGCTGTCCGGCCTGGTGCGGCCGGTGATCAGGTCGAGAAAGGTCGTCTTGCCCGCGCCGTTCGGCCCGATCACGGTCCGCAGCTCGCCCTTCTCGAGGACGAAGTTCAGGTCGTTGATCGCCTTGAATCCGTCGAAGGACTTGTTCAGTCCTTCGGCGGTCAGGAGGTAAGGAACCATGCTCATTCGGCTTCGGGGCTGGGGGTGATCTCGGCGAGGTCGTCGGCGCGGTCTTTTTTCAGGGCCTTGCGACGCTCGATCGCCGCGTGGATCTGGCGAGGCACGCCAACGATACCTTTCGGCAGGAACAGCACGACCAGCACGAAGGTCGCGCCGAGAATGATCAACCAAAAGTCCGGGTATTCGGTGGTCGCCCAGCTCTTCAGATAGTTCACGCCGATCGCGCCGAGGATCGGGCCGATCAAGGTCCCGCGGCCGCCGACGGCGACCCACACCACGGCTTCGAGCGATTTCTCAGTCATCATCTCCGATGGATTGATGATGCCGACCTGCGGGACGTAGAGCGCGCCACCGATGCCGGCGATCACGGCGCTGATGACGAAGACGAAAAGCTTGAAGTTGGCGGCGGAGTAACCGGAGAACAGCACGCGGTTTTCACTGTCGCGGATTGCCCGCTGGATCAGCCCGAAGCGCGAGTTGGTAAGCCATTTGCAACCGATGAAGACCAGCATGAGGGTCACGGCCGAGGCAATGTAGAGCAGCCGCTTGCTTTCCGGATTGCGCAGGTCGGTGCCGAGGACGCTGCGGAAGTCGGTGAAGCCGTTGTTGCCGCCCATCATCATCTCGTTGCGGAAGAACATCAGCGCCGCGCCGTAAGTCAGCGCCTGGGTGAGGATGGAGAAATAGACGCCCTTGATGCGCGAGCGGAATGCGAGGTAGCCGAAGAGGCCCGCCAGCAGACCGGGAATCACCACGACCATAAGCGCGGCGAATGGGAACGAATGGAACGGCTGCCAGAAATCGGGGAGCACCTTGAGGCCGAGGAAGACCATGAAGTCGGGCAGGTCGCTCTTGTAGGCACCCAGTTTGCCGATCATCAGCATCAGGTGCATGCCCATCATGTAGCCGCCGAGGGAGAAGAACAGCGCCTGGCCGAGGCTGAGGAGTCCGGTGTAGCCCCATAGCAAATCGACGCCGACGGCGAGAATGGCGTAACATAAGTACTTACCCCAGGTGTTGAGCATGAAGTCGGAGACCACCCCGACGGCGTTGAGCGATGGCATCACCACCACGAGGAACAACGCGATGGCGGCGAGCAGGATATTGGGAGCTTTTCCGGCGAGCGGGGCGTTCATCAGTCGAGGCTACGGGAGCGGGTGGCGAAGAGGCCGGACGGCTTCCACTGGAGGAAAAGGATGATCACGCCGAGCACGAGGATCTTGCCGAGGACCGGATTCCCGAGGATCTGCTGGAGCGACTGGTCGGCCATGCCGATGCCGAGCGCACTGATCACGGTCCCCATGATATTGCCGACGCCGCCGACCACCACGGTCATGAAGGAGTCCACGATGTAGTCCTGGCCCAGTCCCGGCCCGACGTTGCCGATCTGGGACAGGAAGGCACCGGCCAGGCCGGCCAACCCGCTGCCGAAGGCGAAGGTCAGCATGTTCACCCGCTCCGTGCGGACTCCCATGCAGGCCGCCATCCCGCGGTTCTGCATCACCGCGCGGATCAGCAGGCCGAGCGAGGTCTTGTTCAGGACGACCCAGGTCAGGAAAATGATCAGCACCGCGAAGGCAATCACGAACACCCGGTTCCAGCCGAAGACGACGTCGTTGACGGTCCAATTGCCGGAAAGGAAGGCAGGGCTTTCGACCTGCACGTTGTTCGCCCCGAAGACCAGGCGGAACAACTGCTGGATGACCATCGAGACTCCCCAGGTTGCCAGCAGCGATTCGAGCGGCCGCTTGTAAAGGAAGCGGATCACCCCGCGCTCCAGCAGCAGGCCGACCCCCGCCGCGGTCAGGAAGCTCGCCGGGATCGCCACCAGGAAATACATGTCCCACGCGGTGCCGCTGAGGTTCATGCCGGGGATGTTGATCTCGATCCCGAAGGGCGAGCGCCGGATGCCGCCGGCGAAGATGTTCTGCACCAGATAAGTGGTATAAGCACCCACCACGATGAGCTCGCCGTGGGCCATGTTGATGACGCCCATCAGGCCGAAGGTGATCGCGAGGCCGATCGCGGCGATCAGCAGGATGCTGCCCTTGGAAAGCCCGCGGAACACCGTGCCGACGGCATTGACCCGGGCGATGTGGCTTTCGATTTGCCGCTGCGCCTTGTCGCAGGCCTCGACCAGGGCGCCCAGACCGGCGGCTTCCGCCTCGCCGCGCACCGTTTCGATGGCACCCCGCGCGGCGATCGATCCCATCTCCCCCAGCTCGCCGACGGCGGACTGGCGGACCAACGGGTCCTCCGCGCGCAGCTTGATCATGGCCATCGCTTCGGCGATCGCGTTTTTGATCTGGGCATCCTTCTCGACCGCCAGCCGTTGCTCCAGCAGCCCTAGCTTGGCGGGATCCTGCTCGAGGCCGGTGTCCTGAACCGCTTGCAGGCGCTTCTTGTAGTCGGAGGAAGCGAGCGCGATCCGGTCGGTGACCGCCTTCATCACCCGCCGCAAGCCCGAGTCGGTGTCCGCGAGATAGAGTTCGTCTTTCGACGCCCGAACCACCGCCCCGTCGGGTGCGGTGACCGGATCGCCGGTCGCCAGCGCGCTGAGGGCGAACTGGTCATCGGCGTCCGGAGCACCTTCCAGTGCCACCGTCATGTCGGTCCCGGCAGCATCCTGATACAAGTAGAATTCGCCCTCTTTCCACTTCCGCAGCAAGTCGACCACCTCCTCGGGATTCACGTCGGTCAGGCTCGTGACCAAGGCCTTTTGCCGATCCGAGTCGAGGGTCGTGGCCGCTTCGGCGATGATCTCGCGCGCTTGCCGTGCCCCCGTCTCCTGCGCGCGCACGGTCGCAGGTAGCACCGCGAGGCATGCCCCCAAGGTGCGGATCCACCGACCGAATCCGACGACTTTTCTGGGGAGGCGGGACTTCATGGCGGTCCATGCTCCAAGCAACTACCGTGCCACCGCTTGCCTGACGCCTGTCAGCCATCCCGTTCGGCAGCGCCGGAAAATCCGGCGAGCTAGTACGAAACGCGCATGCCAGCCCGCGGGCTCGACAACGATCCTCGTTTGATCCAGGCCTTACGGGGTTCCGATCCAACCGCCGGACCGCCGGACCATCCCGTTTTGACCGACCGAATTCCTCTCACCCGCCTTCCATGACCGGTTCCTTCCTGCCCAAGCCCTTCGCCCACAACTACGAGATCGACCCGAGGTTCTCGAAGAGCGCCGTCTATTTCTCCTGCGAATTCGCGATCGACCAGATCTTCAAGATCTACTCCGGCGGCCTCGGCTTCCTCGCCGGCTCGCACATGCGCTCGGCCGCGGCGATGCGCCAGAACCTCTGCGGCATCGGCATGCTGTGGACCTACGGCTACTACGACCAGGCCCGCGGCGAGGAGCGCGAGATGGCGGTGCAGTTCCGGAAAAAACAATACGCCTTCCTCCAGGACACCGGCATCAAGTTCCAGGTCCCGGTCCACGGCCACCCGGTCTGGGTCAAGGCGATGTTCCTGCCCGGCGACGTCTTCGGCACCGTGCCGATGTTCTTCCTGAGCACCGACATCGAGGAGAACGACGGCCTGTCCCGCGCGATCACCCACCGCCTCTACGACAACGACCCGCTGCGCCGGATCGCCCAGTACATCATCCTCGGCGCCGGCGGCGCGCGCCTGCTGGAAGAACTCGGCGTCGATCCCGAGGTCTGGCACCTCAACGAGGCCCACGGCCTGGCCGCCGCGTTCCGCGTTTACGAGAAACATCGTAGCTTGGACGAGGTGAAGAAGCGCTTCGTCTTCACCACCCACACCCCGGAGGAAGCCGGCAACGAGAAGCACGACTTCAAGCTGCTCCACGACTTTTCGTTCTTCGGGTCGGTGCCGATCGACGAGGTCCGGAAGGCCACCGGGATCGACGGCGAGGTCTTCAACCACTCGCTCGCCGCCCTGCGCCTGAGCCATCTCGCGAACGCCGTCTCCAAACTCCACGGCGATGTCTCGCGCAAGATGTGGGAAAGCTACCCCGGCATCTGCCCGGTCACCCACGTCACCAACGCCCAGAACGCGAGGTACTGGACCGACCGCGGCCTCGAGCACGCGCGCCAGAAAGGCAACGCCAGCGAACTCCGCAGCCGCAAGCGCGAGCTGAAGTCGCAGCTCTTCCAGACCGTCGCCAACCAGACCGGCAAGCTGCTCAATCCCGACGTCCTCACCATTGTCTGGGCCCGCCGCTTCGCCGGCTACAAGCGCCCCGACCTGATCACCCGCGACATCCGCCTGTTCCGCTCGCTGATCAACAACAACGAGCGGCCCGTCCAGATCATCTGGGCCGGCAAACCCTTCCCCTTCGACTTCGGCGCGATCGAGACTTTCAACCACCTGGTCCAGGTGACCAAGGATTTCCCGAACGTCGCGGTGCTGGTCGGCTACGAACTCGAGCTGTCGCGCCTGCTGAAATACGGCTCCGACGTCTGGCTGAACAACCCGGTGGTCACCCGCGAGGCCTCCGGCACTTCCGGGATGACCGCCGCGATGAACGCCTCGGTCAACCTGTCCACCTACGACGGCTGGGTCTGCGAGTTCTCCAAGGACAGCCACAACAGCTTCATCATCCCGCCCGCCGACCCGAGCCTCAGCCCCGAGGCCCGCGACCGCCACGACCTGCTCGGCTTCCACCAGGCGATGGAGGAGAAGATCCTGCCGCTCTACTACGACGACCCCGACGGCTGGGCGAAGCTGATCTTCAACTCGATGAACGAGGTGGTGCCCTTCTTCGACTCCGACCGGATGGTGACGGATTACTACGAAAAGATCTACGCGTGAGGCGGCGGCTTGCCCTACCGCAACGCGGTTGCCTCCTGTAGCCCGGGGTTGCGCCGACGAAGGAGGCGCTACCCCGGGAGGACCGGAAGATGTCCGCAACCCCAACGAGGGTTGCCTCGGGCCGCGGACAACGATCGGCTCCTCTCCACCGCCAGCCGGATTCCCGCGGCCTTGTGAAGGGTTTCCTCATACTCCTTCTCCGGCTCGGAGTCGGCGACGATGCCGGCACCGACATGATAACTCATCGTGTCCCCCTCGCGGACCAGCGTGCGTATCGCGATGTTGAACTGGCTTTCACCGTGGTAGCCGAGGTAGCCGATCGCCCCGCAGTAGATCCCGCGCGGCACCGCTTCCAGCTCCGCGATGATCTCCATCGCCCGCTTCTTCGGCGCGCCGGTGATGCTGCCGCCGGGAAAGCAGGCCGCGAGGGCATCGAGGTGATCCACCCCGTCGCTCAGCCGCCCGCTGACCGTCGATACCATGTGGTGGACCTGGCCCAATGATTCGAGCTGCAGCATCTCGTCGACCTTCACCGAACCGAACTCGCAGACCTGGCCGAGGTCGTTGCGCAGCAGGTCGGTGATCATCACCAGCTCGGCGATTTCCTTCGGACTGGTCTGCAGCTCGTAGGCCGAGCGGCGGTCCTCGTCGGGATCGGCGAAACGGGGCCGCGTGCCCTTGATCGGCCGGGTCTCGATCCCCCGGCCGGACAGCCGCAGGAAGGTCTCCGGTGAAGATGACAGCAGCTCGGTGCCATCGAGCGCAAGATAGGCCGCCAGCGGCGCGGGCGAGCACTCGCGCAGCGTCTCATAGAGCGGGAACAAGCCGGGCCCGCGGACTTCCGCCGCGAAGGCCTGGGTCAGGTTCACCTGATAGATGTCGCCGGCCGCGATCCAGTCGTGAATGCGGCGGACCGCGGCGAGGAAGGTCTCGCGATGCATCAGCGGGCGGAACTCGCCGACCTCCGGCCGCTTTTGCTCAGGAATCCGCAGCTCTTCGGAAAGCCGCCCGCATTCATGCCAGCGCCCGCTTCGATGGTCGTGCACCAGCATCTCCGGAAAATCCCCGAACACGAACTCACCGCCGTAGCCGACCCAGCCGCACAGCCCGCCGAGCGGAAAACCGCGGTCCGGCGCAGGGCCTGCCGCCCCTCGCTCCAGCACGGCACGGAGCCGCGCCCGGTCGGCCGCGTCATGGATCGACCCGCGGAGGATTTCCCGCGGCCGGGCGGCGATCACCGACAGCGGCGCGCCGTAGCTGGCCGGCAGGTGGCCGGCGGTGTCAAAGAACACCAGCCCGTCGAGATGCGACAGCGCCGCCGCGACCTCGCACGGCGTCATGCCGGCGAGCGATGCGGTCCAAGTCGCAAGTCCGGCGTCCACGGGCGGAAGGTGGGAGTGCGCCGCCGCGGATTCCAAGGAAAAAGAGGGCAGCGGGCGGCCCGCCCGCCTTGGACTGCGTGCAGCCTGCTGCCGCTTTCGTCCGCCAGCCTGCTGGCGAATCCGGCCCCGACTCCACCGCAGGCTGTGGCAACAAAGCGGCAGCGGGCTGCACGCAGTCCAGGGGCTGCGGCATCTTGCCGCAAGCCCGACTTGCCCCCCGCGACTTCCCCTTGCCCCGGAGTTAGCACTTCGATAGATCCTGTTAAGTGATCACCAAGGCCCGCCACCTCCTCCCCGCCGCGGCCGCGCTCGGCTTTCTCGCCGGCTTCGCCGCGCACCGGCCGCAGGAAACCCCGCCGGTCGTCGCGACGCCCGACCCCTCCACGCCCCCGCGTTCCAAGAACTCCGCCAGCCCCGCCGCCGATTTTTCCCCCACCCGGCCCCCGCCCGGCATGCGGTCGGCCGACACGCTCGACGACTTGCTGGCGATCGACGACGCGGAAGACCTCTACGCCCGCCTCGCGCTGTGGCTGCTCGATGCCCCGGAGGACGACCTCGCCGCCTTCTGGGACGTTTACGGGAAGCGCCGGAACCGCGACACCTTGACCATCGACCTGATCTTTTCGCAATGGACGCGGACCAACCCGCTCGGCGCGATCGAGGCGGCCAAGGGGGGCGGCCACGCGGGCATCCCGTGGTGGGCCTGGGCCGTTCACGACCCCGACGCGGCGATCGCGGCGGTGCGCGGAGCGTCGAAGGAAATGTCCGGTTTCGTGATGCGCGCGATCGGGCAGTTCCACCCGGAACGCGCGATGCAGGTCCTTGAGGATAACCCCGGCTTCGCCCAGTGGAACGGCATCGAGGGCATCGTCAACGGCCTGGCCCGCACCGACCCCGAAGCCGCGCTGGCCTTCCAGCGGAAGCACGGCCGGACCCACGACACCAACGCGATCGAAAAGCTGACCCGCGAGGAACCGCACGCCGCGCTCGAATGGCTGCGCGGCCAGCCGCGCGGCCATGATGCGACTTCCGAAACCGCCTTTCTCCGCACCCTCGAACGCGAGACTCCGGAAATGCTCGCCGAACTCGCCGCGACCACTCCTTCCGGCGAACTCAAATGGAAACTCGAGAGCGCCGCCTTCCGCCACCTGGCCGAAACCAACCCGGCCGAAGCCCTCGCCCAGGCCCGCGCCGCCGGCTCCCCGCGCTTGGCGGCCGAGCGGCTGGCGGTGATCGGCAAGGGCATGGCGGACAGCGATCCGGGCAAGGCGCTGGAGATCTTCCAGGAACTCTTCAAGGCCTGCCCGGACGCCACCGACCGCACGATCTGGACCCGTTACCCGAACGGTTCGAGCGGCGGCGGCGGTGCCATCGAGGGCGTGCAGCCGTTCATCGACGGACTGGTCGCCGCGGACCCCCAGGCCGCGATGGACGCGGCTTCGCAGGGTGGCGACGCCGCCACTCTCGCACGGGGGATGGAAACCCACGCGGTCGCATCGGTCGCCCGGACCTGGGCGCGTCAGGACCTCGAGGGCTTCGGCGGGTGGGTGGAGAGTCAGGAACCCGGGCCCCTCCAGGATCACGGTGCCGTGATTCTAACAAACGACCTCGCCTCCCGCGGGGAATACTCCCGGGCGCTCGATTGGTCCTCCCGCATGTCCGACGAGAACATGCGCCGGAGTTCGGCCCAGAACGCCTTCCAGCTCTGGCAAAGCAGCGATCAGGAGGCGGCCGCTGAGTGGCTCCGGCAGACCGAGCTGCCCGAGGATCTGCAGAAGGCTCTCGAACCGTACCGCATCGAACGATGAAGCTCCTTCCGATCCATCTCCTGGCGGCGGCCTGCTTCGCCGCGTTCGCCCTCGCCGGCTGGCAGGCCGCCGCGCCGGGCGACGACGCGCTGGCAACCGCCGACACCCCGGCGTCCGCCAAAGCCTCCCGGCGCGGTCCCCGCACGGCGGGCAAATCCGCCGTGCCCGAAGACGTCCGCCAACGCCTCGCCGCGATCCATGGTGCCCGCACGCCGGACGAACGACTCCGCGCGACCCTCGCCCTCGCCCACAGCCTGCCGGTCTCCGAGATGGAGCGCTGGTATGCCGCCGAGTGGTTCGATTTCCATGATACCATGGACGCGAACCTTTTCTACCGCATCACCCGCGCCCGCTGGCTGGCCGGGGATCCGGAGGGCATGATGACCTTTTTCCTCCGCCGCAACCACGACAAGACCACCGAAATGGCCGGCCGCTGGGCCCGTCAGGATCCGCACGCCGCGCTCGCCTTCATGGAGAGCGTGAAAGACAACGGCGACCTGCGGAAGCTCGCGTCCGCGATCGCCGGTCCGCTCGCCGCGGCGGATCCCGCCTTGGCCGCGGCCCAGGTGTTGAAACTCCACAAAGTTTTCGGCGGGAATGATACCTGGGCCCTTTCCATACTCATCAGCGAGCTGGCGAAAGGCGCTCCCGGCCTGCTCGAAAGCGAGTCCGCCACCTGGCCACCGGCCCTCCAAAAACTCGCCGCCAGCGGTTTGACCAATGCGGCGCTGCAGAAGGACTTCGCGGGCGGCGCGGCGGAGCTGGATCGCCAACCCGACGGCCGGAAGCGATTCCTCGAAGCGCTTTCCAGCAACAGCGACCTGGTCAAAGAGATGCTGAAGCATCCCGACTCGCTGCCGGACGGCTGGTTCGCCGCGGCCGCCGCGGCCAGTCCGTACTACCTGGTCAACGAGGATCCCGGCAAATGGCTCGACACCGACCTCGCCGCGATGGGCTTCAACGACGAGCAGTCGCAGCAGTTGCTCAACTACGCCATGAGCTACCTCGGCCCGAAGGACCCGGATCGCGCGCTGGCCTTGCTCGACGGCGACACTCTCGACGAGAACCAGCGGTCCAACCTGCTCTCCAGCACCCTTTCCCACCTCGCTCGTGAAGACAAGGACCGCGCGGAAGCCTGGGTGGCCACGCTCACCGATCCGCAGGAAATCGAGCAGGCGCACCGGGTCCTGCAGAGCGCCAGCGAAGACGCCGCGGGCAAGACCCCGCCGACCCCGTCCGAGTGGCTGACCGGCCTCGCCGACCAGAATGACTCCGCGATGTGGCGATACGCCGGCATGACCCAGTCCTGGGGCCGCGACGAGCTGGCCGCCGCCGCCGCGGATTTCCAGAAGCTTCCGACCGACCAGAAGTCGGTGGTCGCCGCCAAGCTTGCGAACAACCAAAGCTCCTTGCCGACCCCGCTCCGCGCCGAGGCGATCCGCCATCTCCTGGAAAACCCCGTGGAGCCCGTTCCCGATGCAGTGAGCAACGGCGCGGACATCCCGCTGGTTCGCTCGACCGCCACCCTCGCCAGCACCTGGGGCCGCGAGGACCCCGCCGCCGCCGGCCGCTGGATCCGCACCCTGCCCGCCGGCGACGAACGCCTGTGGGCCGCGAAAAACCTGGCCGCCCAGTGGGCCGAATACGAACCCGCCGCCGCCCGCCAATGGGCCGCCGGACTTCCCGCCGGCGAGCGCCAGCAAGTCGTCGACTACCTTGACAACGGCGGTG
>CAMCYK010000212.1 GCA_945883695.1 Akkermansia muciniphila | reverse complement strand
TTCATCCAAATGCTTAATAAGCAACGCGCCGCCGTCGTTTGGCATATTTCCAAACGCCATTCCAGAGAGACAGCCGATCGAATTCGAACTCTTTTCAACAATGATGTTCCTCGCTGGAACAAGGTAAGCATTGATGTTTTCAACATCTTTGACCGTTAAAGAACCATCTTTGTTTGTGACGTACAGCCGCCGGGCCCTCCCGAGCGACTTTGAAAGGCCGACGATGACAACCGTCACGCCCGCGTTGTTGGCGGCCAAATTCTTCCATTTGAATGACGTGTGAGCGAAAGCGATGTGTTGTCCTGAAGCGAAAATCAGTGGCCACAAAACTGGAACTTGCTGACCTTGGCAAATCGAGTTTGTGGCAACAAACGCAACAGCAGAATTTGCGTATTGTCCATAATCCACGGCTTTCATGACCCATGCGGCGACGTAATCCAAGGTCCCAAAATTACCGGCGCGACTCTCGAAGACAACATTCATGTCAGCCTTGCGGCTCTCCATCTCCTTCTTCAGTTTTTCTTTCTGTTCTTTAGTCGCGCCCTTAGGGGCCTTCACGTTGGAACCGGCATAAGGTGGATTGCCACAGATATAAGTCTCCCCGCCCTCATTCTCAAAATCGATCTCCGCCTGATCCAGCGGCGTCTCGAACAAATCCTCAGCCCGATTCTTGACCGCCGTCCCCGTCGGTGGGCAGACGCTCAACCAGTCGAGCCGCAACGCATTCCCACAATTGATCCAGTTCGCCGCTTCGAGCGGCAGGAACTCCGCCAGCGCGAGCTGCTGGCCGCGGTAGAGGACGTCGCACTGGTATTCCGCGATGATCAGCGCGAGGCGGGCGATCTCGCAGGAGAAGTGGCGGATCTCGATGCCGCGGAAGTTGGTGAGCGGGAGGTCGGACTTGCGCTCCGGCTCGCCGCGGCGGCGGTTGATCTCCGCCTCGATCTCGCGCATCTGCTTGTAGGCGATGACCAGGAAATTGCCGGAGCCGCAGGCGGGATCGAAGACCCGGATGCGGGCGATGCGCTGGCGCAGGTTGAGGAGCTTGCGGAGGTTGTCGCCGGCTTCCTCCAGCTTCGCCCGCAGGTCGTCGAGGAAGAGCGGGTTGAGCACCTTGAGGATGTTCGGCACGCTGGTGTAGTGCATGCCCAGCGAGCCGCGCTCCTCGTCGTCCGCCACGGCCTGGATCATGGAGCCGAAGATGTCGGGATTGATCTTCGTCCAGTCCAGCCCGCCGACGTGGAGCAGGTAGGAGCGGGCGATCTTGCTGAAGCGCGGGACGTCCACACTGTCCGAGAACAGCCCGCCGTTCACGTAGGGGAAGCCGTTCGCCCAGCTCTTGATCTTGGCGGCCTCCCGGTAGCGGTTGTCGAAGCTCCCGTGGTGCCGCACCGGGACGTTCATCGCGCGGAACAGCTCCGAGATCACCTCGTGGGTGTTCGAGGAATCCCGCGCGCTCATTTGCGTGACGGTGGTGGTGAACAGGCCGTCGCCTTGGAAGATGCCGGTGTCCTCCGCGAAGAAGCAGAAGATCAGCCGCGCCATGAAGTGGTTCAGGTCCTCCCGGCGGGCGGCGCCGGACCATTCCGGGTTGTCCTTCAGCAGCTCGATGTAGAGCCGGTTCAGGCGGCCGGTCGCCTTGATGTCGAAGGCGTTTTCCCGGATCTGGCGGACGGTGGAAATGCCGGCCAGCGGGAGGAAGAAGCCGAAGTGGTCGTCGAACCGCGGGAACTCGCAGGCCAGTGTCTCGCCCTCGCCTTCCAGCGACTCGGCCTGGAGCTCGATGCCATCGGTGGCGAGGATGAATTTCACCTTGTGCCGGAGCGTCGCCGGGCTCTCCCGCAGCTCCTTGAGCGTCGAAGGCACATGGCCTTCCGGGCAGGTCTTGAGGTGGATATTGCTGCGCTGGAGGACGCCGCGGACGTCGGACTGGTTGGTCGCCCCGCTTTTCAGCCGCTGGATCGTCGCCGCCTTGTTGCCGAAGGCCTCCAGGAAGGCATAGGGGAAGCCCGCGGCGTCAAACGGCTCCTTGGCGAGCTGGGAAACGGCTTCTTCGATTTCGACGGCGTTCATGCGGCGAAGTCGTCCGATGCGAAATGGCGGGATTCCTTGCCAAGAACGGCGGGCTGATACCTGGCGGCGGTGACCGTCGGTCTCGGCTCGTCGGCACCGGCCCGGAGCTTTTGGTCGAAATCCCGGTGGAAATCCTGGAGAAATTCAGTCACGGAAGACCATAGGAAGAGTAAAAGGCCCATGGCAAGGGCGGGGCGGGGCTGGGAAGAAATCGCTCAGCTCCATCACGCTCCCGGAGCTCGATGTGGCGCAGTCGAAAGGCTACCGCGGCGGCGACGTCTGATGCCTTCGGCCGCGAAAAAAAGAGGTGCCGCACCTCGTGCGGCACCCCGGGATTTCGATCGGATCCAATGATCCGCTCAGGGCGTCACCACGCGGTAGAAGGCCTTGCCGGCGGGTGCCGTGAGGTCGGTGTGGGTGCCGTCGGCGTCGTTGAGGCTGATGTCGGTCCAGTCGACCAGGTCGGTCGACCGCTTGACGGTCACCGGGCCCGGGCTGTTCCAGGTCAGCGTGAGGCCGCCGGGGCCGCCGGAGATGCCGGTGATCTCGACGTTGTCGGGCAGGACGAGCAGCGCGCTGACATCATCGACACAGAAGCGCGGGGTGCCCGAGGTCGAGAGAAAGGACAAGAGGCCCAGCGGGCTGGTGAGGGTTTCGACCTTGTCCCGGAAGGCCTGCGCCGGGGTGAGACCTTGCTCGTCCACCAGCACGGTCGTTCCATCCGGGCCGATCAGCTTGACGCCGAAGGTCGGAGCTCCGGCTCCCCAGCCGGTGCCGGTCAGGATGAAGCGGTAGACGTTCCTGGCGTCACCGGCATCGGCGAAGTCCCCATCGGCGTTCGCATCGCTCGATAGCGCGGCGGTGAAGGCCGGGCCGAACGAAGTCCAGGCCCCGTTGAACATCTGCACGTTGGACGTCACCCCGTTGGAAACGCGCAGGTTGATCTCTTCTTCCCCGATGTTCGCCACGGAGCGCAGCTGGAGGTTGAACAGGCGGTCCTGCGCGCCGGCCGCCGGCGCCTGCATGGTGAACGGGAAGCTGATCTGGAAGCCGCCGGCACCGGTGCCGAGGGTGTTGTTCAGCGTGGTGGCGGCGACGATCCGCGCGGAGGTGCCGGAGCCGGGAACCAGGCCGCCGAAATTCACGCTGCCGTTGTTCTCCCCCCAGATCGCGAAGCTGTCGTTGTCGGTGACGGGGTCGGTGCCCGGCGTTTCGAAGTTCCAGTTGCCGAGCAGGTTGCCGCTGCCCGTGACCACCGCGCTCAGCCTCCTCGCGATATTGCCGGAGGGGAAGGCGTCAGTCACCACGGTGACGGTCTCCACCACCGAGTTGTTCGGCGCGGGAATCGCCGCCGCGGTCACGCCGATCCGGACGTCGGCCGAGCTGTTGGCCGGGATGACCAGCGGGAAAACCTGGGTCGTCGAAAAGGCGGAACCCGCGGCGAAGGTCAGGCCGGTCACGGTCAGATCGGCGTTGAAACCGGTGTTCGTGATGGTCAGCGGATTCGACGCGGTCGGCACGTTGTGGGCGACGATGGTCGCGAACTCGGCGACGCCGACGCCGGGGTCCGGGGCCTGCACCGAAAAGAAATTCACTTCGTCGAGCCAGTAGCTGGTGGTGACCACGCCGGCCCCCGCGAGGCCGGAACCGGTGGTGATGTCGCCGGTGGTGAAGGTGTAGCCTCCCGGGGTGCTGTCGAAGCCGCTCTGTTCCGCCCAGACCGCCAGCGGTGCGGAGGTGTCCGCGGTGGTGGTGGCGTTGGGATCGGAAACGCTCACGGTGTAGCTGGCGCCGCCGGACCCGAAGTTCGTGCCTTTCACGCGGATCAGGTGCCAGTTGACGGTATCGCCGGTGGCGGCGTTGAGGATGCCGTTCCCGGCGTGGTCGTCGAGGTCGTCGATCCCGTCGAAATCGCTGTCCGCGAGGGTGGGATTGAAGCCCTTCTGGAATTCCTGGAGGTCGCTGACGTCGTCGGCTTCAAAGTCCGCGCCGGCGAGGCCGCTGAGCTGGCTGAGATCGCCGGGGAAGAACGACAGTTCCCAGGCGTCGTCCAACAGGTCGCTGTCGGTGTCGGTGACGACGACGGGAACGGGTCTCCTGTCCACCGATCCGGTGAGCGGACCGACGCCGAGGAGCTGCCAGGCGCCGGCACCACCCGCGGCGCTGGCATCCCAGACGGCGAGGTCGTTCGCGGCGGGAAGGTAGGCGAGGTTGATCAGCGAGGCGTCGTTGTTGAACTCGTCCGTCCAGGTCCCTTCGGTGCCGTTCGCCGGTTGGGGGACGTTCGAGTCCGCCTGGATCACGACCTGGAAAGTCCGGTCGGTGGCAAGCGGCGCCCCGCCGGCATACTTCGCGAATTCGGAGGTCGCGACGGGGCTGAGCAGGAAGCTGAACTCGAAGTTCGAGGCCCCGTTGAGCACCGCCTGGCTGAAGTTGTCGGGAGCGCCGACCGCGACATCGCCCTCGCCGCGCAGCCGGACCATGCCGCCGGCACCGCTGAAGCCCGGGACCACCCGCGGGACCGCTCCGCCGGGGCTGGTGAAGACGTCGTCCTGCCAGCCGTTGAGGTTGGTGGTGAAGCCCGGATTCGTGTTCACCTGGGCGCCCGCGGTGTAAAAGGTGGCGGCCACCGGCAGGAAAAGATCCTGCGGGAAAGGCGCGTCCTCATCGGTGTTGACGACCAGCGTGTCGCTGAAGTTGGAGGAAAAGACCGAGCCGGTGGCCACCATCGTGATGCTGGCGGTCTGACCCGGATTGAGCGTCAGCGGCAGGGTCGGCTGGCTGGTGATGTTGAAGACTCCCGCGGCATTGCCGTTCTGGAACGAGATCGATTGGATCACGATGTCCCGGGTGGCGCCTTCGTTCTTCAGGATCACGGTGCGGGGCGCCGAGCTCAGCGGCGAGCCGGAGCCGTAAACGCCGGCGAAGTTGAAATTCGGCGACCCGCTGGTGAGCGTGACGAGTTTCGGATCGGCCTGGACGTTGCCGGTGACGAAATCGAAGGCGTTCGCCAGATCGCTCGCGCGGAAGTGGTCGATCGCCGTCCGGCCGCCGTCGGTGTAGGGTCCGCCGGCGGGCACCGGAGCGACCTCGCGCCACGCGGCGAAGGCGACCGAGAAGATGCCCGCGGCATCGACCTCGTCGCTGGTCGCGGTAAGGGTGGGCGCGCCGAGAGCGCCCACGGTGGCGGTGTTGGCCGGGTTCAACCACAGGTCGATGGTATCCGGCGCGCCGGGGGCGCTGTCCACCGTGACGCGGCCGATGACCAGGCGGGAAGCGATGGCGGCGACGCTGCCCTTGCCGACTTCGACCCCGTCGATCACGCCGTTGCCGTTGCGGTCGGTTTCGGTGCCGTCGATCACGCCGCTGTTGTCGAGGTCATCGTAGTAGACGCGGGACGCGGCGGGGGTGCCGATCAGGGCGGAGATCCGGTTGGCGGGGGTCAGGTTGATCGCGAAGGCGCCCGGGGTGCTGGGACCGCCGAAGACGATCCCGAACGCGCCGGTCGTGTTGGACGAGCTGGAGCCGCCGGTCAGCACCGGGGCGTTGAAATAGACCTGGCCCTCGGCATCCGGACCGTCGAGGCGGACCAGAAAGGAGAACCACACCGTGTTGCCGGCCAGCGGGCTTGCGAAGTGCCGGTCTTGCATCCGGTGACCGGTCAGCGGGGCTCCCGCCAGATGGGATAGCGAGACCCCGGTAGGGCTCCCCGAGCTGGCTCGTTGCGCGCTGATGAAACCGGCGACACCGGGTGGGACGGGAAGATCTCCGGTCGCGAACTGCAGGACACCGGTGTCGTTGTTGTACTCGCCGGCCCCGCCGTCGGCGCTGCCGTTGTCCGGGAGGAAGCCGCTGCCGGTGTTGAGGTTGTTGAGGTTCGCGGCGGCGCCGGTCGTCCGGGTCCGGGTGTCGCCGGGCACCATGTCGTTGAAGTCGGCCTCGATCTGGCCGGCGCGGATGGCGGAGACGCCGAGCAAGGGTCCGCAGACCAGCAGCGGCAGGAATGTTGTGGATTTCATGGGTTTTGTTTTTCGGATACTGATGCCCGGACTTCCGCGGTAACCGCGCGGGAGTCCGGTGAGGGTTTTCGGGAGCGTCGCGTTCCGGGTCCGACTCCCTCGGGTTCATCCCCGGTCCGGTGGAGTGCCGCGGAACTTGGATTCCGGCACTTGCTGGAAGGGTCGATGTCATCGAAGAATGCGCGACCCTCACGGCGGGAGCCAGAGGTTTTGGCGCATCTATTCTTCGAAATTGCGCAGACATTCATCCACCTCCGACATGCCAACATGCACCGGCGGAAGCCCCCGCGCCCGCGCTTTTGCAACGCGATCCGCCGTCCCGCGCGATCCCGTCCCATCCTTTGACCCGATCGCGCGTTTCCGCCCGCCGATGCGGTCAATTTTTCGCCGGATCTTGCGGCCTCGCGCGCCACCCGTCATCCTGCGCGGCGGTTCCATGACCCTCTCCGCGCTCGACCTGTTCACCATCGGCATCGGCCCCTCGTCGTCCCACACGGTGGGCCCGATGCGCGCCGCCTGCCGCTTCGTCCGCTACCTCGAATCGTCCGGTCTGGCTCCCCGCGTGACCCGCCTGCGCTGCGATCTCTACGGCTCGCTCGCCGCCACCGGAAAAGGCCACGGCACCGGTCCGGCCATCCTGTTAGGCTTCCTCGGCGAGGAACCGGAGAGTGTCGCGATCGACCGCATCCCGGAAATGCTCGCCGCGATCCGCGGCGGCACGTTGCGGCTGCCCGGCGGACACGTGATCGGCTTCGACGAGGAGACCGACCTCGATTTCAAGCGCCTCAAGCCGCTGCCGCTCCACCCGAACGGCATGCATTTCAGCGCCCTCGACCGCGACGGCGAGGCGCTCGCGGACGCGGTGATCTACTCGCTCGGCGGCGGCTTCATCGCCAGCGAGGCCGAGCTGAAATCGCCGCCCGCCGCGGAGATCGAACAGCCGCACCCGTTCACCACCGCCGCCGAACTGATGGCCCGCTGCGAGTCGGGCGGCCAATCCATTTCCTGGCTCCTCCTCGCCAACGAGGCCGCCCTCCGGCCCGAAGCGGAAACCCGCTCGCGGCTCGACGCGATCTGGCAAGCGATGCAGGACTGTGTGAAGCGCGGCTGCGCCGGCGAGGGAATCCTGCCGGGCGGCCTGAAGGTGAAGCGCCGCGCGAAGGCGATCTACGAGAACCTTCGTAGCACGCCCGAAGCCTCGCTCTCCGATCCGCTGACCATCCTCGACTGGGTCAACCTTTACGCGCTCGCCGTGAACGAGGAAAACGCCGCCGGCGGCCGCGTCGTCACCGCCCCGACCAACGGCGCCGCCGGCATCATCCCGGCGGTCCTCCACTATGCGGTCCGCTTCAAGCACCCGGCCCATCCCGACGGCGTCCACCGCTTTCTGCTCACCGCCGCGGCGGTCGGCATGCTTTACAAGCGCAACGCCTCGATTTCCGGCGCGGAAGCCGGCTGCCAGGGCGAGGTCGGGGTGGCCTGCTCGATGGCTGCCGCCGGCCTCGTCGAATACCTCGGCGGCACGCCGAAGCAGGTCGAGAACGCCGCCGAGATCGGCATGGAGCACAACCTCGGCCTGACCTGCGACCCGGTCGGCGGCCTCGTGCAGATCCCCTGCATCGAGCGCAACGCGATGGGCTCCGTCAAAGCGATCAACGCCGCCCGCCTCGCGCTGGCCGGCGACGGCTCCCACTTCGTCTCGCTCGACAAGGTGATCAAGACCATGCGCGACACCGGCCGCGACATGAAGAGCAAGTACAAGGAAACCTCGCGCGGCGGCCTCGCGGTGAACGTGGTCGAATGCTGAGCGGCCGGCGCTCAGGCATCGAGGCTGTACTTGAACCACGAAAGATTGAAGAACAGCGGAGTCGGCTTCTTGGGCATGTAGTAGAATTTGACCTTCCGCTCGCGCTCCTGCTCGGTTCCATACTTCGTGAAGTTCGGGACGTCGAGCATCAGCAGCGGCTTGCCGCGGCGCGTCTCGTCGACTTGCACAACCACCCGCTGGCCCGGCAGCAACCAGGTCGCGGCGAGCTTCTCGCCCTTGTGGGTGATCCTCACGAAGCGCAACTCGGTGGTGTCGTTGAAAATCGTGGTCTGGCCGGCCGCGGCGATGCCGGCGAGGAGCGTCGAGAACAGGAGTGTGGCGATGGTTTTCATGGCAGTCGGGCGATCATGCCCGGTCCGTGATGCGTGAAAGCCGTGGCAAAAGGATCACGAGATGGCGATCTGCGTGTGCGAGGCCGACCACGAGACCGACGACGCGGAGAAAACCTTCCTGCGCGATCTCGCCGCGGCCCTCGGTCTGGCCGCACCCGCCGCCGCGGCCTTGGTGGCCACGGCCGACGCGGTGGCGGCCGCGGAGCCGGGCGCGAGCGAGCCTTTCCTCCTGCCGAGCCTTCCCCCGGCGCTGCCGCTCGCCGCCGCGGCACCGGGAGCCGCCCTGAAACCGGAAGTCGATTCGCTGGTGCTGCGCTACTCGATCCTCAACCGCGCCCTCGAGCTGCTGCCCGAGACCCTCGCCACCATGGCGATCCTGCCCTTGCAGATTCCTCCCGCAGATCCAGCAGCAAGCCGGCACGCTCGACGTGAAAAGCGTGCTCGCCATGGTCCGCGGCCAGTGAGCGGCCGACTCCCCGCGGTCTCCGCCTTCTTGACTCGCGCGCCCGGATGTCCGATCCTCGAGTCCAACCCGATGAAGCGCTTCCTCTCCCTCCCGCTGGTCGCCGCGCTGGCCGCTCCGCTTTCCGCCGCGGAGAAAGGTCCGGGCGCCACGGTGATCGCCGACCGGACCCGTTTTTTCGAAGCCGCGGATCGCAACGACGACGGCTCCCTCAGCCGCGACGAAGCCGCCGCGCTCGGCCTATCCGCGCCCACCTTGCGTGCCCTCTTCCGCAAGTGCGACCGCAACTTCGACCGCAAGATCTCCCTCCCCGAATTCCTCGCGCCGTCCGTCAAGCGCATGCCGATCCCGATCCCCGGCGATCCGATCGTCGATCCTCCGCCGCCGGCCGATCCCCTTTCCGTCACCCAGTTTCGAGCCGCCACTTGCCGCCCACAAGGCCAACGCCGCCTCCGGATCCGAACTCGCCAGATCCGACGCCACTTTCTGTTCAATCGCTTTCCGCAGCGGGTCATCTTCCGGTCGTGACGAGGCCCACTCCAGAGCCGCCTGCGGATTGGACTCGGCCATATTTTCGGCAAGTGCCTCGCGCGGGTCGCTCGCATCCGGGTCCGCCGATCCCTCAAAAGCGTTCTCGATTTCCAAGGCCCGCGGATCGCCCTTCAGCAATCCCCTCGCCAGCATGGCCATCGCGTCCGGCATCGAAAACCCGTCGTCACCGAAGCCCTTTGACACGAAGTGTGCCCACGCCGCCGGAAAATCGACCTCGGCCCAGGCTTCCGCCATCGCCGCTTCGGCCGCGCTCAAAGACGACTTCGAGCCCGGCGGCCCGAACGACGCGATCGCCGCCGCGGGATCGGACTTCATCCACTGCCGCTGGACGTCCTTGTGAAAATCCCAGCCGAGCAGTTCATATTTCCCTTCCTTCCACCTGGGCCTCCCCAATTCTTCCGCCGCCATCGCCGGGTCGCGGTTCATCAGCGCGATGAAGAAATGCCGTGCCACCGCCGCGGTGAGCTTGCGGCTCGAAGCATTCAAGGCATCGAGCGCGGCCCGCGGATCGAGTTCAGCCCACGCTTCCAACAGCTCCCGCGCGAGGTCCGCCTCCGGGTCTTTCGCCGCCTCGGCCAAGGCCCCCGGCGCGTCGAGTTCGAGCCTGCGCCGCAGCGCCTGTTCGCGTTCGAAACGGCGCAACAAGGGATGACGATCATCCGCCGCCGCCAGCAGCGCGCGGCAGGCCGCGACGTCCATCCGGGCGGCTGCGGCCGTGCGGCGCGGCGCGGACTTGGAAGTCATGGTGGAAGCAGCGGTCTCGGGGGGCGGCGGATTCGCCGCGCTTCGACCGCGCCCGGACGACGACGCGACCCAGCCGACCGCGAGGCCACCCAGCGCGAGCAAAACAACTTTCGAACTCGTCGTCATGGCTCGATCCCCGCCTCCACGGCCACCTTGTCCCGCAGCGCCTCCGGCACCGATTCGCCAAGGTAGCGCCGCGCCGCTTCCGGAGCGCTCGCCGACCAGTTGCGCAAGGCGTCCGCCGCCACCTTCATCGGGTCTGGCTTTTCCCGGGACTCCGACGGCATCATGGATCCGACCTGTATCTCGTGAAAATCCCCTTCGCGGGTCCAGCCCGCTTCTTCGACCAGTGCGAGAGCCCGCTGCGGCTCCGCGATCATCGTCCCCGCCGCCGCGACCAGCGCCGCCTGCCGTACCGGACCCTCCGGCTGCCCGCGGACCCAGGCCAGCGCCGCATCGGCATCGCGGGTGACCCAGGTCTTCGCCAGCGCCACCACCGACAGCGCCTTGCTGCGGCTCGACGCCATCGCCTCGACCTCCGCCGCCGCTTTCTCCGGGTCCAGCTTCGCGATGGCCACCACCGCCTGTGGCACCGGGTCACTCGCGATCGCTCCGAGGGACCGGGCATAGGCGATTGCCGCGGCCGGATCGGTCTCGGCCAGTTGCACGATTTTCGCCCGTTCAAAAGACCCCCGCGCGCCGTCGTACACCGCGCGCTTCATCAAGTCAGCCGCCGCGTCCGGTTGGAGGCGTTGCAAATTTACAAAATGACTCGAGTAGGCTCTTATACGGAGGAGGCTCCGGCTGCACCTCTTTTGCCGCAAAGCCTCGGAGACCATCTGAGGGTGTGCCGTATAGAGCGGAAAATGCACCAGCAGCAGGTGGCAGACGTGCTTGGTGTGCATCGGATCACGGTGCGTATCGGGTGAGCAGGGCGCGGATGACGAACGGTGGCCGTCCGAACAGCGGCAGGTCGCCAAGTGGATCGAGGAGCTTGCCGTGCTGATGGAAACCGTGGAGGGCAAATCCACCAAACGCGCCATGGGAGAGCTCTGGAGTCGCCTCA
>CAMCYK010000211.1 GCA_945883695.1 Akkermansia muciniphila | reverse complement strand
CCTTCCAACCTTCCAACCTTCCAACCTTCCAACCTTCCAACCTTCCAACCTTCCAACCTTCCAACCTTCCAACCTTCCAGCCTCCGCCCATGCGCCTGCGCCGCCTCAAAGCCCCTGCTTTCCTTCCGGTCGCCTACTACCACGTGGTTTCGCGGGTCGTGGACCGGCAGTTCGTCCTGAAGGAGGAAGAGAAGGACAAGATGGTGGAATACATGCGGACCTACGAACGTTTCGGCGGGCTGCGGGTGATCTCCTACTGCATCATGTCCAACCACTTCCACATCCTGGTGGAAGTGCCGCAGCGGCCTGACGCGGCGGCGCTGCCGGATGATGCGGGGCTGGTGGCGAAGGTGCGTGCGGACCTCGGCGACAAGCTGGCAAATGACTTGGAGTGGCAGTTGGAGCTGCATCGGAAGCAAGGCAACACCTCGGCAGCGGAGGAGCTGCGGGATCGATGGTTCGGCCGTATGTGGGACATCAGCGCCTTCATGAAAGTGCTCAAGCAACGTTTCACCCAATGGTTCAACGGCCGCCACGCCCGCCGCGGGACGCTGTGGGAAGACCGCTTCCGCTCGGTGCTGGTGGAAGGCAAAGGCCAGGCGCTGCGGGCGATGGCCGCTTACATCGACCTCAACCCCGTCCGCGCGATGATCTGCGACGATCCGAAGGACTACCGCTGGTGCGGCTATGCCGAAGCGGTCGCCGGAGGCAAGGAAGCGCGGGAAGCCGTGGCCTTCCTCGCGGCCCTCAATCCCCACGGCGGCATGAAGCCGGACCCGGCCACCGCCTCCACGCCCAAGGAAGCCCTGCGCCGCTGGCGTTGCCACCTGTTCGGGATCCCGGAGAACGAATCCCGACAGGTGGAGGAAGCGTCGAAAGGCGAATTGGCAGCGGTCTACCGCGACCGGATCCCGCGGGAAAAGGCGCTGGAGGTGCTGGCGCGTGGCGGGAAGCTTTCACAAGCCGACTACCTGCGCTGCAAGATCCGCTACTTCAGCGATGGCGCGGTGATCGGCGGCAAGGCCTTCGTGGAGGAGATGTTCGCGGCGTTCCGCGACCGCTTCGGGCCGAAGCGGAAGGATGGCGCGCGACCGATGCGAGGCTTGGCCGGAGAATCGAAGGAAGAGCGACTGTTCAACTTCCGGCAGCTTCGCACCGGCGTGTTCGGGTGAAAGGCACTCGGTCACTTCCAGGTTCCGGGCTCAGGGAACGGCCTTGCGGTGGGTCCCGCGGAGTTTCGGATCCGGAGGGCTTCGCCCGCTTTCCCGGACTCGCGTGGATCCATCCGGCGGCGTTTCGGTAATAGGAAGCGACACGCCCGGCCTCAGCGCACCACCACCTCGCCCTTCAGCTCGCTCCAGATCCAGATCGCGTCGCCGCCGCGCTCCACGCGCTTTTCCCACGCGTACCAGCCATACGCCTCGCTCCACTGGAAATCGTAGCATTGCATCCGGCGCACCCGCTTGCCGTCTTCCATGACCGGATGCACCGTCACCACCCGCCGGACATGCTCGGCCAGGAAGGGCCCCTGCTGGCTTTTGCCTTCCACAATCATCCCGACCTCGATCGCCTGCTCGCGGTCCTCGATCATCAGGTTGATCAATTTCACCGCGGTCTGCGGCGTCAGTTCGTGCGACGGTTCGGCAGCCAGGCAGGTTCCGGTCGCCAGCACGGCGGCCCCGAGGAGCGAGAGAAATGAGTGCATCTTCGGTAAAACGCCGCGGATCCGAAATTTATTCACCCGCCTTTTCCATGCGGATGGACGCCCGGCCACCGCTTCCGACCTTGCCCTCGACCCGGATCACGGCATCATCCCCCCCATGCAACGGGTGACCGACCAAATCCGGAATTTCCTCCAGTACATTGCCGTGCAATTCATCGAGTTCCCGGCCGAAGCCCAGCTCAAGGTCACCGAGCTCGGCCCCAAGCGCCTGCGCTTCAAGCTGGTCCTCCGCCAGTCCGACGTCGCCCTGCTGATCGGCCGCAACGGCTTCAGTGCCTCCGCCATCCGCGGTGTGCTGAAATCGATCACCGAGCGCGAGGACGTGAACGTCAGCCTGCAGATCCACTCGACCGAGGAAGAAAACGAAATGCTGGCCCGCGAGCGGCATTGAGGCCGCCCGAGGTTCTCCTTGCCAAGCCCCGTCGCGCCTCGCTACCTTCCCGCCCGCCGCGATAAGCACCCAGGTGCCATTCAAGGGTCCCGTAGTCCAATGGATAGGACGATGGCCTCCGAAGCCGTAGGTGTGGGTTCGATTCCCGCCGGGACTACTCCTTGTTATTCAGGGACTTAAACCTGAATCGACGAGGGCGGACCGCCCGGATTACGACGGATCCACCGGGTTCTTTCAATGGAATCGCTGTTCCGCGGATTGACAGCGCCGCGGCACCGGATATGCGATCTCCTGTGGTTCATCGCATCCCCCTTGTTACCGCCGCCCTGACCCTGGCACTGCCCGCCATGGCCCAGACCTGGCAGCGGGAAGACGTGACCTTCGAGCTGATCGATGCCCGGGCCAAGGAACTCGCCGCCAAACCCTACGAGGCGCCGGCCAGGGACGCGCTGCCGGAGTGGATGAGGAATCTCAGTTACGACCAGTATCGCGACATCCGCTTCATCCCGGAGCGCGCCTTGTGGGCGGCGGAGAACCTGCCTTTCCGCGCGATGCTTTTTCATCCGGGCTACCGCGATCGCCCGCCGGTGATGGTCAATGAATTCACCGCGACCCACCTCCAGCGGATCCGGGTGTCGGAGGCGTTCTTCCATTACGGGCCGCTGGTGGGCCCGCGCGGCGAGTTGCCGCCGGACGCCGGATTCGACGGCGTGCGGCTCCATGCCCTGCTCAACCGCCCCGACTACCATGACGAACTCGCCGTCTTCCAGGGTGCCAGCTACTGGCGGGCCCTTGGCAGGAACCAACGCTACGGGATTTCGTCGCGCGGACTGGCGATCGACACCGGGGCCGACGGCGTCACCGAGGAATTCCCGGTTTTCCGCGAGTTCTGGCTGCGCAAGCCCGCGCCGGAGGACCCGGTGACCCTGCTGTTCGCCCTGCTCGACGGCCCGTCCTGCACCGGTGCCTACGGCTTCATCATCCAGCCCGGCGACGACACCGTGGTGACGGTGCGGGCGGCCCTCTACCCGCGCCGGGCGGTCAAGCGCTTCGGCATCGCTCCGATGTCGAGCATGTTCTGGTTCGGCGAGAATTCGAAGCGGCGCTTCGATGACTTCCGCCCGGAGGTCCACGATTCCGACGGGCTGGCGATCCACATGGGCAACGGGGAGAAGATCTGGCGGCCGCTGGCCAACGACAGCGGCAAGCTGGAATTCAGCTTCTTCGCGGTGGACCAGTGCGCCGGTTTCGGGCTGCTCCAGCGCGACCGGCGCTTCGCGGCCTATGAGGACGGCGAGGCGCTTTACCACCAGCGGCCCTCGCTGTGGATCGAGCCGACCAGCGACTGGGGTTCCGGCAAGGTCATGCTGATGGAAATCCCCGCCGGCAACGAACTCACCGACAATATCGTCGCCCTGTGGGAGCCGGCCCGCACCCCGCAGCCCGGCGAACGTCACGAGTTTTCCTACAAACAGCACTGGACGATGACCGAGGACCCGGCGGGTGCCGGCGGCCGGGTGGTGGCGACCCGCACCGGACTGCACGATTGGCAGCCGGAACAACGGACGGTCATCGTCGAGTTCGCGGGTGGCTCGCTGGAGAAATGGCAGGGCGACCCGCCCGAAGCGATCGTCACGGTGGTCGGCGACAACGCGACCAAGGTGAAAATCCAGGGAACGGCCGTCCAACCGCTGCCGGATGGCCGCTGGCGCGTGGCGTTCCAGATCGCCCCCTCCGCCGCCGGCGGCAAGCTGGCCGACGTGGGACCGCAGGAGTTGCGCTGTTGCCTGAAAAAAGGGGATGATTTCCTGACTGAAACATGGGCTTACCGTATCACCCCCTAGAAACGTTGCGGCCGCTCAGCGAGACCGAGCTGTCCGAATGGGAGGAGGCCTACGCCGCGGTCGAGGCCTATCTCCAGGCGCTCCGCCTGCGCAACCGGCTGCTGGTCGCCGAACTGGTGCGGGCCATCCTCTGGCGCGCCTCGGCCCGCGGCGCCAGCGAGCCCGGCGTGCCGGCCCGCGTGCTGGCGATGGAGGAAACCCTCAGCGAGATCGCGGCCTGGACCCAGGATGTGCTCGACGAACCGCTCGAAAACCGGCGCCTCGCCGCCCGCGGCCGGCTGGCGCTGCTGCTGGCCGACATGCCCGGGAAATGGCAAGGCGTGTTCCTCACTCCCGCCCCCTGGCCGCCCGCCTTCACCGAGGCGATGCGCAAGTCCTACCTCGCCGCCGGCCCGCGCTTCGCCAACCTGACCATGGTGCCGAAGCCGCTCGAGTTGAACGTCATCGGTGAAGGCGCCGCCCAGTGGTGGGAGACCATGGACCGCCGCCCGATCGTGCGGCGGATGGTGGCCCTGTTCCTGCTGGCGCTCGTCGGCGCCACGCTTTGGTTCATCTTTTTCATGTGATGGACGAGACCTCCCCAGATTCACCCCAACAGGTCCGCCCCTTCTTCAGCCCGCTGCGGGCCAGCCTGCGGCGGCTGCTGTTCTTCGGCAGCGTGGTGCTGGTCAACCTCGCCGCGACCTACTGGCTCTACGACCTGTTCTCCCGCGCCGGGATGCACCGGGCCCACCTGCTGCTGCTGGTGGTGTTCTTCATCCTCAACGGCCTGCTGGTGCTCGGCTCGTTCCACGCCCTCTTCGGGGCCTGGGACATCGTGTGGGGGAGGAAGCGCGCGGTGCGCATCACCAAGCTCGCCGAAGAAGCCGGCGACGCCCCGCTGGCCCGCCGCTACGCGGTGGTGATGCCGGTCTACAACGAGGACTGCCACCGCTTCTGCGCGCGGATCGAGGCGATCCACCGCTCGATCGAGGCGACCGGCCACCTCAGATCCTTCGATTTCTTCATCCTCAGCGACACCCGCGACCTCGACCTCTGGGTGCTCGAGGAAACGGCGTGGACCAACCTGTGCCGCAAACTCGGCGGCTTCGGCCGCATCTACTACCGGCGTCGTAGGAAAAACGAGAACCGCAAGGCCGGCAACATCGGCGACTTCGTCCGCACCTGGGGCGGCGGCTACGAAGGGATGGTGGTGCTCGACGCCGACAGCCTGATGGACGGCGGCGACATCCTCAAGATGACCCGCGTGATGGAGGCTTACCCGAACCTCGGCATCCTCCAGACCCCGCCCAGGCTGATCCGCGGTTCCTCGGTGTTCACCCGCCTCCAGCAGTTCGCGATGCGCCTCTACGGCCCGCTGTTCATCCGCGGCCTGAACTGGTGGCAACTCGGCGGCGGCAGCTACTGGGGCCACAACGCGCTGATCCGCGTGAAGCCGTTCTCCGATTTCTGCGAGCTGCCCGACCTGCCCGGCCGCGAGCCCTTCGGCGGGAAAATCCTGAGCCACGATTTCGTCGAAGCCGCGCTGATGGTCTCCCAGGGCTGGGAAGTCTGGCTCGCCTGGGACATCGAGGGCACCTACGAGGAAGCCCCGCCGACCCTGATCGACCACCTCAAGCGCGACCGCCGCTGGTGCCAGGGCAACCTGCAGCACCTGTGGCTGATCTTCGCCCGCAAGCTGCCGCTGACCGTGCGCGCCCACCTTTTCATGGGCATCATGGCCTACCTCGGCAGCCCGCTGTGGTTCCTCTTCCTGATCTTCGGCACCTGGGTCGCGTGGGACCGCGCCGGCAGCGAACTGAGCAACCTGCCCTACGACGAAACGTTGGTCGGACGCTGGCTGGAGATCGGCGGCATCGAGCAAAGCCTGATCCTCACCGGCTTCATCTTCCTGCTGCTGTTCCTGCCGAAGATCCTCGCAGTCACCGGGGCGCTCCTCGTCCCGCGGGTCCGCCGCTCCTTCGGCGGCGCCTGCCCGCTGATCGCCGGGACGCTGCTGGAAACCGTCATCTCGATGCTGCTGGCGCCCTGCGTGATGGCGGCCCACACCTTCATGGTCCTGAGCATCGTGCTCGGTCGCGCCGTCGGCTGGGGCAGCCAGAACCGCGAGGCGGACGGCACCGGCTGGCGCGAGGCGCTGGCGGTCCACGCCACTCCCACCGTGATCGGTATCGGCTGGGCCGTCCTCGCCTGGAACATCAGCCCGGTCTTCGCCGCGTGGATGTCGCCCATCCTGCTCGGTCTGATCCTCTGCATTCCGGTCTCGGTCTGGACCAGCCGCGCGCGCTACGGCACCGCGCTGGCGAAGCGGCGCATCCTGGCGACGCCGGAAGAGCTCGATCCTCCCGCCGTGCTCAAGCTGGCGGACCTCGCCAAGGCCTCGCTCGACCCCGCGCTCGACGCCTCCGCCCCCGGCCGCCACGGGGTGATCGCCGCGGTGGTCGATCCCTACGTGAACGGCGTCCATGTCTCGCTGCTCGAGCCCGCCGACTTGTCGTCGGAAAACGAGGCGCTGGTCGAACGCTGCCTCACCGAGGGACCCGGTGCCTTGTCGAAAGACGAGATGATCGAACTGCTCTATCTCGCGCCCGGGATGTTGATGCTTCATCGCGCGGTGTGGTTGCGGCCTGAGGAAGGCATCCACGCCGTCTGGACCCAGGCGGTGGAAAGCTATCGCCGCCGGATTGACACGACCGGCGGCGAGGATCTAGCGTGACGCATGGTCAAAACCTTGGTTCCCGCCTCCCTTGTCCTGCTCCTGAGCCAGTGCAGCCATGATACCGCCGGAAATCCTTCGATTGCGGCGAGCCGCTACTCCGAGCTCTCCGGCCAGAACGCCAAGGCAGCCGGAAAATACCGGCTCACGATGACTTTCAGCGGCCAGGATGAAGTCGTCACCGCTCCTTCCATCGTCGCGCGGCCGGGCAAGGAAGTGAAGGTCGAGATGCTGCGCGAGTTCATCTATCCGACCGATTTCAAACCGGCGGAGATGTCCAAGGTGAAGATGGCCGCCTCGACCTCAAACGGAGTGTTTCCGGTGACCCCGACCACCCCGAAGGATTTCGCGACCCGCAATCTCGGCTACACCGGCACCTTCACCGTCGAACCGCGGGGCGGCTTCGTGATCATCCGCGGCCTGCTGTCCCACGAGAAGTTCGCCGGCTTCTCGCGCGCTCCCGGCGAGGCGATCTCGCCGATCGTCGACGGCCGCAACCAGGTGGTCATTTCCGACAACCGCGTCGACCTGCCGAATTTCGTCCGCAGCGAGACCCCCGTCTACATCGCCGGCCTGCCCGGAGTGCCGCACGTGATCGACCTGCCGGCCATCCCCGGCAAGGTCACGATCACCTGTGAAGCGGCCGATTGAAAGCCGTGCGCGGGGCCGGGTCGGTGCCCGCGGGGCCGGGTCGCCGCCCGCGGCGATCCTTGAGGAGCCACGACACTCCTGTCGTGAACCGCGGAGCAGCCGCTTGCGGACTGCTGCGATGATTCGCAGCTCTCGGAATGAAAGGTGGGGCCGACCGCTCTCACGGGATGAAGCGATCTTGCAGGGTCGCCTCGGTCCACCACCGCGGCGGGCTTGACCCTGCATTCAAAAGGCTGCGAATCATCGCAGCAGTCCAAGAGCCGCCGGCTGCCATGAGGCCCTGCCCCTCACTCCAGCAGCCCCGTGGTCAGATCCACCTTCTCGTAGCCCACCCCGTGGCGGTCACACAGCAGGTTGGAAGATAGCCGGCCGCTCTCGTAGATCGTCGGCAGCCCGCTGCCGGGATGGGTCCCGCCGCCGACCAGGTAGAGGTTGTCGTAACCCTGCAGCCGGTTGTGAGGCCGCAGGTAAAGCATCTGGTCCAGCGTGTGGGCGAGATTGAAGGTGGCCCCCATGAAGACGTCCAGGCCGTCGCGCCAGTCGTCCGGAGTGAGGATCCGCTCCTCCACGATGTGGCTCCGCAGGTCCTTCATCCCGGTCTTGCGCTCGATCCGGTCGAGGATCTTGTCGCGGTATTCCTGCTTGTGGCGGGTCCAGTCATAGCCGTGCCGGGTGTTGATCGTCGGCACCAGCACGTAGAGACCCGACTTGCCGGCCGGCGCGACGGAGGGATCGGTGATCGAGGAATTCCGCACGTAAACCGACATGTCCTCCGACACGTGCCGCTCGCCCTTGATGTCCTCGACGTTCTTCCGGTAGTCGTCGGCGAAGATGATGTGATGGTGCGGCTCGTCCCGGTAGATGGTGTCGAGCCCGAGGTAGAGCATGAAGGTCGAGCAGGAGAACTTCTTCTTCTCCAGATCGGCCTTGGAACGCGACCTCCCGTTGAGCAGCGAGGTCACGGCATGGGCGTAGTCCGCGTTCATGACGGCGTCGTCGCACTCGAGAACTTCTCCGTCGTCAAGCCTTACGCCCTTGACTTCCCCGCCGTTGAACATGACCTCCGCCACCCCCGTGCCGAGGCGCAGCTTGCCGCCGTGCTCGACGAAGACCTTGGCCATCGCATCGGAAATTTTGCACAGGCCGCCCTGCACGTGGTAGATCCCGAATTTGTATTCGGTGTAGGACAGGATGCTGAACAAGGCCGGACAGCGCCACGGCGACATCCCGAGGTACTTCGCTTGGAAGGTGAAGGCGAGCTTCAGCCGGTCGTCGATAAAGTAGCGGTCGAGCACGTCGACCACCGACTTGGCGGTCGCGACATAGGGGAAGGCCTTGACCAGGGCGGTGCTGAGATAGGACTTCAGCTCGTGATACGGCCGCTGGAGGCAGGGGTAAATGGTCCGCATCTTCACCGCGTGGTCCGCCATGAAGCGGCGGTAACCCTCGTCGTCCCCCGGGAAGCTGCGGCCGATGTCGGCCGCCATCCGCTCGATGTCGCAGGTCGTTTCCAAGGACACGCCGTCCCAAGTCAGACGGGTCATCGGATCGAGCAACACGAAATCCAGATAGTCCTCCGCCTTCCGGCCGGCCTCCAGGAACACCTCGTCGAGCGTGAATTTCTGGTGGAGGAAAGTCGGTCCGGTATCGAACGAGAAATCGCCCACCTTCAGCTCGGCGTTGCGGCCGCCGACGCGGTCGCGCTTCTCGACGATGGTGACATCGAACCCCCGGCGTGCCAGGATCATCCCGGCGGTAAGCCCGCCCGGTCCGGCGCCCACGATCACTACCCGTTTGTCTTTGGTCATGCCCTTCAAGCGCCCTATTCATAGCGCCAGCTTCGAACCGCGCTAACTCAAAAAGCCGCAAATCCGCAGATGCCCGTTCCCGTCACCCGTTTCGCCCCCAGTCCGACCGGTTTCCTGCACCTCGGCCACGCCCACGCCGCCAGGGTGGCGCGGGACTTCGCGAAGCAATCGGGCGGCCGCTTCCTGCTGCGTTTCGAAGACATCGACCACACCCGGGTGCGGCCGGAGTATTACGCGGCGATCGAAGAGGACCTGCGCTGGCTCGGTCTCGGCTGGGACGGCCCGGCGCTGTGCCAATCGGACCGCGGGGAAGCGCATGCCTCCGCCCTGGGGCAGCTCCGCCAGCTCGGAGCGGCCTACCCCTGCTTCTGCACCCGCCGGGAAATCGAGGAGGAGGTCGCCCGCATCACCGGCGCTCCCCACGGCCCGGAAGGGGCGCTCTACCCGGGCACCTGCCGGGCCCTCCCGGACGACGAGCGCCAGTCCCGGCTGGCCGCCGGGGCCCAGCCCGCCTGGCGGCTCGATGCCGTCCGCGCCGCGGAAATCACCGGCCCGCTCTCCTTCACCGACCTCCGCCACGGCCTCCTCCCCGCCGATCCCGCCCTGCTCGGCGATGTCGTCCTCGCCCGCAAGGACATCGGCACCTCCTACCACCTCGCGGTGGTCGTCGACGATGCCTTCCAGCAAATCACCCACGTCACCCGCGGCGAGGACCTGCTGGCCTCCACCCACGTCCACCGCCAGCTCCAGGCGCTGCTCGGCCTGCCCGAACCGCGCTACCTCCACCACGCGCTGGTCACCGACGGCAACGGGATCCGCCTCGCCAAGCGGCACGACTCGCTCTCGATCCGCGCCCTGAGGGAAGGCGGTCTTGAGCCCGGCGAGGTCATGAACCGGCTGCCCCAGGCGTGAGAATCTGCCTCGTTGCCATGCCAGCGGTTTCTGAGATACCTCACCCGTGTTGAATTTCGAGCCTTACAACATTCTCGCCGGCTTCATCTTCGGAATGATCGGCCTGGGCTCCTGGCGCTACGGTCGCGCGCTCGACCGTTGGAAGCCGGTCGCCATCGGCCTCGCGCTGATGATCTATCCCTACTTCACTCCGCATGCCTGGCTGACCTGGACGGTCGGGCTCGTGCTGATCGTGCTGCTGTGGTTCCACCACGACGAGTGAGCGCCGGAATTTCCTTCTGGTCTCTTGTCGCTGGCTTCTGGATTCTGGCTTTCATGTCCGACATCCGCATCACGCTCCACACCGACAAGGGCGACATCGACGCCACCCTCTTCGCTTCCAAGGTCCCGATGACCTGCGCGAATTTCCTCAATCTCGCCAAGCGCGGCTACTACGACGGCGTCGCGTTCCATCGCGTCATTCCGAACTTCATGATCCAGGGCGGCGATCCCACCGGCACCGGCCGCGGCGGCCCGGGGTACAAGTTCGCCGACGAGATCGACCGCACGCTGAAGCACACGAAAGCCGGCCTGTTCTCGATGGCCAACGCCGGCCCGAACACCAACGGCAGCCAGTTCTTCATCACCCACTTGCCGACCCCCCACCTCGACGGCAAGCACGCCGTTTTCGGCGAGGTCACCCAAGGCCAGGACGTGGTCAACAAGATCGGCCAAGGAGACAAGATCAAGTCGATCACCTTGCACGACGACCTGACCGCGCTACTCGATGGCCAAAAGGACCACGTGGAGCATTGGAACTCGATCCTCGACCGCTGATCGGCACCGTTTTTGCAGGTTTTTTAAGATTGATTGATATTCGATAGCCACCGCCGCCGATCCGAAAACGGGTCGGCGGGTAGCATTTTTATTTTTTTTCCGCATAAAAAATGATCAATCTGCTTCAATCTGGTCTTTTCCGATGGAGAGCGACCGCCCCATGATCACGTAGGAACGCCCCGGATTCCTTGAACTTCGGGTGGCTCTGGTTTTGGGTTGTCCCGTCGCAAGTCCCCCCTCGCGACGCTGTTACACCCCCCACCCCACCCCCAATGACAACC
>CAMCYK010000210.1 GCA_945883695.1 Akkermansia muciniphila | reverse complement strand
GCGGAGGCTAGGCACGGCTGGTGGGGGCCGCAACCCGCAAGATGAGACCCGGAGCACCTGCCGGTGTACTGGACCGCGGACTTTCGTCCGCTCGAAACCCCGGACCGTCCAAGCGGACTAAAGATCCGCGGTCCAGTACAACGGCAGGTGCTCCGGGTCTCATCTTGCGGGTTGCGGCCCCCACCAGCCGTGCCTAGCCTCCGCGCATGGCCATCGACCACTTTGCCAACCGTTTTGTCTGCGACCTGATCGCCTACGAGCCCGGGAAACCGATCGAGGAAACCGCCCGCGAGCTGGGTTTGCGGGCGGAGGACATCGTCAAGGTCGCCTCCAACGAGAACCCGCTGGGCCCGTCGCCGCTGGCGAAGGAGGCGATGCGCAGGGCGCTGGAGGATTCCCACATCTATCCGGACGGCGGCGGCTGGAAACTGCGGAGCGCGATCGCCAAGCGCTTCGACATGGAGCTTTCCAACGTGGTGCTCGGCAACGGCTCGAACGAGATCATCGAGCTGCTCTGCCACTCGTTCCTCAACCCGAAGGCCGAACTGATCGCCGCGGAACATGCCTTCGTGGTGTACAAGCTGATGGCCACGCTGTTCGGCGCGAAGTATGTCGAGGTGCCGGACCCGGGCTTCGTGCATGACTTGGAAGGGATGGCCGACGCGATCACGCCGGATACCCGGCTCTTGTTCATCGCCAACCCCAACAACCCGACCGGCACGATGGTCGGCCAGGAGGCGCTCGACCGCTTCATGGCGCGGGTGCCGGAGCACGTGGTGGTGTGCTTCGACGAGGCCTACCACGAGTTTCTCGACGACGCCCCGGACGTTCTCAAGTACGTCCGCGAAGGCCGCAACGTGGCCGTCCTGCGCACCTGCTCGAAAATCCACGGCCTGGCCGCGCTGCGGATCGGCTACGGCTTGTGCTCGAAGGGCGTGGCGGAGATTCTGCAAAAGGCCCGCCAGCCCTTCAACACCAACGCGATCGCCCAGGCCGGCGCGCTGGCGGCGCTGGACGATGCCGAGCACATGGCGAAGACCAGGGCAATCAACAAGGAAGGCCTGGCCTTTTACGAGGCGGCCTTCCGCGAACGCGGGCTGGAGTTCGTTCCCAGCGTGGCGAATTTCATCCTGGTGAAAGTCGGCGAGGGCGACCGGGTGTTCCGCGACATGCTGAAACAGGGGGTGATCATCCGCGCCATGAGCGGCTACAAATTGCCGGACTGGGTGCGGATCTCGATCGGCACTCCGGCCCAGAACCACCGCTGCCTGGAGGTCCTGGATTCGGTGATGCCGCGGGTCTTGGTATCGTAGGGTGTTCTTTGATCTCGATCCCTTTCTTCCGCCGCGGAACGGGTTGAATGATCCCAATCAATCCATGAATGCACGATCCCTTCTCGGTTCCACAGGCGTTTTCCTCATTGCAGCAGTGCAAGCCGCGGAAAGCTTCTGGGATGAAGTGCCGCTTTCCCCCAGCACCATGCGGCCATCCGCGGTCCTGGACGACTACTGGAACAGCGAGTTTCTAAGGGTCAACCGCGAGGTGGCAGCCGCGCAAAACACCCGCCTCGTATTCTTCGGGGATTCGATCACCTGGTCGTGGTCGCTCGGGCCCGCCACCGGCCGGAAGGTGTGGGAGGAGCGATTCGCCGCGTACAACCCCGTCAATATGGGGAACTCCGGGGACATCACTCCGGTCATGCTGCACCGCGTCACCCGCGGCAACCTGGATTTTCCCGAGGGAAAGCATCCGAAAGTCGCGGTGTTGCTGTGCGGCATCAACAACTTCATCGTGAAGCAAAGCGCCGGCGGCAGGGAAAAGTGGGACTTGGGTCCCGACTGCCCGCCGGAGGACATCGCCCACGGGCAAAGGGCGATCGCCCAGGTGTTCCGCCGCAGGCTGCCGCAAACCCGCGTGATCCTCATGGCCTTGCTGCCCGTCGCCGATCCCGCCAAATGGGGGCAATGCCAGCGCGTCAACGCGATCAACGCGAGACTCGCGCTTGATTCCAACGAGGTGGCCTATCTCAACTTGCAGGACCAATTCCTCCAGCCCGACGGCACCCCCAACCGGTCCTTGTACACCGACGGCATCCATCTCAGCAAGGAGGGCTATCAGGCATGGGCGAAAGGCCTGGGTCCCGTGATCGGGAAGTTCATGGAAGCCCCCCCGCTCGCGCCGGTGAAAATCATGCTGATCGGCGGTTCCGCCACCGAAGGCCCCGACTCGAGCACTTCCTACAGGCGTTACCTGGACGGCCTGCTGCGGAGGAGCGGGCACTTGATCGATTTCGTGGGTAGCCGTGCCAGACACCATGATGACAAGGCGGAGCCGGAAAGCTACCAGTTCGACCCGGATCACGAAGGGCATTGGGGCAAGGATTCGAGCTGGATCGCGGACCAGATGCCCCGGCTGTTGGAACGCAATGTCCCCGATGTGGCCGTGATTCATCTGGGGGCCGAGGACATCGCCGCAAGCGATGCCGCGGCCGGACCTTTGGCCGACGGGATCGTCCGCAATATCGACCGGGTGATCGGGAGCCTTCGTTCGAAGAATCCGAAGGTGAAAATCGTCGTCGCGAGGGCCTTCCCGATGAAGGGGAAGGAAGAGGTGACCGAACTGCTCAACCAAAAGTTACTCGTGCTCGCCCGTTCGCCGGCATCCACCCCGCAACCCGTGGTTGTGGCTGGAATGGATCGTAGCTTCGACATCGATCTGGACCTCGGCAAGGACGCTCCCCTGCCCAGCGCGGGAGGCGCCATGAAGATCGCCGCGACACTGTCGGAAGCAATCCGGCGCTTGCTCGCATCTCCGGACAAGCACTCATCCAGATAGTATCCCGCTGAGCATTGATATTTAGACTGCGAAATCCATGCCGCTCCGATCGCTTCTCCTTTTCCTCGCGTCCTCCTTGTTGATGCTGGGACCTCTTGCCGCCGCCACCCGGATCCATGTCTCCCCGCGGGGCGACGATGCCAATGCGGGTGCCGCCGAAAGCCCGCTGGCCACACTCGCCGCCGCGCGCGACAAAGTGCGCGTCATCATTTCCAAAGGACTCACCGGGCCGGTCGAGATCGTCTTCGGCGCCGGAACCTATACCTTGGGTGCCCCGCTCGAGCTCCGGCCCGAAGACTCCGGCACGGAGAAGTTTCCGATCACCTGGAAATCCGCGCCGGATGCCACGGTCCTCTGGAGCGGTGGTCTGGCAATTCCGAAGAGGTGGAGCAAGGGCGATGACGGCGTCTGGCAGGTGGACCTCAACGGCAGCGGCCCGGACGGGTGGAACTTCCGCCAGTTGTTCGTGGATGGGAAGCGCGCCATCCGCGCACGGTTTCCGAATGCCGACGCGGAGAACCCGTTCCTCTTTGCCACCGGCGGCGACATGGACCACGCGATCATCGATCCCGCCCTCGTCAAGGAGAGCTGGGGGCGGGCCCGCGACGCGCAGATCAACATCGTGCCGCAGTGGCGGTTCTTCAACCAGTGGAACACGGTCACCCAGGTCGACACCACGACCGGGCGCATCGACCTCGCGGACAGCGAAAGGCACGCGAAGATCATCCCGGGCAACTGGTTCTGGATCGAGGGCGTGAGAGAGGAACTCGACCAGCCCGGCGAATGGTTCTTCGATCCGCAAACCCGCCGTCTCCACTACCTGCCGCATCCGGGGGTCGATCCGAACACGCTCGCCATCGTCGCCCCCGTGCTCAACCGGCTCGTCGATGCCAAGGGCGACGTCAACGCCGGCACCCACGTCCGGCACGTCCACTTCGACGACATCGCGTTCGCCCACACCACCTTCACCCTCGGCCACATCGAGGCGCGCGTGCACACCGACACGGCGATCCTGTTCGAGAACACCCTCGATTGTTCCGTCCGCAACTGCCTCTTTGAAAACATCGGCGGATACGCGCTGTGGCTGCACCTCGACAGCCGCCGCAACAAGTTCGACCGCAACACCGTCCGCCAGTCCGGCGGCGGGGGAGTGCTGATGACCGGCGCGCGGCTGTCCTACATGGACGACACCAAGATTTACACCCCGGGCGGAGCGGCGGCCAAGGTCGCGCCGATCCTCAACGAGGTCACCCGCAACACCGTCGAGCATTGCGGGAGAATCCGCTACTACGGCGGCGGCGTGCACCTCGACTCGCGTCCTTTCAGCATGTCGATGGAGCCGGGCAACCTGATTTCCCGCAACTACTTCAACGATCTCTCGCGCAACGGCGTCTTCGCCTTCCGCAACCAGGGCGGCAACGTGGTGGAGTACAACCACATCCACAACGCCATGCAGACGACCATCGACGGCGCCTGCATCCACTTCGCCACGATGAACCATCTCAACGCGCCGAATTTCATCCTCAACAACTGGCTCTACGACGCCTGGGGCTACGAGCAGAAGCCCGACGGCAAACCGGTCCGCAAGCTCGGCAACGGCATCTTCCTCGACTGGGACACCAGCAACACCACCGTTCGTGACAACTGGATCTACAACTCCGTGGGTGGCGCGATCAAACCGATCTGGGCCAACCAGAACCTCGTGATCAAGGACAACCGGGAGTCCGACACCCGCATCGTGCCACCCTTCGAGAAGGATCTCGGCCCCGAAGGCAAGGCGACCCACGGCATCGACCTGTCCTCGAACCGACTCACCGGAAGCGTGATCCACTACACGGACCTGAAGCACGTGGAGACCAGCGGAACCTGGAAACCCAGAACCGTCAACGGCATGTGGGGGCTCTTCCGCTTCAACTTCCTCGTCGGCACGGCCGCCGTCCCTTCGGAAGTCACCTACACGCTGCCCATCCCCGAAGACGGCATCTATCAGATGTCCCTGCTTTATCCCTCGGGCAAGGACCGCGCCAGCAACGTGCCCGTCACCATCCGGCATGCCGATGGCATGGCGGAGTTGAAGTGGGACATGCGCGAAGGCTCGCGACATGGCTTCGCGGTCGAGGTCGGGAGATACCGGTTCCAGGCCGGGAAACCCGGTGCCGTGATCCTCGCGACCGGCGGCACCGATGGCAGCGTCATCGCGGACGGTGTCGCCTTCGTGAAGGTCGGGGAGGGACCGGATGCTCGGAGGGAGTGAACGCGGGCACCCGCATTCGCCGCGGGTCTGGGTTCGTCCCGCGCGTTTCGAGTCATCCGGCGCACCGGAACACCGTAGAGAATCAAAAGGTCGCTTGGACCCCGAAGGTCCAGATGTCCGCGCTGGCGTAGGCCGCGTCCGGGGCGCGGCCCGCGGCACCGCCGGTGCCGTTCATGACGTAGCGCTCGTAGGCCGCGGTGGCGGAGAAATTCGCGGTGATCCGGTAGCTCAAGCGCAGGCCGCCGCTGATCGCGTCGAACGACGAGAGCCGGTAGTCGGCCGAATAGTTCGGGCCGCTGCCATTCGGATCGGCGGACGGGGTGCCCGGGAAGCCGTCGATCGTGTTGGTGAAGAAGTCGGCCTCGTTCTGGTTGTAGTAACGGAGAAACGGCACCGCTTCGAACTTCGTCCCGATCGCTTGCCGCCACTCGATCTGCAGGGTTTGCGAAAAGATCCCGAAGCTGTCGTTGGAAAGGCGGAGGGTCGCGTCCAAGGCGGCATCCACCGGCTCGAAGTAATGCCGGGCGCCGAATTGCAGCACTTGGCGGAACCTGGAATCCGGGCGGTTCTCGCGATAGACGTTGACCACCGGGATCTCGATGGTCCCGCCCGTGCCATCGGGGAGGGTGATGAAACTGGTTCGCTGGACCACCTTGTAGGGGTCGTTCAGGTAGCCCTCGGCATGGCCCAGCGTGAGGTTCGCGGAAACCACCGTGTCCGGACCGAGAAGCTGGCTGACCCCGATGAATCCGTCGTAAGTCCGCTTCTCCCGTTCGCCCAGGCCCGGCACCAGCACGGTGTCGTCGAGATAGTTGAGTCCCATCCGCAGCGTGGTGTTCTTCTGGTTGAGTTCGAGGGTGTCGGTCAGCGCGAAGCCGCGCGAGATGTAGTCGTCCTCCTCGCTCCGCGAGAATTCGATCTCGGCGCGGTGGTCGCCGAACTGTCTGGAAACCGCGCCCAGGATCCCCCGGCGCACGTCTTCGATCTCCGCGAAAAAGGGCTGCACGCTGCCCGGCAGGGCCCCCGTCGGGGTGGCGCCGGAGATGGCGTCGCGCAAGTACTGCATGCGGATCGCCGTGGCATCGTCGACCTCGATCCGCGCCCTCAGATACTCGGCCTCCACCCGGATCCGGTCGTCGTCTTCCTGATAGAGCTGGAAGCCGAACGCATACTCCTGTGGCGGCACTTCACCGGTGACCCGGGCGGCCGGACAGAGCAGGGAGACGAGGATCAGTGGCGGACGAGCGGTCATCGCGAGTGTTTTACCGATGCGCGGACCTGCCGGTCCGTCCGCATGAAGGTCGTCCTATCCTAAAGTTTTCCCGAATGCAAACTTCGCGGCGAGCCGCCCAAAAAAGGCCGGCCCCGGTTTCCGGGGCCGGCCTTGGAGAGAACGCGGCGGGCCTCAGGCGCGGCCGAGGTAGGAGCCGTCTTCGGTCTTGATGATCAGCTTCTCGCCCGGATTGATGAACAGCGGGACTTGCACCGTCAGCCCGGTTTCCAAGGTGGCGGACTTGTAGGCGTTGCTGGCGGAGTCGCCCTTCACGCCTTCCGGGGAATCGGTGACGATCATTTCCATCGACGGCGGCAGCTCGATGTCGGCCACCAGCCCGTCGGCGAACAGCAGGGTGTAGGTGTTGCCCTCGATCAGGTAGTTGCGGACGGTGTCGATGATGTCGTCGTGCACGGCGACGTCGTCGTAGGTGTCGTTGTTGAGGAAGTGGTAGCCGCCGGAGTCCTTGTAGGAATATTCGTGCGGGATCCGCTCGAGCAGCACCGACTCCATCGAGTCGTTGGAGGTCATGCGGAGGTTGGAGACCTTCTTGTTGGAAACGCTGCGGATCGACATCACCACGTACGACGCCATCCGGGGCGGGGTCTTGAGTTCGTGGGAGATCACGACGCAGACGTCGTTGTTGTGACGGACGGCGTGTCCTTTGCGGAGGCTGATGACGGGCGTGCTGGCCATGGTTGGAGGCGGGATAGGCGGGGAGGGCCCGCCGTGCAAGCCCGGAGTGGGGAGGGGGCCGGGCGATTCCGTGAATCGCCCGGAGAGAGCGCGCGCGTTTCGCCCGGGATTGACACCCCGCGGAATCCCGCCGGGGCGGATCCCGGAACCCGAGCCCCCCCCCCCGGTGAAATCCGCCTCAAGCCGCGAACCAGCTGCGGGAACGCTGGCAAACACGGACCAGGAAAAGCATCAGCGGGACTTCGATCAGCACGCCGACCACCGTCGCCAGCGCGGCGCCGGAGTTGAGGCCGAACAGCATGACGGCGGTGGCGATGGCGACTTCGAAGTGGTTCGACGCGCCGATCATGGCCGATGGCGCGGCGTCCTCGTAGGTGAATTTCAGCAGCTTGGCCGCGGCGTAGGTGATCGCGAAGATCAGCAGCGTCTGGATCGCCAACGGAATGGCGATCCACAGGATGGTCAGCGGGTTGGCGAGGATGGTCTCGCCCTTGAAGCTGAACAGCAGGACCAGCGTGGCCAGTAGCGCGATGATCGACACCGGCGTGAGGAAGCGGAGGAACTTGTCCGCGAACCACTGCGGGCCTTTCGCTTTCATGATCCAGACGCGGGAGAAATAGCCCGCGACCAGCGGGAGCGCGACGTAGATGCCGACGGACAGCAGCAGCGCTTCCCACGGCACCGGCATCTTGTTGACGCCGAGCAGCCAGCCGCCGAGCAGGCCGTAGAGGAAGAGCATCGTGAGCGAGTTGACCGCCACCATCACCAGGGTGTGGCCCTGGTTGCCCTTCGCGAGATAGCTCCAGACCAAAACCATCGCGGTGCAGGGGGCGATGCCTAACAAAATCGCCCCGGCGATGTAGGAGCGGTAGAGCTCGACCGTGCTGCCGTCTTTCACGACCTCCGTGCCGGGCAGCAGGTCCTTGAAAAATCCGCCGAGGAACAGGGTGGCGATGCCGTGCATGGTGAAGGGCTTGATGCCCCAGTTCACCAGCAGCGTGAGCAGCACCGGCTTCGGGTTGCGGCCGGCTTTCGCCACCTCGCCGAAGTCGATCTTCACCATGATGGGATACATCATGAAGAACAGGCAGATGGCGATCGGGATGGAGACCACCGGCGCGCCGTTCACGTAAATCGCCATCGCGTCGAGCGACTTCGCGAGGTCGGGCGCGAGCTTGCCGAGCCCGATGCCGGCGACGATGCAGAGGCCGACCCACAGGGTGAGCTGGCGTTCGAAAAGACTCATGGATTTGGGTTGCGGGCTCATGGCGCGGCGGGCGTGGGTTGGGATTTCGGGCGGACCCGGATCATGCCGTCCTCGACATCGAGGATCCGGTCGAAAACATCGAGCGTGCGCTGATCGTGGGTGACGACGATGACACCGGCGTTCCTTTCGTGGGCGATTCTGGCGAAAAGCTCCATCACCTGGCGGCCCAGCGGTCCATCGAGCGCCGCGGTGGGCTCGTCGGCCAGGATGAGGCCGGGCTGGTTGGCGAGGGCTCGGGCGACGGCGACCCGTTGCTGTTCGCCACCGGAAAGGGCCACCGGCAGGTTGTGGGCGCGGGCTGCGATCCCGAGGTAGTCGAGCAATTCGAGGGCGCGCCGGCGGGCGGCCTTCGGCGCGGTGTCATTCACCTCGAGGGCGATCTGGACGTTCTCCAACGCGGTGAGGAAGGGAATGAGGTTGGCCTTCTGGAAGACGAAGCCGAGATTCCGGCGGCGGAAGGCGCGCAGGTCGACCAGCGCTTTCGGGCCGTCGAGCACCGGGGTGCCGCGGATCGAGATCCGCCCCGAGGTCGGCGGATTGATGAGCGCCATCGCGGTGAGCAGGGTCGATTTGCCGGAGCCGCTGGGGCCGAACATGCCGACGATCTCCCCCGGCGCGATGCTGAGCGAGGCATCGCGCATGGCGACGATCTCGGTGTGGCCGCTGCCGTAGACTTTCCGCAGGTGGCTGACCTCGACGGCGGGTGCGGAGTCGGCGTTCATGCGGAGAGGACGGTGTTGGGTTCGACGCGCAGCGCTTTCCAGATGCCGGCCAGGCTGGCGAGGATGGAGATGACGGTGACGATGATCGCGAGGCTCACCAGGTCCGCCGTTTCGATCAGGACGAGACGCGGGAAACGCGGGAACGCGTAGCGGCCGATCCACCAGGCGAGCACGTAGCCGAACGCGCCCATGAGCAGGGCTTGCTGGAGGATCAGCCCGCCGATGACCCCGTTGCGCGCGCCGATCAGCTTGAGCAGGGCGATGTCGCGGATCTTGTCGAGGGTCAGCGTGTAAACGATCAGCGCGATGATGATGGTGGAAATGATGATCAGCAGGGCGCGGAACAGCCCGAGCTGGCGCTTCGCCTTGTCCACCATGCCGGACAGCAGCAGGTCCTTCATCTCTCCGGTGGAGTAGCAGGTGATGTCGGGCCAGGTCGCCAGGGTTTGGCGGACCGCGGCGGCGTCGGCCCCGGGTTGCAGGCTGACGAAGATGGCGCTGACCTGCGGCGTGGCGAAGGCGGGGATGCCGCGGGACAGGCCTTCGGCGCGATCGAGCAAGAGCGGCTGGAGCCGGCCGAGGTCGATGGATTCCACCCGTGCGCGACGTGCCGCGCGTTCGAGTCTCAGGGCCTCGCCCGGCTGGTCGAACTGGATCGCCATCGCGTCGCTGACCGTGAAGAACGCCAGTCCGTCGCCGCCGGAGCCGACCATGCCCCGGGTCAGTCCGACCACCTCGTGGACATCCTTGCCGAGACGGATCCGCGTGCCGAGCGGGAGTTTGAGCGACTGGTCGGCGATCATTTCATAGTGGGCCTGGCGCAGCGGCCGGCCGGCGACGAGCGGCACCCACTCGCCGCGATCCTCCGGCCACGAAAGCCCCTGCACCACCATCCGCAACGGCCGGCCATCGTGCTCGCGCTGGATGGTGTGGGAAACGAAGCGCCGCGCTGCGGCCACCCCCGGTACGGACCGCACGCGGTCCTCGAGGTTGGCGGGAATCCGCGAGACCTCGGCGAAGGGGCCGCGGGTGCCGCCTTGCACGATCCACAGGTCGGCACCGATCCGGTCGACCAGCAGCGTCGCCTCGTGGATCAGCCCCCGGTAGATGCCGCCCATCCCCATCACGATCATCAGCAGCAGCCCGATGCCGACGCTGGTGAAGGCGAAGCGGCCGGCGTTGTGGCGGATGTCGCGGACGGCGAGGTTCATGGCCCGGGCGTGATGCGTTGACCGTCGGCAAGCGCGACTTTTCCGCCACCCGGCGGCTTGAGCACCTGATCCCCGGCATTGAGACCTTTCAGGATGGCAAGCTGGTCGCTGCCGCGCAAACCCGGGGTGACCTCTCTCCAGCGGGCCCGGCCACTGTCATGGATGAAAACCCCGGCCTTTCCCGACTGCCACACCAGATAGGCGGGCGGCAAGCGCACCGCATCGGGGAGCCGGCTGGTCTCGATGTAAACCTCGGCGCGTTGGCCGATGGTCCAGTTCTTCGGGAGCTCGGCCACGGCCACGTCCACCAGGAATTCGCGGGTCTCGCGGTCCATCTCACGGCCGAGCCGGGATACCGAGCCGGGATAGCCGCGGCCGGGCTCCGAGCGGAACACGACGCGGGCGGGCGAGCCGTTGGTTAGAGCGGACATCGCCGTCTCATCGACCCAGGCGCTGACCCAAAGCTCGTCGAGCGAGATGAGCTGCAACAAGGACGCCCCGGGCACCAGCATCTCGCCGGGATCGCGGTCGCGCCGGACGACCAGTCCTTCGTAGGGGCTGTGGATCTCGGTGAAGGCGAGCTGCTCGTTGCGGAACAGCAGGGTCTTTTCGGCGACCGCGATCTGGCCTTCGGCTTCCGCGATGGTCGCGTGGGAGCGCTTCAAGTCGGCCTCCGCCACGCGCAGCGCCTCGGCCGCCTTGTCGGCGTCCGACTGCGAGATCGCCCGCGTCGAAAGCAGGCCGGTCATCCTTTCGTGCTCGAGCCGGGCCTGGGTCAGCACCGCTTCCGAGCGGGCGAGATCCGCCTCGACCCGGGCGGCGGTCTGCTTCGCCGCGGCGAGCGTCGCTTCCGCGATGGCGACCTGCTGCCGGATCTCCGCGTCGTCGAGCCGTGCCAGCAGTTGACCGCGTTCGACCTTGTCGCCCTGATCCACCAGCACCGCCGCGAGCCG
>CAMCYK010000209.1 GCA_945883695.1 Akkermansia muciniphila | reverse complement strand
CCGGCGCGGCAAACGCCGGCGGGGCGGGGGCTCGGCCGGCCGCGGGGGAAGCGGCGGCGGGTCGCGATCCGGTGCCGGCGGGTGCTCGGGCAGCGGCGGCGGCTCGCGATGGAGGAAGTCGGGAGTCATCCGGGATGGGGAGAGGGGCGAACAGTCCTGAGAGGGCGTCGGCCGGCATGACTTCAGCGGGCGAGCGATTCGGCGGTGGCGCGGTCGGCGGTGTGGATGAAGCGGACGGTGTCCGGCGCGGGGCGGGCGAGGGCGACGAAGCGGTTCTCCGGGGTGGGAGTGATCTCGCCGGGTGCCGGCGGCGCCTCGGTCCCGGCGAGCGCGGAAACGAGATCGCCGGCGGCCTGGAGGAAGGTGTCGGCCGACTTCGCGGAGTCGAAGCGGATGTCCCAGACGAGATGGCTGGCGACGTCGCTGGTGGCGAAGAGGCGGTAGTTGTCGCCGCGCCAGCCGTCGGCGAGCTTGGGGAAGTCTTCAGCCAGCGGATCGAGCCACAGTTTCAAGCCGAGCATCCCGGCGGACTCGTCTAACAGGACGTTGCCGGCCGTTTCAGGGAGCGCGGGCGGATTGATTTCCATGCCCTCGTGATCCGGGAAGAAATCGGCGGTGATGGCGGGCGGGCGATGCAGGGCGCTCAGGATTTCCTCCTGGTCCATCAGCCGCGAGGCTCGCGGCAGGCCGAGGGTCGAGGGAAAGGTGGCCAAGCCGCGGATGAAGGGCGGCAGACTTTCCATCAGGTCGCGGGCGTCGGTGTTCTCCTGCAAGCCGGTGAAGCCGGTGGCGAGCGCCTGGCGGGCGAGAAAGCGGTTCTCGGCGGCCATCGCGGCTCCGTGGTGCAGCGCTTCCCGCGCCATCGCCGCCTCGTCGCCGGGCCACCCCGGAGCCGGCGGGTAGTGCTGATGCAACAAGATCCGCCCCAGCGCGCGGATCAGCGCGGCCTGGTCGGGGACCGACTGCGGGTCGAAGCGGTCGGTCACCCAGGCTTCGCCGCTCTGCTCGTCGAACCACGAGCGCGCGCCCACCGACTTGGTCGCGGCGAGCTGCGGCGCGAAGCGGTCGTCGCCGGTGAGCAGGCCCATCAGGGTCCACGCCTCCTGGCGCGAATCGAGGCCGTGCGGGCCGTAGCGGGCTTCGATCGAGGCGACGATGCGGTCCCGCAGTTCCTCGCCGGCGACGCGGTGGACCAGCGGGTTGCTTTTGAAATCCATCCCGAGCGATTCCTCGGTGAAGTCGATCAGGGCGGGATCGACGTGGACCTCGCCGCCGCCTTGGGCGAGCGAGCGCAGGCTTTCGTTCTCGCGCTTGAGCAGGGCGATCTCGTTCTCCAGTTCGACGATCCGTCCGTCCGCATCCGCGCTGTCGGCGGCCGGGGCGATGGACCGCCAGTGCATGCCCTGGATCAGGCCGGCGGCGCCGAGCGCGGCGCCTAACAGCAAGGGCCGGATTTTCTCAGGACGCATGGCGGCGCGGGATCACTGGCCGCCGAGGGGCTTGGCGCGGGGGTTGACCCGGTTGCTGGCGGGCGGCTGCTGGCCGTCGAAGGGATCGAACTCGAGGGCGGAGGGACCGTAGAGGTCGTCGGCGTCCTTGCCCGGGACCAGGGTGATCGCGATCGGCGCGTTGCGGTTGCCCTGGGCGTCGTAGGTGTAAAGGAAGCGGCGGACCGGGATCTCCTGGCGGTCGGCGTTGACGCGCTTCACGCGGGCGTCGAACATCTGCTCTTCCACCAGCTTGCCGAAGGTCAGGCCGGGCTTGGGGTCGTAGCCGTAGCGGGATTTGAAAAGCCGGGTGCCCTTGCCGTCGAAGATGTCGCAGGTCAGCGGGTTGCCCTGCTTGCTGAGGCGGTAAACGGTGGTCAGCCGCAGCGTGCCGTCGGCGCTCTTGGTCTGCTTGGTGATGGTCCGCATGTCGCGGGTCCGCGAGAAGAATTCGCGCGACCCGTCCTTGTTGGTTTTTACGCTCGCGTAGGGTCCCTTGACTTCCAGTCCGGGCACGTCGGCGAGGGCGCTGCCGGCGAGCAGGACGACGGCGGCGAAGAGGGTCGGGATCTTCATGGGGCGGAGATTAGGACTTGGCCGGGGCCACGGCAAGTGGCCATTTGCAGCCCGTCATGGAGTGGCAAACGGTACGCGTCCGGCTCGATCTGAGCCACCGGGGGATCATCATGGGCATTCTCAACGTGACGCCGGACTCGTTTTCCGACGGCGGCCGCTATCCCGGCGTGACCGCGGCGCTGGCGCAGGCCCGGCGGATGATCGCGGACGGCGCGGCAATCATCGACATCGGCGGCGAGTCGACCCGGCCGGGCGCGGCGGAGGTCCCGGCGGCGGAGGAAATCGAGCGCACCCGGCCGGTGGTGGCGGCGCTGCGGGCGGAGTGGGACGGCCTGATTTCAATCGATACCCTGAAGGCGGAAGTCGCCGCGGCGGCGCTGCGAGCCGGGGCCGACCTCGTCAACGACGTCAGCGGCCTGGAAGCGGATCCGGCGATGGCGGAAGTCTGCGCGGCCAGCGGCTGCGGGGTGGTGGTGATGCACATGCAGGGCGACCCGCGGACGATGCAGCTCGCCCCGCGCTACGACGACGTGGTGGCGGAAGTCCGGGCCTTCTTCGAAGAGCGGTTGGCAACGCTGACGGCGGCGGGCATCGATCCGCTTGCCCTTTGCTTCGATCCCGGGATCGGCTTCGGGAAGTCGGTGGCGCACAACCTCGCCTTGCTCCGCGGGCTGCCGGATCTCGCCGTCGGCGGACGGCCGCTGCTGCTCGGGGTCTCGCGCAAATCCTTCATCGGGAAGGTCCTCGGCAGCACCGATCTCGCCGACCGCGCCTGGCCGACGGTGGCGATCACCGCCCGCGCCCGGGAAGCCGGCGTGATGATCCACCGGGTCCACGAGGTGAAGCCGAATCTGGAAGCGCTGCGGATGGTCGAGGCGATTTTGCAGGGGGGAGAGACATCTCCAGGGGAGTGTCGACCACAGGTCGACACTCCTTACGCGCCTGCGGCGCGGGCGTGGTTCCGCAGGTGGGCGGAGCCGTAAGGAGTGTTGACCTTCGGTCAACAGGGGGAGTGTCGACCGCAGGTCGACACTCCACTCACGCGTGATATTCCTGGATGCTCTTCACCGTCAGTTCCTGCTCCTTCAACGAACGGATCGCTTTCACCGAAGCCTCCGCGGCGGCGAGGTTGGTGCAGTGGCTGACCTTGTTGGCCACGGCGCCGCTGCGGATCTTAACCTCGTCCTCGCGCGCGGCGTGGCCGCTCGGGGTGTTGATGATGAAATGGATCTCGCGGTTCTTCATCATGTCGATGACGTGCGGCCGCCGGCCCTCGCTGAGCTTGTAGAGCCGGTGGCAGGGGATCTTCTCCGCCATCAGGCGGTCGCAGGTCCCGCCGGTCGCGTAAACCTGGAAGCCCAGGTCGACCAGCTCGCGCGCGATCGGCATCGCCGCCTGCTTGTCGCGGTCGGAGACGGACAGGAAGACGTTGCCGGCGGTCGGCAGCGGGTTGAAGGCGCTGATCTGGCTCTTGGCGTAGGCCATGCCCCAGTCGGGGTCGATCCCCATGACCTCCCCGGTCGAGCGCATCTCCGGGCCGAGCACGATGTCGATGCCGGGGAAGCGGTTCCACGGGAAGACCGCTTCCTTCACCGAGAAGTGCGGCGGGATCACGGTCTCGGTGAAGCCGAGCTCCGGCAGCGTCTTGCCGACCATGATCTGCGCGGCGTACTTCGCCAGCGGGACGCCGGTCGCCTTCGAGACGAAGGGCACGGTGCGCGAGGCGCGCGGGTTGACCTCGATCACGTAGAGCTGCTCGTCCTTGACCGCGAACTGGATGTTCATCAGGCCCTTGACCTTCAGCTCGCGCGCCAGCTCGATCGCGGCGCGGGTGATCTCGGCCTGGATTTCCGCGGACAGCGAGTAGGCGGGAATGCAGCAGGCGGAGTCGCCGGAGTGAATGCCGGCCTGCTCGATGTGCTGCATGATCGCACCTACGACGGACATCGTACCATCGGAGATGCAATCGACATCGACCTCGGTCGCGCCTTCGAGGAAGCGGTCGACCAGCACCGGGCGGTCGGGCGAGACATCGACGGCCTCGCGCATGTACTTCCGCAGCTCGCTCTCCTCGTAAACGATCATCATCGCGCGGCCGCCGAGCACGAACGACGGGCGGACCAGCACCGGGTAGCCGATGCGCTGGGCGATCACCGCGGCCTCGTCCTCCGACACCGCGGTGCCGGCCTCGGCTTGCCGGAGGCCGATGGTGTCGAGCAGGGCGGAGAAGTGCTTGCGGTCCTCGGCCAGCTCGATGCTTTCCGGCGAGGTGCCGATGATCGGGACGCCGTGGCGCTTGAGGTCGGCGGCGAGGTTGAGCGGGGTCTGGCCGCCGAACTGGACGATCACGCCGTGCGGCTTTTCCTGGTCGCAGATGTTGAGGACGTCCTCGAGGGTCAGCGGTTCGAAGAACAGCTTGTCGGAGGTGTCGTAGTCGGTCGAGACGGTCTCGGGGTTCGAGTTCACCATGATCGTCTCGTAGCCGAGCTCCTTCAGGGCGAAGGCGGCGTGGACGCAGCAGTAGTCGAACTCGATGCCCTGGCCGATCCGGTTCGGGCCGCCGCCGAGGATGATGATCTTCTTTTTGTCGGACTCGCGGGCCTCGTTTTCGTCGCCGTAGGTCGAGTAGAAGTAGGGCGTGTAGGCCTCGAACTCCGCGGCGCAGGTGTCGACCAGCCGGTAGGTCGGGACCAGCCCGGCGGCCTTGCGCTCGGCGCGGATGTCGTCCTCGTGGACGCCGCGGGCGTGGGCGATCTGGCGGTCGGAGAAGCCGAGGCGTTTGGCGTTCTTGAGGTCGAGCGTGGCGAGGTTCATGCCCTCGTCGGCGATCTCCTTGAGGTGGTGGAGGAACCAGGGGTCGATGTTGGTGGCTTCGAACACCTCGTCGATGGTCCAGCCGTTCACGAAAGCGGTCTGCAGCCAGAAGATGCGTTCGGCATTCGGCACGGCGAGCTTGGTCTCGATTTCCTCGCGGGTGGCACCGCGGACGTCCTTCTTGTCGAAGCCGAAGCCCCAGCGGCCGGTTTCCAGTGAGCGCAGGGCCTTCTGCATCGACTCCTTGAAGGTGCGGCCGATCGACATCGCCTCGCCGACCGACTTCATCGAAGTGGTGAGGACTTGGTTGGCGGTCGGGAATTTCTCGAAGGTGAAGCGCGGGACCTTGGTGACCACGTAGTCGATGGTCGGCTCGAAGGAGGCCGGGGTCTCGCGGGTGATGTCGTTCGGCAGTTCGCCCAGCGTGTAGCCGACGGCCAGCTTGGCGGCGATCTTGGCGATCGGGAAGCCGGTGGCCTTCGAGGCGAGGGCGGACGAACGCGAGACCCGCGGGTTCATCTCGATCACGATCATCCGGCCGTTCTTCGGGTCGATGGCGAACTGGATGTTCGAGCCGCCGGTCTCGACCCCGATCTCGCGGATCACCGCGAAGGAGGCGTCGCGCATGATCTGGTATTCCCGATCCGTTAGAGTTTGGATCGGCGCGACGGTGATCGAGTCGCCGGTGTGGACGCCCATCGGGTCGATGTTTTCGATCGAGCAGATGACCACGCAGTTGTCGGCGCGGTCGCGCATCACCTCCATTTCGAATTCCTTCCAGCCGAGCAGAGATTCCTCGATCAGGACTTCGGAAACGGGCGAGAGGTCGAGACCGCGGGCGACGATCTCCTCGAACTCCTCGCGGTTGTAGGCGATGCCGCCGCCCTGGCCGCCGAGGGTGAAGGCGGGGCGGATGATCAGCGGGAAATTCTTGCCGGTGTAGGCGGCGATCTTTTCGGCGACGAGCCGCCCGTCCTCGATGTTGTGGGCGGTGCCGGACTGCGGCACGTCGAGGCCGATCTTGAGCATCGCGTCCTTGAAGCGCTGGCGGTCCTCGCCCTTGTCGATGGCGTCGGCATTGGCGCCGATCATCTTCACGTTGTGCTTGTCGAGCACGCCGGACTTGAAGAGCGACATCGAGGTGTTCAGCGCGGTCTGGCCGCCGAGGGTCGGCAGCAGGGCGTCGGGCTTCTCGCGGATGATGATTTTTTCGACGACCTCCGGGGTGATCGGCTCGATGTAAGTCCGGTGGGCGAATTCCGGATCAGTCATGATGGTGGCCGGATTGGAGTTCACCAGGATGACCTCGTAGCCTTCCTCGCGCAGCGCCTTGCAGGCCTGGACGCCGGAATAGTCGAATTCACAGCCTTGGCCGATGACGATGGGACCGGAACCGATGACGAGGATTTTGTGGAGCGAGGTGTCTTTGGGCATGGCGGGACGGGCGGCAGGCGCGCGGGGAGTAAATTTCGAGGTGTTTCGCAGGGTCGGCGGGGCTTGTAAAGGGTTGGCTTGAAAAGGAGTGGAATCCGCGGACGGGGCTTTGACGGGCGGCGAATTTTGTGATACTTCCAAGTATCACATTATGAAAACGGCATCCGTCAGGGACCTCCGCTACGACTTTCCGAAGGTGGAAGCGTGGCTGAAAGCGGGGGAGGAGATCCAGATCACCAAGCGGAACAAGGTGATCGGGCGGCTCCTGCCCGAGGCGAAGCCGGTGCCGCGGGTGCTGCCGCCGTTGCCGGACTTCGAGGCCCGGCTCCAGCGGATTTGGGGAGACCGGGTTTATACCCAAGCGGAATGGGAAGCGGACCGGCAATGGGAGACAGGAGAGCCATGATTGCCTATCCGGACACGAGCTTTCTCTGCTCGGTTTACCGTCGGCAAGATCACTCTGCCCGCGCCCATGTGCACCGGCGCGGGATGACTGAGCCGCTTTACTACTCCCGGATGCTGCAGTTTGAATTCCTGCAAGCCATCGAGCTTCAAGTCTTCCTATTCGCCCAAGACCGGAAGCGGGGTTACAGCAGGCGGGAGGCGGACCTGATGCTTGCGGACTGGGATCAGGACGTCGCCGCGGGCCATGTGGAGTTTGTCCCCAGCGACGCCGACGAGGTCATCCGCTACGCCGTCCAGCTTTCCCGCTCCCACACGGCCGGCGGCGGGCATCGCTCGCTCGACCTCTTGCACCTCGCCACCGCGGTGCATCTCGGGGCGAAGGAGTTCCTCAGTTTCGACGACCGGCAAGTGAAGCTCGCGCGCAGGCTGGGTCTAGCCACGCCGCTCGTCTGAGGCGTTCAACGGCGCTCGATCCCCGGCGGCAGCCAGTCCTTGGTCATCGGCTGGATCGGTTTCGCGGGGGGTGCCGGCGCTTCGGTTCCGGCGGCGGTGTCCACGGTGATGCCGGCGCTGTGTTTTTCAAAGAGGCTGCGGATCCGTCCGGCATCGATCGCGCCGACGAACTTGTCCACCCGCTTGCCGTCGCGGTAGAGGCGGACGTCCGGGATGCCGCTGACGCCTTCCAGGGCGGGCAGGTCGCCGGCCTGGTCGACGTCGATCTTGCCGATCTGGACCTTGCCCGGGAATTCGGCGGCGACCTGCTCCAGCACCGGGCCGAGCGTCTTGCAGGGCCCGCACCAAGAGGCGTGGAAATCGACCACCATCAGGCGGCCCGGGGTGGCGGTGAAGGATTCGAACTCCGAGGGCGCCAAATCGCGCACGAGCGAACTGGCCGACGGCGGGACCGAGGGGGCGACGCTGGCGGTCGCCGTTTCCTCGGCCTTGTCGGCGAGGGCCTTCGCCTTGTCGCAGGACGGGGCGACGAGGCACAGCGGAAGGAAGATCAGAATGCGGGGATTCACGGGGCTTGGGGAGTGGCGGGCTTCAACGGTGCGGGGGCTTTCCCAGGCGCGGCGGACTTCAGGGGCGCGGCGGGTTTTGGCGCGGGCTTGATGTCGAGCACCGGCTGCCCGCGGTCGCGCTCCATGCCCGGCACGGTGGGCAGCCAGTCCTTGTCGATCCGTTGCAGCAGGCCGGCGAGCAGGCGGTCGATCGTCTGCTCGACCACTATCGGGTCGGTCTGCTTGACCAGTTGCCCGAGCTTCTTGCCATCGGCGTGGAAATCGAGGTGGCCGCCGAAATCCCGGGTCTCGACCCCCTGGCTCGCCGCGAGTTCCGGCTGCGCGGTGGCATCGAGTTCGGCGAGCACCAGCTTGTCGCCGTATTTGTCCTTCTTCAGTTGCTCCAGGATCACCTTCAGTTTTTCCGCGTCGGGGTTGCCATCGAGCATCATGTTGGTGACCGCCAGCTTGCCGGGCGACGATTGAATGGCGGCCAGATTCTCTTCGGTCACCTGGAGGCCGCTTTTCGGCTTCTTCAGCCAGCCTTTCCACCAGCCGTCGGGCATCGTGAAAAACAAGCCGCCCGCCACCGCGGCACCGATCAGGGTCAAGCTGAACAGCCGGCGGATCCAGTTGGCTTTCTCTTGGGAGGTCACGCCCAGCGACTTAGCGGAAAACTTAAGGTTTGTGAACTATTTTGAGAGGCGGGGGGGCCGCCATCAGGGAGTGGTGGGTGCCATTCGCTTCCGGTGGATTGTGAATTTGCGATCTTGCGAGGGAGTTTGCGCCGCGGCCTGCTGTTGGCGTAAGGAGTGTCGACCTGTGGTCGACACTCCCTACAGCTCCGCCCGCCGTGGGCTCGCAGCCGGACTTGCAGATCCTTAAGGAGTGTCGACCTGTGGTCGACACTCCCCGTGTTGACCACAGGTCAACACTCCTTACGGCTTCGCCGCGGACGCGAAGGGTCGGTCAGTTCCGCAATCATTCGCGTCGACATCGCCTGCTCCTGCGGGGCACCTTCAGGACCGATGATACGGGCGATGATCGGTCTGCTCCTCGCGCTCTTCCTGCCGGTGGTCTCCGCCGCTCCCGGGAGGAACCTGTCGGTCGTCTTTGAAACCTTCTCGCTGCCCCTCGCCGAGGCCGCCGCGCTGCTGCGGGAAAAGCCGCGCGATGCCGAACTCCACGCCCGCCTGGTGGCCGGACTTGCCGACCCCTCGGTGCGGCAGGAAGGGCTGACGGTGCTCCGGACTTTGGAGGGCGGCGTGGCGAGCAACGCCGCGGTGGTCGAGGTTCGCTCGCCTTCGGAATATATCGCCATTTGGCGCCCCGGCACTGGATCGGGACCGCCGCAGCCCGGCGAGTTCCCGAGTTCACTGATTCCGGTTTTTGGAGAAAGGTTCGAGACCCGCCAGTTCGGCTTCGAGCTTACCCTGGAGGCAGGGTCGGAGGCCGATGACCGCTTGTCGCTTCGGATCGAGCCGAAATGGACCCGTCAGGCCGGTCGCAGCTTCCACGGCCAAGGCACGGCGCGGTTGGCGATGCGGGAAATCGAAACGCAACGCATGGAAGCCATCATTCAAGCCAAAGCCGGTAAACCGTCGTTGCTCGGAACCTTCAACCGAACTCCCGAATCCAAGATCGCCCCTCTCGCCCCGACCCGCGTCTGGTTTGCCTTCATCACGGTCACCCCGATGGAATCCTGATGTCCCTCTTCCCCCTCATCCCTTCGCCATGAAAACCTTGCTGATCCTTGTTGCCGCCACCTTCGCGATGCCCCTCGGCGCCGAGGAGGTCGATCCGTTCAATCCTCAGGAAGCCAACCACTCGGTCCGCTTTGAGACGTTTTCAATGAGCCTCGCGGACGCCGCCGAATTGCTCCGGGCGGGGCTCGACGATTCCAAGCTCTATGAAACCAGCGTCACGAAAACCGCGGGCGCCACCGCGAAGCAGGAAAGCCTCACCGTGCTCCGCAGCCAGCTTGGCTCGAAGGCCTTGAACGAGTCGCTGCTCGAATCGATCTACCCCACCGAGTATGAGCCCCCGAATACACCGAACTCGATGACGATCACCGGTTCCGGCGGAGAGAAACTCGACGTGCCGGCATCCGCCGTCGGCCAACTCCGCGACATCGTCACTCCCGCCACCCCGACCGCGTTCGAAACCCGCAATCTCGGGATCTCCCTTGAAGTCGAGCTCCAAGCCCACGCGGATCCGGGAGTCGTGCAACTGCGGATCGCTCCCGAGTGGGCGCGCCTCGTCGGCCGCAGCACTTACGGCGAAGGCGTGAGCAAGCTGGAGATGCCGGAGATCGAATCGCAACGACTGACCACTGGTGCCAAGGTCCGCCTCGACCAGCCCTTTCTGCTCGGGACATTCAACCGCAGCCCGGAATCGGCGGTCGATCCCACGGCGGCGACCCGCGTGTGGTTCGCGTTTGTCACGGTCAGCAAGGTGGAGCCTTGAGGGGCGGCGGCGGGATAAGGAGTGTGGACCTTCGGTCAACACGGGGGAAGTGTCGACCCCAGGTCGACACTCCGTCGGTGGAGCGGAAGCTGGGTGAATGCCAGGAGCGGAGGGTGAGGAGTGTGGACCTTCGGTCAACACGGGGGGGAGTGTCGACCCCAGGTCGACACTCCTTACAGGCGCTCCGCCCGGGGGCTTTGCCAGAGAGTGAAGGCACTTTCAGGCAGTTTCGCCTTCACCGGATTCCGCCGGATGTAGCGGACGGCATTCGCAAAATGATCGGCGTCGCGGATCAGCGTGTCGCGGTAGTTGCGTTGCCAGATTCCGCCCTTGCCGATGAGTCGTGCCGAGGTTGCTTTCCAAGCTTGGACCAGCTTCTCCAGCGGCGCGTGCGGAGTGAAAAGAAGGTGTACGTGATTCGGCATGATCACCCAGGCCTGATGCTCCACCCGGTCGCCTTGGAACTTCATCAGCGCTCCGGCGAGAATGTCACGGGCTGACCTGTCGCGCAGGAGACAAGACCCCGCGCCTTGGTCCAGCCAGCGCTCGAGTTTCCCGATGAACTCCTTGTGATAGGTTGCTTCCGTCGCGGCGTCCCATGGCTGCGGGTGATGGGTGAGCCAGACTTTTCGTTGTTCCAACCAGAGGCGGAGCTTCTCGCCGGGGATCGCGTCCCCCAGACGGAAGGTGACGAATTGCATCACACCGTCTTGCTGCCAATGGGGGAGCTTGTCGCCGTGTTTCTGGACTTCTCCCGAGGAATCGAAGAAATCCGGAGACATCAGGGTAGGATATGGAGTGTTGACCTTTGGTCAACGCGGGAGTGTCGACCCCAGGTCGACACTCCTTGAGCGCCTGCGGCGCGGATCTGGTTGAGCTGGCGGCGGAGCCGTAAGGAGTGTGGACCTCCGGTCAACACGCGGGAGTGTCGACCCCAGGTCGACACTCCTTGAGCGCCTGCGGCGCGGATCTGGTTGAGCTGGCGGCGGAGCCGTATGGAGTGTGGACCTTCGGTCAACACTCCGAGTGTCGACC
>CAMCYK010000208.1 GCA_945883695.1 Akkermansia muciniphila | reverse complement strand
TCGATCCCGCGGCAATCGTACCACGGCAAGGTCCCGTCGATCGGCGCGTGTTGCAACGTGACGTTCGGCAGAGCGTCCAGCCGGCCGAGGCATTGGGCGAACCACCCGGCATGATGCTCCAGCGAAAGCATCCGTGCCGTGGGAAAGCTCTCCGCGAGGACACCCGTACCGTGCCCGGTGCCGAGCTCCAGGATCGTCGAAATGCCGGCCCCGGCGTGCTCCCCCAGCCACCGCTCGGTCGCCTCGGAGATTTTCCACGGCCAAGCCTCGGCGTCCGTCGCCGCGTGGGGACCACACGCGCCCTCGCGTGTTCCGGGCCGTGCTTTCGCGTCCCCGGGGCCGGAAGGACCGTTCCGCCCCACCTCGCTAGAACCGTCCGCTCCGGCAACTTCCAACCCGTTTCCGGCGAGGGCGCCGGAAACAACACGCGAGGGCGCGTGTGCTCCCCATTCCACCACGGAGCCATCCCCCACCCCGCCCAAGCGCAGATAGAGCTCCTCGTCCGCCGCCACCGCCAGCGCCGGCAGATCCGCCACAAACTCCAGAACCCGCGGAGCCGGCCCACCGGTCGGCCATTGACTCGGCTGGAGTCTCGTCTCCAGGCCGTAACCCAGCTCACGCAGCAGCCGCACATCTCCAACGTCCAGCGGTCCTCTCAGTGCCAGATACTCCGGCTTTGAAACCAACGGCTCCAGCCAGTCCATCGGCCGCGTCCCGCTCCCAAAGCGCACCACCGCGGCTGCGGCATCTTGCTGCAAGCCCGCCTCTCCCGTGGCTGCGGCATCCTGCCGCAAGCCTCGCTCGTCCGTGGCTGCGGCATCTTGCCGCAAGCCTCCTCCACCACCCCTGAGAACCTCCTCAAATCCCCCCGCTCCGTCCGAAAAACTCACATCCGGATGCGGCTCGTTTTTCTCATCCAGCTCCCGCGCGTCCCCGCCGCCGAATCGATCCCCGATCACCGCCACTCGCCACCCGCGCCGTGCCAAGGCCCGCACGCCGAGACCGTTCTCGGGCTCCACTTCGACCGCCAGCGGCTTCTCCCAGATCCCCGCCCGCAGGTGCTCCCAGCTCGTGCGCTCGCCCTCCCATAGATCCGCCCGCCAGACCTTCGTCCCGCGGTGCCACGGCTTCGAGGGGCCGGTCCAGTGGATGATCCCCTCGGGCACACCGTTCTTCCACGGAATCCCGCCGATGACCGCGTGACCGCAGGATGGAGGCTCCGCTTCGGCCAGATGGTCCCACTGCGGCACCAGGTTCCACTGCTTGCCCACGCCCTTCGTCCTGCCGCCGCAGGCCGCCGTCAGCGAGAGCTGCTCGTCCTGCCCAATCGCCGCGTGGGCGGCCAGCAAGGTCTCCCAGGTGCCTTCCGCCCGCATCGCCGCCAGATTCATCATCGGGCCCATGAAGAAATACGGATAGTCCTCCGCATGCCGCCACTCCTCCGGCAACCCGCCGCGCTGCCGCATCTGCAAGCCCAGCGTGTTCCCGGGCCCGAAAAGACGGCCCATCAGCAGGTTCCCCTCGAAGTCCTCCGCGAAGTAGGGCGCGAGGTCGCACAGCGCGAGCATGTCGTGATCCATCACTAGGCAGCGGTCCCAGTCCGTTCCGTCCCGGATCACCCGCAGCCGGTCGAACACCGCCGCGTTCACATGCCCGGGATAGCGCCCTGTGACCGCCTCTTCCGCTCCGAAAAATTCCACCTTCAGCCGCCCCCTCTTGAACGAGCCCGGCAATTACCCCCGGCACCAGCAGCGGACCTGCACCGGCGAGTTCGTCCGTCGCAAAATGCTCGCGATCAAAGTCGCCGAATTGCCGTGCCCTTTGGCATCGGAGGAAAGGGTTATCCGGATCACTTCTTCTGCCCCCTCATGGTTTTCCACGCCGCGTCCGCCGTCTTGGGATCCACCTTCATCCACTCCCGGTGTACCGCCTTCATCGCCTCTTCCCGTCGCTTCGTGTCCGGGATCGCCAGCGCCAATTCCCAGGCCCTCGCCGGGTTCTCCGGGATCATCAGCTTCGACTGGCTCGCCAGCGCGACGTCCCGATGCTCGCTTGGGGCCAGGCCATCGACCCACGCCGTCGCCGCGGCGGGATCGGACGTCATCCAGGCCTCGATCACCGGCGCGAGTTGGAACGGCTTCACCAGTTTGGAATTGCTCAGGATGTAGTCCGCGGCCTCCTGCGGGGCCGCTGCCGCCCACGCGCCGATCAGCGCTTTTCTGGCCTCAGTCGCCAGCGTGGGTCCGTCCGCCGGCACCATTCCGGAGATCTTCGTGAAGTCGGATCCCGCCGGCACCGCCGCCATCACGTGCTTGAGCGAGGTGAAATCCACCTTCGCCGGCCGCGTCTTGAAGTAGGCCTGGATCGCCCCTTCCGGATCGGTCTTCGCCATCTCCGAAAAATAGCCCCCCAGCAGGCGCGACTGGGAATGGATGCTTTCAAAGGAGTCGATGTATTCCTTGAAGCCCGGCCCCTTGAAACCCTGGCCTGCGGCGAAGCACAGGGACGATTGGAGCTTCAGATCCTCGATCCCCAGCAGCCACTCCCGCGCCGCCGGCGATTTCTCGGGCGATTCGAACAGTTCCTTCAAACCCTCCGTGATCACCCATTCCCGCAAGTCGCCCTGCCCTTCCTTGTTCAGGAATTCGAGGAATTTCAGCAATCCCTCGCTTCCGCCCAGCTGCATCACCGCGTCGCGGGCGATCTCGCGCCGCGCATCGAGCAGCGCCTGGCCGCTCAGGCTGAGCTTCGCCTCGTCCCAGCGGGCGAAGATGGCTTGCAGGGAAGCGGTGCTCTCATCCGAATCCGCCATACGGGAATCGCGCCGCTTTGCCAAGCGCTCTGCGAGGCGACTTGATGGACGGTTCGACTGGGCAGCCGAGGTGGAAACAGACGAAGCTGGAGGCTGGCCACTCCGGGTGTAGAAAATGCAAGAAATCCCGAAGGTAACGGCGATTGCTCCAACAAGTAGCTTCTTGGTCTTTTGTCGCAGTCTAAAAATCATTTCCCGATATAGATTCGAATGATCGCATAGCCATTAGAATTCGAAATGAATCACGCTCAAACAGGACACTTTAATTCTCGGCCGCGAACCCGCTAAATAGCTTGGTCACTTCCCGCCAATTTCAACCAAAGTCATGAATTGATCATTAAAATTCTCCAACGTCATCCCACCACCCAATACCTGTTTTCCGGTTTGTGGATTCCTAACGCTATATGACACACGATAGCTCATTTCCGGAATCATCTTCTTCACGCTCTCAGAAACCGCTTGATTTGGATAAACCTTTATGAGGACTTCATTTTTACCAACTGAGTTCAATGAATTATCAATTCCTGAAATCCTCGACAAATGAAGCGCACGCTCCTCACCCAGAATTCCCGCAAGCTTATCCCGAAACCTTTGCTGCTCGATTTTCCCTTCTTCGAACGACCTAATTCTATAATGCTTTATGAACTCCGTGCTTTCATCGGATTTCAGCTCATCTTCAGTCATGTGAGACAAACTCATTTCGGTCATCTTTTCCCGGAAGTTATGGACTTCCGATTGAACAGCGGAAACTTCTCGCACGTCCATCCCAATTGCATCGACTATCTGGTGCGTGAGCGTCCCGCCAGGATCGGGGCTCAATGGCATTTCGTTTCTCCCTAGAGAATTGTTCAGCCAAGGGCTTCGTTTCTCGCTTGGTGCCGACTGGTTGGCCTTGCCTTCGCGGGATCGAAGCTTGCCGCCGAAGCTCGTCTGGTGGGGACTGGCTGCTCTGGCCTCTGACGGTGATTCTGAGCGTTTCTCAACCGCTAGATCTTGTTCCCCTTGCTGACGGCTAAAAAACCAGTAAGCGCCCACACAGGCCCCGGCGGTCAAAACCAGGAATCGGACCAGCCACCTCTTCAGAAGACTTGAGCTCATCCTAACTATTGTGAAGGTGAGACTCAACGCTCATATCCACTTCAATTGAATGAAACTGACTCGGAGGCACAGGATCAACTAGAATTGACGTCTTTGGTGTACCAGGCTCTACTAGCCCCGGTATGCCGTTTTCATACTCCCACTCGTATTTAACCTCGGTCATAAACACCCGCAAATCTCCGGTAACAGAAGTTGTGTCAGTTGGATCTTCTCCACCGCCACCACTGACATCCAGAATCATATGAACCAAATACTGATACCTCGTGAAAGGCTCATCATTGACATCATGATCACTCGGCACATCGAAGCTAAATCCGTGCTGCGCGGTCAAGTCCTCACCCTCCAAATTCCCTGCTGTGCCCTTGATCTCTCCTGTTTCTTGATCTACTATGACCCCATTTAGAGTGACAACCCCCGTTCTCATACCCTCCGCCGGAAGGGCTGCATCTCCAAGAGCGTTCGCGCCAATATTAAACAAAAATCCGTTTACACTGATGTGTAACATCGGAATCGTGACATCCTGCGGGATCGCTAACGTACTCCACCTTGAAGCCAAATTTCTGCGCCCCCACTGGAGTCGTAACCGATTGGAAAGGTTGTTCGGCTGGCACACAAGAGAAGCCATTTTCATCACCGGGCCGGTTCCCTTCCACGTCAAAGAAATTCACTTCCGGCGTGGTATCTGGAACCTCTGAGGTTTCTGGTGCGGTCGTTCCCCATGGATCCGTCGTCCCCGTTCCCCCGCCGCCTCCTTGCGCCCGGATCAGCCCGGCGAGAATGGTCGGTTGGGCCGCGATGATGGAGGCGGCGAGCGACTTCTTGACGAAGTTGCGGCGGCTGTCGTTGGGGAGGGACGGATCGAAATTCATGCTGGAGTGCAAACGAAGCGCCAGCATGATTGACATGGAGGGGGAGGGGGGTCATGGCAAGCACTCTTTCGTGAGTTGGACAGAAATTTTTCCGGTCTTGGATGAGTCGATGATGGAGGCCTACCGCTCCGGGGTGACGGACGAGGAGCGGGAGGAATTCGAAGGGTGGTTCGGGGTAAAGACTCAAGACTGGAAGACTCAAGACGCAAGACTGGATAAGGCGGAGGCGGGGCTCCGCAAGCGGCACATCGTGAGCGTGTCGCTGTTTTGGAAGCACGTGAATGGGGGCGATCCGGAGCTGCCGGTGCCGGACCGGGAGCTCCTGATCGACGCGCGGCGGCTGGGGCTTGTGAAGCGCTTTTCACCGTGGGAGTGCTACATCGAACCGCTGTTCTTGCATAGCGCGGAAATGATGCGGCGGCATCCGGAAGTCACCTTCCGGGTCTATCTGGCGGCGGATCTGGAATTCCTGGCGGCGGAACTCGCGGAGTTGGGTTGGGAGGTCTGCCTGATGAAGAGTTCCTCGCTCCGCTACTGCCCCGGCGGCTTCTGGCGCTTCCTGGCCCTGGAGGAAGCGGACGCGCTGGTCACGGTGGTCGATGCCGACCGGATCGGCCAGGCCAGCGGTGACATCGAGCGGACGGAGCTGATGGCCCGGCTCGGGCTCTCGCTGTGGCGGGTGCCTGGCTACTACAACGCGGACACCAGCAAGGAAGTCCGCTACCGCCCTATCCTCGGCGGGTTCGGCGCGCGGGGCGGGCTGATGCCGGTGCGGGAATGCATCGAGGCCTTCGTCTGGCACTGGCGACACGGCACCCTGCCGCTGACCGCGAACATTCCCGGCCGGGGCGAGGTCCCGATGAAGTTCGCCAACTGGCCGGACTACGGCTTCGACGAGTGGTTCCAACTCGCCGCGATGTATCCGCGACTGGTCCCCGGCGGGACCCTGAGTTTCATCCCGGCCGACGCCCGTTCGCAGTTGCTGCCGGTGGACATCGAGTATGTCACCTGGGCGAATCCGCGGAGCGAGCTGGTGTATTTCTAAGTCATCCCCCAAGCTTGCGCCGCGGAATAAGCTCTCTACCTTCCTTTGCAACCGCCATGAAACGCCGCCACCTGTTCGCGCTTTTGCTTTCCATCCCCACCCTCGCCTCCTGCGAACCCGAAAAACCGATGCCCGCCGACGCCAAACTCCCCGCCGCCGCCCCGAAAGTCCCCGAAGGTTCCGAGGTGATCACCCTCGGCGCCGGTTGCTTCTGGTGCATCGATGCCGCCTACAAGCAGCTCGAGGGCGTCCAGGCCGCTGTTTCCGGCTACACGGGCGGCACCGTGGTCGACCCCACCTACGAGCAGATTTGCGAAGGCACCACCGGTCACGCGGAAGTGGTCCAGGTCGTCTTCGACCCGAAGAAAATCACCGCCGAGAAAATCCTCGCCTGGTTCTGGGACCTCCACGACCCGACCACCCTGAACCGTCAGGGCGCGGATGTCGGCACCCAGTATCGCTCCGCCATTTTCTACCACTCCGACGCGCACAAGACCCTCGCCGAGGCCTCGAAGAAGGCCGCACAGGCGAATTTCAAGGATCCGATCGTCACCGAGATCACCAAGGCGGTGACCTTCTACCCGGCGGAGAATTACCACCAGGACTTCTACTTCCAGAACAAGTCCAACAACGGCTATTGCCGGATGGTGGTCGAGCCGAAGCTCAAGAAGCTCAAGCTCAAACACTGAGGGGGGAGGAAGAAGTTCCACTTACTTGGAACTTTGCCGCCTTGGCACTTGGCACTTCCAATTTGGAACTTCAGCCTCCCCGGCATGTCCAAATACTCAGGCGAGCAAGTGCTCGTTGTCTCCCGCCCCCTGTTCGACGCGATCGGCACTTTCCAAGGAATCCGCACCCATGGCCTAGATGAGGCGGTCAACCGCTTGCTCGACCCGGAAAACCATTTCTTCATGGACCGCGCCGAGGCCGAAGCGGATCCCACCCACAAGCAGCTCATCCCCTACTGCCTGATCCGCTGCGGCAGCGCGATCCTCAACTACACGCGCGGCAAGTCCGGCGGCGAGGACCGTCTCCACGCCAAGCTCTCGGTGGGCGTCGGCGGCCACATCAATCCGGTCGACACCGGCAACGGCCGCACCGGCAAGGACGCCTACTTCGCCGCCGTCGAGCGCGAGTTGCAGGAAGAACTGGTCTTCGACACGGCGCACACCAACCGGATCGCCGCGCTGCTGAACGACGACAGCAACGAGGTCGGCCGCGTGCACCTCGGCATCGTGCACGTGATCGACCTCGAAGACACCCGCGTCCACGCCCGCGAGGACGCCCTGGCCAACCTGTCTTTCAACGAACTGGTCGAACTCCAGGGCCTCCTCTTCCCGAATCTCGAGACATGGTCACAGCACGTGATCCAGGACATCGCGAACCTGTGAGACTCAGGCCTTCTTCACCTCGCCACCGCTGGGTCTTCGCCGACTTGAGCACGGCGTCGCGGACGTATTGCCAACCCCGGAGTCAACTGAAGGAGAGTTTCCATTTGCCTTCCGGACGCTGAGGTAATACCCAGCGTCTTACCATGAAGACCATCACGGTGAAGATCCCCGAAGCTCTTGAAGAGAAACTGCGCAACAAGGCGAAGGCAGCCAACCAACCTGTGTCGGAGATCGTCCGCCGCGCGCTGATGCGGGAGATGGATGCCGATGCCGTGGATTTCTCCAAGCTGGCCGCGCCCTATCGCGGAATGTTTTCCGGTCCGTCGGATCTCTCGACCCGTGAAGGCTATGGAAGTCGAGAATCTCGTTGATGCCGGGCCTTTGATCGGCTGGCTCAATGCCTCCGACCAGTGGCACGCTTGGGCGGTCGAGACTCTTTCGGCCGTTCGCGGTCCGCTCCACACGACCGAGATCGTCCTCGGCGAGGCATGCTGGCATCTGGGTGGCAACACGCAACCGGTTCACGCGCTGCTGGGCCTGGTGCGGGCGGGTGCCATCCAACTGCTTCACCCTTGGCCCGGACATCTGGAACGGACCCAGGAGCTGATGATGAAATACGAGCGCATGGATGCCGCCGACGCTTCGCTTGTCCTGTTGTCCGAGATCCATCGAAACGCGAAGATCATCAGCACCGACCGCCGCGATTTCTCCATCTACCGGCGCTTCGGTCGCCATCGCCTGCCGGTGATCCTTCCTCCCGAATGACCGAGAACCGCATTCAAAAGCCGGCGATCATTCATCAGCGGTATCCCCTGCTTCTCGTGGCCTCGTCCCCGCCTATCCAGACCTCTTCCGTTCATCTCGGAGAGGTCGCGGGCACGGCGATTTTCGGACACCGCCTCCATTCCGGATCTTCTCCATCCCACTCTTCGGGAAACAAACGCCACCGGTCTTTGCGGACCGGTGGCGATGAAATCGGACGGGCGGATCGGAGTCCGCCGCTCCTTGGGGAATCACGCCTTCTTCACCTCGACCCACTGCTTGGTCTTCGCCGACTCCAGCACGGCGTCGCAGACATACTGGGTGCCGAGGGCGTGGCGGAAGTCGGGGTAGCGCTTCTCCGCCGACGGGTCGTCGAGCGACTTGAAGAACTCCGCCAGCTCGTGGGTGAAGGAGTGCTCGTAGCCGAGGCAGAGGCCGGGGACCCACCAGTTGCCGGAGTACGGGTGGTCGCCATCGGTGGCGTGGATGTTGGTCCAGCCGCGGCGGTCGCCGGGGACGCCGTGGTCGAAGTACGAGAGGTAGTTGAGGTCGTGGAGGTCCCACGCCAGCGACTTCTTCTCGCCGTTGATCTCGAAGGTGTAGAGCGCCTTGTGGCCGCGGGCGTAGCGGGTCGATTCGAAGATCGCCAGCGAGCCGTTCTCGAAGCGGGCGAGGAAGGCGCAGGCGTCGTCGATGGTGACCGGATGCTTCTCACCGGTCGCGGTGTGGACGCGCTCCTTGATGAAGGTCTCGGTCATCGCCGACACCGACACGATGTCGCCGTTGATCCAGCGGGCGGTGTCGATGCAGTGGGCCAGCAAGTCGCCGGTCACGCCGGAGCCGGCGGCCGCGGCATCGAGGCGCCAGAGGCCGGCACCGCCCTGCGGGAGCTCGGCGGAGATCGTCCAGTCCTGGAGAAAATTCGCGCGGTAGTGGAAGACCCGGCCGAGCTCGCCGGCATCGACGATGTTCTTGGCCAGCGTGACGGCCGGCAGGAAGCGGTAGTTGTACCAGACGAGGTTCGGCAGGCCGGACGCCTCGACCGCCTTGACCATTTCCTCACCCTGCGCGCCGTTGAGGGCGAGCGGTTTTTCGCACAGGATCATCTTGCCGTGCTTGATGCACTCCAGCGCGATCTCGGCGTGGGAGTCGTTCGGCGTGCAGATGTCGACGGCGTCGATGTCCTCGCGCTTCACCAGCTCGCGCCAGTCGGTTTCGTAGGACGCGTAGCCCCATTTTTCGGCGAAAGCGGCGACCTTCTCCTTGTCACGACCGCAGACCGCCTGGCGGACCGGGACGTGGGTGGTGTCGAAGAAGTGGCTGAGCTGCGAATAGGCGTTCGAATGGGTGCGGCCCATGAAGCCGTAGCCGATGAGTCCGATGCGGATTTCTTTTTTCATGATGGGGAAGAGGGTGCGTCTGCTGGGTTGATGATTGATTCAAGCGGCGTCATGCGGCGCCGGGTGTTCGGGAATGCGCGTTCTGCGGGAAGTCGAAGGTCAGGACGAGCGGTTCATCGCCCGTGTTCTCGATCTCCACACCGCCGCGATTCAGCGCGGCCTGGGTGATGAATCCGATCTCGGGATAGACTTCGCCGAGCTTCATGTCCTGGTGATATCGCACTTCGAGTTTTCCAATCCGGCCGCGTCCGCCGTTCGTGTGGAACAGCGCGGGGCTTTCCGGGCGGAAACTCGTCCTGGCTCCGGGAGCGAGGGTGAGACGGAGAATGGAGCACTTCTGGTCGCCGAGGATATCACCGTAAACAATCCACCGTGCGTTCACTCCGTCGCCGGAGAATTCCTTGGCGGTGATGGCCGGACGCGAGTTCTTCTGAACGAAGTCGGGCTCTTGGTTCGCCTTGAAGTCGAACTTGTCCACCAGGTATTCCCAGTCTTCGTGCCGGTCTTTCGGATAGTCCTCTTCCCGGCAGGCGTAGAACGCATCGGCCGCTCCGATCCGTCCGTCGAGCGTCAGGTCCTCGGCCAGGAAATGCTCGTCCATGGTGACGTGCAGCTCGTGCGTGCAGAGGTCCGTCGGTGAATGCAGCACGCCATTCGGCATCACGAATCCGTCATCGAGTTTCATCATCGTGTGCGGCGACAAGTGCCGCACGCCGTTGTATTCGCCCTGACCCCAACCCTTCATGCAGGCAAGGAACTGGTCCTTGGTCACGAACGGATACAGGCCCATGGCCGTGGTATGATAATGCGACGGACTGACTCCGGGATTGTCGAAGGAATTGATGTCGTAAACCTCCCACTTCGACCAGTGAAGGTGGTGGGGAATGGGGTTCAGGTTGTCGAACTTCTTGGACACGATCGGCCAGGTGACCTTGCCGAACAGGGATCTGGAAAACGCCATGAGCTTCTCTCCCATGACGGCTTCAGGATGGGTCTCGATCAGATCCTGAAGCGAGATGAATTGCCCGCCCGGAGTGAGGACGTGGGCTTCTCCTTCACGGAACGGCGCCTTTCCCGTGCGGGTATCGATGACGCCGGTCACAATAGGCACGGTGCAGCACATCCAGACTTCATCGAGGCCGGTTCCCCCCATGTAGTCCGGGTAGTAGGATTCCGCATCCAGGCGAAGGCGCTTGCCCGGCGTGCAGAATGTCCGGCCGGCGTAGCGGTGCAGAAGCTGCAGCACCCCGTCGTTCTGATTGAGGCAGTCATCGAGAATCGAATCCGATCCTCCGTCGATGACATCGTGATGGGGATACTCGTGCAGTTTCTCCGCGAGAATTGAAGTCGGGGCAGCCATGGCAGATGGATCCTGAAGAATGGGTAATGGAGTGGCGGCAGCTTCAGAGCGCCTCGTCGACTTCGATCATCTTGCCGAGGATGGTCTCCCAGGTGCGGGCGTCCTCGAGGATGTCGTTGGAAAACATGCAGCCGTCCCAGCAGATGTGCTTCATCCCGCGGGCGGCGGCGTCCTTGAGCCAGAAGGCCGAGCACTTGGCGATGTCGAGCTTGCCGTTCGGGTCGTCGGCGCGGCAATGGCGGCCGGTCTTGTCGTGGCTGCCGGTCCCGTGGACCGAGCCGTCGTTCTGGGCGACGTGGAAGTCGATGGTCCACGGGCGCAGGGCATCGGTCAGCTTCGTGTAAGCCGGCCAGAATTCCTCGTCGGTGTAGCCTTCCTGGAGCAAGGCGGCCTCCGGCGCGTTGTAGCCCATGAGATAGAGGTAGGTGTGGGCGAGGTCGGCCTGGAAGCCGACGGTCCCCGGCATGCCGGTCGCTTCGAGGGTGTCGAGCATCGCCTTCCACGAGTGCATCCCACCCCAGCAGATCTCGCCTTCCGCGGCGAGGCGCTCGCCGTGCTGCGCGGCAACCTTGCCGGCCTCGCGCCAGGTCT
>CAMCYK010000207.1 GCA_945883695.1 Akkermansia muciniphila | reverse complement strand
CCTCTTCGCCATCCGCGAAACCACCGCCGCCGATCTCAGCCCTGAACCCGGCCGCCAATACCTGCGCGACACCTTCGGCCAGAGCTACTGGCAGCGCCGCGAACGCTTCATCGGCCTCCTCGAATGGCTCGCCGCCCTCGGCAACGCCGAAGGGATGCAGGAATGGATCGCCGATTCCGAAGCCGCCCGCATCCTCGCCGGCCGCCTCCGCAACGACCAAGCCTGAGGAGCTTTATCGTGGATTTCCCGCATAAAAATTGACAAGAGTCCTTCAGCCCTCAGATTTCGCCCATGCTACTGCAATTTTCCGTTTCCAATTTCCGCGCGCTCCGGGGTTTGCAAACGCTGAATCTGGCTGCCAGCAACCACGACAAATCGCTGCCGGAAAACACCCTGAGCCCGGATCTTCCCGGCTTGAAAGGCAAACGCTGGCTCAAGGGGGTCGCACTCTACGGAGCCAATGCCAGCGGCAAGAGCACCGTCATTGAGGCGATGGAGGCGCTCTCCGAATGGGTGGGACAGTCTGCCAAGACGACCGATCCCGAGGAGCCGATCTCATTCATCGATCCCTTCGCACTGGATGCAGCGTCCGCGGAAGAGCCCACCGCCTTTGCGATCGTTTTCGCAGTGGGTGAAGTCCGCTTCGAATACCGGGTCGCCGCGACCAAGACACTGGTGCTGCACGAATCCCTCCGCGCCTGGCCGGCGAGTAGGGAACAGATCTGGTTCGAGCGGGACTGGAACCCGGAGAAGGGTGCCCACGATTTCTCCCCGGACAATCCCACCGGGCTGCCAAGACACCGGGACATCGAGCAGCGCACGCTGCGCAACATGCTCTATCTTTCGAAGGCGGTCGCGGAGAACCGCAAGGAAGTCGAAGCGCCATTCCGCTGGCTGGTCAGCCGCTTCAAGTTTCTGGACCTGAGCACACGTTCGGCCGTTGGTGGTGGTTTCACGCTCAGTCAGATCGATGGAAAGGGTGAAGGGATCAAACGCAAGATCATGAACGTTCTCCGCCATGCCGACCTCGGCATTGTGGATGCCGTGGCAATCGAGAAAGAGCCCGACGATGACTTTTTGAAGTTTCTCCAGTCATTGCCCAACGATATCTCGGATGCAATGAAGCAGCGCGGGGAAAAACGTCCGCGTTTCATGGAGCCACAGCTTCTGCACCAAGGGCCCGGAAAATCGAGCACACCGCTCGAATGGGACCGGGAATCTGCAGGCACCCACCGCCTTTTCGCCTTAATCGGGCCGTGGCTGGATATCCTCGAGAATGGTTACACGGTCTGCATTGATGAGATCGAGACGAGCATGCATCCGATCATGGTTCGTGAGTTGCTCAAGCTGATTTTCAGTGACACAGAGAACACGGGCGGTGCCCAGGTCATTTTCACGACCCACAATCCCTTGTTTCTCGATGGAACCCTCCTTCGCCGAGACCAAGTCTGGTTTACCGACAAGGATGATGAAGGAGCATCCCACCTTTACCCACTGACAGAGTTTCAACCGCGCCAGGACGAGTCCTTGATCCGGGGTTACATGGCGGGCCGCTATGGTGCGGTGCCATTCGTCCCCCGCGGTTTGCTGGGGACATTCTCTTCCCTGAAAGAGACGGCATCGGATAAGGAGGGTGTGGATGGGTGATAAACCTCCATGGTACAAGGCCAAAGAGCTGAGTCTCGAGCGCAAGGCCGCTGCGGCGTTGCGTCCTGCCTGCGCATCTCCCGGCGATTCTTTTCTCATTGTCACCGAGGGGACGGTGACGGAGCCGGTCTATTTCGAGTTGCTCCGCGAGTCGCTCCAACTTTCGACGGTCACCGTCAAAGTCATGCCCGGTCAGCATTCCGATCCCCGACATGTGATTCAGTCGGCGGCGGATGAAGTGAAGTCCCTCACACGCCGTGCAAAGAGAAAGAAGATCGCAGCTGGCGAACTCGAGACATTTGACCACGTCTGGGCGGTGATCGATACCGATGTCGCTATACGACAGGGGTTCTGGAACGACGTTGTTCAGAAAGCAAGGGACCTAAATGTGAAGCTGGCCCACTCGACCCCCTGTTTTGAGTACTGGCTGCTGCTTCACCTCCGCATGACAATCCCCGGAAATCTGGTGAACGGGGACGCGGCAAAGCGTGCATTCCGCGAAGAGTTAGGACGGGACTATTCCACTAACCGGAAAATCACGGAGGAGGCATTCGCCTCACTCATTTCGGAATGGCCCGCCGCGGTGAAGAACGCCCGAAAGGTGAGGCAACATCATGAGGCCGGTCGAACCCCGTCCCCGGCCGATCCTTCCACGGAGGTCGATCGCATTGTCTGTGCCATGAACGATTCGTTGCCGCCCCATCTTCGGAAAATCCCATGTCGGGAGGCTTGAACCATGCTCCAGCGCCATTCCAGTCGCCGCAACCGTCTCGACCATGCCGTTCTTCAGCAACGGCTCGAAGGAGCGGTGTCCTACGACCGGATTGCCGGCTATTTTCGATCCAGCCTGTTCGAGGTCGCCGGGGAAGCGCTGATGAAGGTCGGTGGCAAGGTCCGGATGATTTGCAACTCGGACATTGATCCGAAGGATCTTGAAACCGCCGCTGCCGCTCAGGCCGCCATGCGTCGAAGCTGGTGTGCGGGTCGCCCGGAAGATGCCCCGCCCGCTGCCATGCCCCGCTACCGGGCGCTCTACGATGCACTGACCAGCGGTAAGCTGGAAGTCCGGGTTCTACCCGATACCGCCTTCGGACTGATCCATGGCAAGGCCGGAGTGGTCCGGTATGCGGATGGTCGGGCGACTTCGTTCCTCGGCAGTGTCAACGAAAGCCTTTCGGCGTGGAAATTGAACTATGAACTCCTCTGGGAAGACACCGACCCGGCGGCGGTCCAGTGGGTTCAGGAGGAATTCGATGCGCTGTGGAATGATCCGCGCGCGGTGGATCTTTCCTGCTGTCCATTCATCCAGCAGGACGTGGAGCGGATCGCGCGACGGAGAGTGATCGAACCCGAAGAGTGGAAGGCCACCGCCAGTCCGGCTGAAGCAGCCGCCAGCGCCGCGGTGGAAACTCCGGTCTATCGCCGGGAGCAGGGTCTCTGGCCTCATCAGAAGTACTTTGCCAGTCTGGCACTGGAGCGGCATCGCCTGGGTGGAGCCCGTCTTGTTCTCGCCGACCAGGTGGGTCTCGGGAAAACGGTTCAGCTCGCCATGGCCGCCATGTTGATGGCTCTGGACGATCCGGATGGCGGGCCGATTCTCGTTCTGGCCCCGAAACCGCTCCTCCAGCAGTGGCAGGACGAACTGATGGAGTTGCTGGAACTTCCCTCAGCCCGCTGGAACGGCAAGGCATGGGTGGACGAGAACGAGGTCGAGTATCCGTCCGATGGGGTGAAGTCGCTCGCCAAATGCCCGCGACGCATCGGATTGGTTTCCCAAGGCTTGGTCGTCCGGGGAATGGCGGAGGCGATCAAGCAGCTCCTCAGCCGGCGGTACACTTGCGTGATCGTGGACGAAGCCCATCGCGCGCGCCGCCGCAAGGTGCCCAAGGTGGATGCGAGTGCCGACGAGACCGACGAAAAGGCCGAGCCGAACAAGGTGATGGCATTTCTTGAGCAGATCGGGCCAAGGACCAAAAGCATGCTCCTGGCCACGGCGACCCCGGTGCAGCTCCATCCGGTGGAAGCGTGGGACCTTCTCCGCGTGCTTTCATCGGGCAACGACGGCGTGCTTGGCGGATGGACCCGGACAAGTCCGTGGTTCAAGGCGAGCCGATGCCTGGACATCGCGATGGGCTACGAGATCGTTCCGACTGCGGATGATCGGGATGGTTGGGAGTTTGTCCGCGATCCATTGCCTTCCCGACACGAGGATCCTGCGCTCCGGCGCATCCGTGATCACCTCGGGGCGGCGGATCATCAATGGCAGTTCAAACCGGAGGCCCTCGATGGATTGTCTCCTGCCATTCGCAACGTGCATCTCCGCAACGGTCTTTTGCCAGACTACGGCGCGCGCTTCAATCCGATGCTCCGCTGCATCGTGCGCCGGACGCGCGGCTACCTGGAGAGCACGATCAATCCCGCCACGGGCAGCTACTTTCTTCCAAGGGTGTCGGTGAAACTTTTCGGGGAAGAGAACGAAAGCGCGCTGGTGCTCGGCGGCTACCTCCACGAGGCGTATGAAGAGGCGGAGCACTTCTCGGAGCTTCTCCAGCAGCGGGTCCGCGGCGCGGGCTTCTTCAAAACCCTGTTGCTGCGCCGGCTGGGCAGCTCGATGGAAGCCGGTCGGAGAACGATTCAGCGCTTGCTCGGTGAAGAGCCTGAATCGGCCGATGACGAAGACGAGGACGATGCGGAAGAAGATGAACCGCCCCAACCTGGACGGCCACAGCAGGGAGCCAGCGATTTCAAGAACTTTACGGAGGACGAGTTGAAGTCGCTTCGTCGCTGTCTTGCCCTCCTGAAGCAAGGCGGGAGCAACGATCCCAAGCTTGAGGCACTGCTATCCTACCTTCTCGGGGCCAACCCGAAGACAACCAGCCGTTGGTTGGATCCCGGGTGCATCCTGTTTTCCCAGTACTACGACACTGTCCGGTGGGTTGGCGACGAACTTTCCAAGCGCCCCGAATTCGGAGGGATGGACATCGGCCTCTACGCCGGAAGCAACCGTTCCGGGTTCTGGAGGGAAGGACGTTTCCAGCGTTGCGACCGCAATGAGTTGAAAGCACGGGTGAGATCCGGTGAACTTAGGCTTCTGCTTGGAACAGACGCGGCGTCGGAAGGGTTGAACCTCCAACGCTTGGGCACCTTGATCAACATTGACCTTCCTTGGAACCCGACGCGACTGGAGCAACGGAAGGGACGCATTCAGCGCATCGGGCAGGCCCGCAGTGAAGTGTGGATTGCAAATCTGCGCTATCGGGACTCCGTGGAAGATCGGGTCCACCAGGTGCTGGCCGACCGCTTGGAGGCGATTCATGGCCTCTTCGGCCAGATTCCGGACACGCTCGAAGACGTTTGGGTGAGTATCGCCCTCAAGGATGAAGCCACGGCCCGGCAATTGATCGACCGGACCAGCAGCGCGCGGAATCCCTTCGACGTGAAGTACAGCAAGGTTGAAGACGCGGATTGGGAAACCTGCAATCTTGTGCTGAACAAGGTCGGAATGCGGGAGTTGCTTAAGAGAAGCTGGTGAGCTTCCGCGCAGTCAGTTCCCAGTAGTCGCGGAAGCGGGAGACGAGGCGGACGTCGTAGCGGATCCAGCCGTCGGATATGTCGCCGGATTCGATGAGGTCGATGACGGTGAGCAGCATCAGCGGCTTGTGGGGCGCGATGCCGCGGGCCGCGGTGCGGGCGGCCTTGAGGGTGGCGAGGCGGGAGAGCCAGGGGGAAGGCATGGGGAGGATTGACTCGTCGCCGCCCCACGGCGACTCGCCCTTCGGGCACGGCACGTTCGTGCCTGTCCAAACGACCTCCAAGCCTTCGGTCGTTTTGACGATTGAGGATTGAAGAGTGTCGATTTCTGAATGCAGAGAGCTTGGGAAGAGCTTCGCGGCGGGCAAGCGCGGTTCATTTCCGGATGGGGGACCCAGGGCGTTGCCCTGGGCTGAGGTATTTCACCCCGTTGGGGTTCGAGGCGCGGTATCCGATCTGCCATCTAGCATCTGCCATCTGCCATCAACTGACGGACGACGAGGCCAACGAGGCGGTGCGGCTGAGTTGGTGCCACCTGACGCCGGAGGTGGATTGCCCTCCATCGGGCCAGCCGGAATGCGTCCTCCGGACCGCTTTATCGAAGCGCAAATGCGCCTGCTGGATTGGGCGGGGTGGCGGAGCGGGTCAAATCGCTGCGCTGAAGCGTCATCAGGCCGCGGTCGCCTTCGGGTCTCTCGGCCGGAAATAACCGATGCTGCTGCGCTTGGGGTCGAGGACGTACCACTGGACGTGGCTTTTGGCGGAAAGTTTGGAGCCCGCGAAAAGCTCGCCACCTTCCAGAAAAGGAGCGCGAACGGTGTCGAATTCTTGAAGCCGAAGGGCGGCGCGGGAGCGGTGGAAAAAAAATTGAGCACCGCGCAATCGAGCTGCCGCTTCACAAAATCCTCGTCGCCCGGAAAGCCCGGTTCGTTGACGGGGACGGGGAGCGCTGCCTCCTCGCAAAAACGGATGCAGCCCTCTGATGCCTCACGGACCAAGCCAAGTGAGGCTTCCGCCGTGAGATCCAGCCAATAGCCGGGGTGGATGATGGCCCCGAGCACGGCTGGAATCTTGATCTTTCCCCGGCCGGAAGAGGGTTTCGAGGCAAGGAACTCCGCCCACGACAAGGCGCGGGACGGATTGTTTTCCCAGAAATACGCGCCGGAGTCGTGAAGTCGAGGAGCGTGGGGACAAGATCGTTCTTGAGAACGCCCGCCCGCCGGGTATCATGCCCGCATTGCCAGATGAACCTGAACGAGTCCGAATCCCAGAAGCTTCGCCGCGAAAGCTCCCTGAACCGGCTCAGGACCGCCCGCTCGCGGAAGCCCGCGATGTCATCCGAAGAATTCTATCGACAGATGGAACAATCCACGGGGACGAGGATGATCCCGATTTCGTCCCACGGCAGCTTGCTGGCATCGCAGATGCGGCAGAAAGAGAAGGTTTCCTCTTCCGGGACCTGATCCCGGATGCGAAAGGGGGAGTGGAGCATGATCTGACCTTCGACTCCGCCACGGGAACGGTCTTGAAGTTCACCAAGCCGGACCGGTCGGCATACGCGGTGGATTTCGAGCTCGGGACACCAAGGATGGGACGGGCCACTCCCTTGGACTACCTGGACCGCTTGGCGCTGCAGAATGAAATCTTTGCCGATACCCTGCGATTCGTAGGGATCGCCTCGAACACGAATGGGAAACGGATCGTCACCCGCCAGAACACCGTGAAGGGCAGGCCCGCCCGATGGGAGGAGACCGTTATCCTCATGGAAGACCTGGGGTTCACCAAGATGCGGCACAACCACGGGATCGGCTACGAGGATTCCTATGCGTTCTTCCGGGACGACTACGCCGTCTTTGACATGAGGCCGGCGAATGTGTTCGTGACCGAAGAAGGAGACGTCGTGCCGGTTGATTGTATCCCGGTGAAGCTTCCGGCCGGGAAGCATGAATTCTTCGCCAAGTAGATCCTCCATTCCGTTTCCTTGCGATGGAGGATCGGCGGGTTCTCGCGGCCGCGGTAGTCGTCGCGGCGGATCTTGCCGGTGACGAGGTCGACGATGATGGACTCGGCGAGGGCGGGGTGCGGCTCCTTGTCGAAGGCCGGGTAGGCGAGGAAGGAGGTCTTGGGCGAGGCGGTGTGGAATTTGAGCAGGTTGAAGTCCGGGCCGATGTCGAGGCGCTTGCGGAGTTCGGCGACGGTGACGCGGAGCTTGGCGGGGAGGGCGTCGGAGGCGGAGCCGGGGTCGAGGAGGTAGAGCGCGCCGGGGAGGCGTTTGCCGCAGGGGAGGGAGTCGAGGAGGGATTGGTATTCCGCGGACTTCACGGAGGAGACTCAAGACTGGAAGAAACAAGATACAAGACTTGAGAGCTTGGGAGGGCTTCGCTCCGGGCACGCGCGGGTCTTTGGCGGGTTGGGAAACCCAGGGCGTTGCCCTGGGCTGAGGTATTTCACCCCGTTGGGGTTGGAGGCGCGGTATCCGATCTGCCATCTAGCATCCGCCATCTAGCATCCGCCATCTCTCTTGGGGGGGCGCCCATCGAGGTGCGGTGCCGTTGAATGAGTGAATTGATGAGCTAGGCCATGGAACGTGCCTTGAAATGACGGTGAGAGAGCCTCCGGATCAGGCGACCTTGTAGAGTACCTTGTCGTTGTCGGTGAAGTCGAGGACGCCGGCCTGGATCAAGGATCGGATGGTCTTCTCGATGAACTCCGGTGTGGCGTTGTTTTCGAGAGTCGATCGGATCTTGTTTTCGAGGCCTTGGCGCGTGGTTGGGCGGGATTGGGGCACGCCAGCCAGTTCATTCTTGAGACGGGTCACACGCTCCTCAGGAGTTCGCAGCGCGGGAATCTCGGTGAGTGAGGAGTGCCGGGCAATGAACTTGGTCTCGCGTTTGAGATGCTGGATCACGGACTCGAAATCCGTATCCTTGGAGACGATGTGGAAGTAGCCCGCGGGATCGGAGGAAAAGATCCGGGCGAGTTCGAAGGTGAGGACGAAGTCGAGCGCATTGCGGCCCTCGACCGGAGTCTGAATGATCCGGACCTGCTCGGGATGATCCTGGGCGAAGAGGAAGAGCGAGGTTGGCAGTTTGGTATGGCGGGTGCCGAGGATCATGAACACCCGCACCGGTTTGCCGCTGATCCGGGAAAGATCGGATTCACAGACGTTCTCGTAGTCGATGAAGATGTATTGGGTGCGGGCCATGAGGAAAAGCTTTGTAGAAACTTAGGATCTACGGAGGTTCCGCGGGCGCATCAAGGCAAAGGGGCCCGATGGTGGTACGTGATCGCGTAGGGTCAGCGCTTGGGAAAGATCAGATGTTGTCTGATCTTGTCCAAGGTCGGTTTGGGTAGACGCTTCACCCTAAGAAGATCCTCGGGCTTGGCGAAGGGGGCCTTGGTGCGCTCTGCGATGATGCGATCCGCCAAGGCTTCACCGATGCCGTCGAGATCGATCAGTTGTTTCCTTGTGGCCGTGTTAGGATCGATCTTGAAGTCCGGTCCCGGGGCATTCTGGTCCTTCGCAATATCGGCTTCGGCTTTTTCTTTGCGTTGAAGCTGCCGTTCGGCCGGGAGCTTGTCCCAGTTGGTTTTGGCCCAGATGCCGCGATCTTTCTTGAGCGCTTGGATCTCCAGATCCTGAAGCATGCCCCGGGCCTCCACCACGGACATGCCATCCGGCAGGGTGGAAATGATGCCCTTGGCTCTGGCCCATCCTTGCCGCACCAGCAAGGACCCGAGATCCTTTCCATCGGCGAGCGTGATATAGCCGTAGATGCGTTCAAAGTCGGGATCGCCTCCGCCGTCTGAAAACCGGGTGGAGAGAGTGAACGGGGCCCGAAGGCTCTCCGCGGTGAATTCGGCGGCTTCCTCTGCCAGTGCCATAGCGATCTTCATGGACTCCTCGTTGTTTTTGCCCGCGTCGGTGATGCCGAAATAGCGGCGCTGCTCGCGAAGGCGGGCGAGATTCCGATCGTCCTCCGCCACGTGGAGTTCCAAGCAGTCGACGCCATAGAGACGGATGGTGTGTTCGGAGCCGTCCGGGGTTTTGATCCGAAAGCTGTCGCCATCCGCCCATTCAGCGGGGATGAAGGTGCAACCCCTGATCGGCTCGAGGGGCTTCGGGGCTGCGTCGGCAAACGGAAACAAACCAACCAGCAGGGCCGGAAGCATGCGCACGGGAATCATGCGCGGGAGTGAAATGGAAATGCCCAGCGAGAGCGAGAGTCATCTCAGATCCGGTGCCAGATCCGGTGCCACGCCCAATTCGCGGTTTCAGGCCGGAGTCGGGCGGGGTCGTGGAAGTGGAGCGGGCGGAGATGGAGGTCGGCGAGGAGCCGGCCATGGGGGGAGGATTCGGTGAAGCGCGGCTTGGCGACGTGGATCAGGAACTCGTCGCCCTTCGGGACCGCGGTCCACAGGCCGGCGGCGAACATCCAAGAAGAGGCAAGACTTGAAGACACAAGACGCAAGACCCTCCTTCGCCACCTTCTTCGCCGAGGCGAGGACCCCCAGGTAGACTACGGCGGGCAGGCTGGAGAGCGTGGGAGAGCTTCGCGCCGGGCAAGCGCGGGTTCATTTCGTATCGGGAACCCAGGGCGTTGCCCTGGGCTGGGGTGTTTCACCCCCTTGGGGTTGAGATCTCCCATCTTCCATCTTCCATCTTCCATCTCGCGTCAATGACGCTGAGCAGCATCAGCGGCTTGCGGGGCGACGATGCCGCGGGCCCCGGTGCGGGCGGCCTTGAGAGTGGCGAGGCGGGAGAGGGGGAAGAAATTGTCGATTGAGGATTGTTGATTTTTGATTGCAGACAGCCTGGGAAGAGCTTCGCGCTGGGGAAGCACGGGGCTTTGGCACCGGGCCAGCAGGCTGGCTCCGGAAGAGCGGCAGCAGGCTGCACGCAGTCCAAGGGGCGGGCTTTGGCGGGCGGGGACCCAGGGCGTTGCCCTGGGCTTGGGGTCGGTTCCCGCAACGAAACATTGCGTGTCGCTTGGGGTCGTGCCTGGGGTCGGTTTCCGCAACGTGGTTCCTGGAGCCTTCCCGGGGGGGCTTGGGGGGCCTTGAATTCTGAAGCCGTGCCTGTTCTGCCACCAGAACTTGCTCCTGACCGGTCTCATGGCTCTCCGATTCAGCCGCGACTATTCCACCCCCACCACGAAGTCATCGAAAAGCGCGTCGCCTCCGCTCCTGCCGCTGCGGTCGAGTCCGATGCGATCCAGTTTTCCCCGGACCAGGTCGCAGTTGTCACACAGGAGGAACGTCTGCCGTTGCCAATGACTCCGTGTCGGATGAATTCGGGCGGGAGGCGAGCCACGGGATGGCGGGGCGAGACTGCGGTGCGGGTGGAGCGAAGTCGTTCGACTGCCGGGTTGCCGTTGGCTCCCGTTTCTGGAAAGCTGCACGCCATGAAAAACCCAGCCTTGGAAGGACGCCGTTTGAAATCCGGGTTCCCCACCATCCTCCTTGCTCTCAGCGTGCTCTGCGGTCTAGCCGCGCGGGCGGCGGAGAAGATGAACATCGTGCTCGTGATGGCCGACGACCAGGGATGGGGCGACACCGGCTACAACGGCCATCCCGAACTCAAGACGCCCCATCTCGACGAGATGGCCGCAAGCGGGCTGCGTCTGAACCGGTTCTACACCGCGCATTTCAATTGCTCACCCACGCGCGCCAGCGTGCTGACCGGGCGGCACCCGCACCGCATGGGCACCTTCGGCCCCGGCTCGCCGATCCGCGCGCAGGAACTCACCGTCGCGAAGGTGTTGCAGTCGGCGGGCTATGCGACCGGCCATTTCGGCAAATGGCACCTCAACGGGAAAAACGGCGACCGGGACACGAAGACGGCACCCGGCCGCGCCATCCTCGCCGATGATCCGCTCTCGCCCGGCAGGCTGGGCTTCGACGAATGGGTCTCCGCCGACAACTTCTTTGATCTCGATCCCGTGCTGGGCCGCAACGGTGTGGTGGAGAAGTTCCAGGGCGACGGTTCGGACATCGCCACCGACGAGGCGCTGAAGTTCATCCGCAAGCAGGTGGGAGCGGGCAAACCGTTCTTCACCGTCGTGTGGTTCGGCAATCCGCATACGCCGCATGAGGCGTTGCCGGCGGACAAGGCACCCTATGGATCCCTGCCGGAGAAGGACCGGAACTACTACGGCGAGATCACC
>CAMCYK010000206.1 GCA_945883695.1 Akkermansia muciniphila | reverse complement strand
CACCAGTGGTGCCCGTCTCTTTGCCTCGGTCTGCTCCAGTGAACCAGCTTCAAGCAGTCTTGCAATCGATTCGAGCGAAGGTGTGTTCATGGGATTGCTTGTGATAGAAGTCGTCTCCTCTTCGGATGTCTGGCAAATCCAGGGATGTCACCACTCATCAATAGATACCTGCGGGCGTCATCCATGCGCTGCTCACGGATCGCCAGTTCAGCTTTTTCCATCAGTCGGCCAAATCGTGTGGAGTCATGATCGAAGTCCTCTCCGGAGATCGGCGGAGCGAGAACCGGGCTCAGTTTGCGCTGATTGCTCAGATCCCACAGACGTTGGATTTCTGAAGCCTCATCCGGTCCTGCGATCCCGCGTGCCTTCGCGAACCATTCGGATGCCTCCTGCGAACGTCCGTCGGAGTTTAACAGGCAGGCGAGATAAAGCCATGGCCGATACTCGCCGAGATCAACCTGAGTTCCCTGTCTCAATCGTTCGAGAAACGCCGCAGGGTATTTGCGGCTTGCTGCGAATGCGAGCAGAGCTGAATTGAAGCTAGCCTCAGGATGGAGGGGATCGACGGACAAGGCCTCATCCAATAACCGATGCACTTCGGGAAGGTCGGCCAGGTCGAAGCGGGATACAGCCCGGTTGTTCAGGGAATCCGCCGAAATCAATTCAAGATCCGGTTTGCTGGCGGGACAGGATTCTTCAAAAAGTTCCTCGTAGCACTGGCAGATTCTCTCAGCGATCTGGCCAAAGTCTGAAATCCGCGTATCTGGAGCGAATCGTAAGCACTCACCTAGCAACACCGCGAACGGCACCGGCATCGGCGGAATCCGGTAGGCCTTCCCGCCCGCGTTCATGAACTCCGCCAGAACCGCTCCACAGGCTGCGCCACTTTCCCACGTCACGCCTCCCGTGAAGATGGCCAGCATGGATGCCGCCCAACTCCAGACATCGGCAACCGGAGTCAGTGGCTCGCCCCGGATTTGTTCTGGCGAAGCGAATACCACTGTCAAACCAGCAGCCTTGGCATCGAGCTGAGACGGGCGAAACGCCACCGCCAAACCGAAGTCGGCAATCTTGGCGGTGCCATGGTCTGTCAAAAGCATGTTTCCCGGCTTCACGTCGCAGTGAATAAGTCCCGACTCGTGCGCCCTCGCCAATCCCCAGGCGGTTGACGCGGAAATCGAGAGAAGGCGCGCGAGACAATTTTCCTCTTCCCCTCTGTAGATGCTTCTGGTGGTCATCGCATCCTGGAGGCTTCCACCCGGGCAGTATTCTGCGATGACGCACGGGAGCCCCTCGATCGCTCGGCTGTAGTAGCAAGAAGCCACGTAGGGGTGGAGCCCGATATCCGACCAAACCGAGCACTCCGAATGAAATGCCCTGATCTGCTCAAGGCTTTTCAAGAACTCATTCCGAGGATGCTTGATCGCCACTTCCGTGTTCCATAAGCGGTGCCGGGCACGATGGACTAATCCCATGCCCCCACCGCCGAAGGATTCCAGAATTTCAAAGAGCCCGTCCACGAGCATGCCTTGTCTAAAGCTCATGAGCCCTTGTGTTGTTCGTAGGCCTTAAGGCGAGCCTCCGAGAGGATCTTTTCAGCCCGCGCGTGGTCCGGTTCGCGCTTCCGGAGCGACAGGGCATCGTAAATCGCATCATGGTAGCGACCGGAGAGCAAAAATGCCTCGGCACGGAACTCGAGCCCAAGTAGTTCGGTTGCAGGGCTTCCCAAGAGTTCTTCCGCGTCTTCCCGAAGACCTTCATGATCGCCAAGTGCCAAAAGACAATTTGCGCGCCATGAGCGAGCAGCAATCGACTCACGATCCATTTCCAACCCAAGGGTTCCGTCGATCGATCCCTCCCGAAAATTGGCGAGGTGGTAGTTGCAGCAACTTCTCACGGCAAAATCATTCGCCTGAACATCGGCGTTCCAATCGATCACGAAGCTAATTTCGCGAAGTGCGGCTTTCCAACGTTGAGCCGCTAAATTTTCTAGTGCCCGGGATCGATACATTTCGGTCGCTTCATGAACATCCGGAGTCTTTATCCTGTGAATCAATTCTTTGGGGACTGCCAATGGAGGCTCTGAGGGTTGGGAATTTTTCCCCCGGCGCTTGTCAATCGCCGCGATGCTTAAAATCCTCTTGAAAACGCTTGGGGCTTTTACAGGTGGAAGAGTTTCATCGAAATAGTGATACCATGGAATTCCTGCTTCTTGATACTGAATGGAAGAAATAGGCGACGGTGGCGGCTCTTTCCCCGTGATGGATTTGTAGTCCATGCTGTTCACAAGATGAACTGTTATTTTTTTGCTGCAAATGGGATCCCAACTTTCCATGCCATATGTGTCGGGGTGAATTGATTGTTTCAGTTGGCCTCCTGCTGCGATTCCCATGGAGGAGGCGCTGAAAAGCACCGCCGGCGAATCGGATGACCACGTCGGTGACGATGCAAGACTAACAGACGGGCCTGACAACGGCGCTGCATCTAAACCCGTGGTCTTCGTGTTTTTGCGTTTGCGAGCTTCTTCCATTCGTTGAACTCTTGTGTCAACCACTGGATCTCTTTCCGGAAAGCGTCCGGGTACGGGTTCGAAGAAGACAAGTTGAAATCCTCCAAATTTCTCCTCGTCAGTTATTTGAGCTTCCACGGTATAACCTTGGCCAAGCGGCATTGCAACAAACTGCTTCACGCTTCCATCCCCCGAGTTGATCCCGTCAAGCCACCTCTGGTTGGGGATGACGACGTAATCCTGGAGAGGTCCCGAAAGCTTTTCTGAATAAGCAGCTCCGGTCACCGCATTGATCCTCCCGACGCAGACTTTGGCTATTGACGGATGCCAATTTACGCCTTCAAAACTTAAAAACAATGCCTCGCATTGATAGAGTGGAATGAAAAATCCACCGTCGGACAGCCAACTAACAGGAACTTTGTCTGAAAAATCTTCCACTCGGTGTATCGGCAGTTTTCCTAGGCCTGCGGGAAGGGGGTAGGTTTTTCCGTCGTCTGGAATTCGAAGCGTTCTGTTGAAAGATATTTTCGAGAATCGACCTAAAATTAGCTCATTGAAACAATTGCTTTCTTTCTGTTTTGCGGCGACCACTGGAATATTCCAGCTGTCTTGCGGAAGAGATAAAATAAATCCAATCATTTCCAAGCAAACGGCGAAAGCCCATTCGACATCGAGGGCTCCGAGTAGAGGTAGAGATGACAATACTTGTGAATATGCTGGAAGCGGATCAATGTGGCGAGCTCCTTGATAGTGGTAAAACGAAATAGGAGTATCCAGAGGTCGTGCCTTTTTATCAATGGCAGGGCAATCAGCGATATTTATTGTGTGGCGCTTTCCTAAATTGCCTAAATCACTATTTATGGAATTTATACATCCCATTATAAGGTCTACTACGTTTTGGCGATCAATAAGACTTCCAGAGGCTTGAAGGCGCGCGTTCAAGTATTCTGAATGGTTTCCAAGTTCGTGAAAATTTTCTCTGTTGTCTAAAATTTTCCTTACGATGTTATTTAACAGATTTAGGCTAAGGGTCCACTGCCCGCGTTGGATGGCCTCATCGAGATCATAACAAGCCGGAAGTTTGTTCTGTGCAATTTTAATGTTATCCGATGAGTGGATCATGGTTTCGTTTGTTTATCCTGGCGAATCGATCTGATTGCCGTGCTCAGACTCGGTGGGTTGACCGAAGAGAGTGATGTTGACCTGGTCCGCCTCGCTAGCAGAAACGCTGAGATCAAGCGGCTTTGAGTTTGGATTCATTTTCCACCCTCCATTTCCCCGCGGATAATGTCCGCGAGCTGTTTGGCGGTGGGGAGTTTGCCTTTGAGTTCACCGGGGAGCTTCGACTGCAAATGGTAGGCGGCGACGCCGATGGGATTGGCTTTGGAGCGCAGGGCGTATTCGACTTCCACGTCGTCCTTCTCGGCGCAGAGGATGATGCCGATGGAGGCTTGGTCGCCGGGGCCGCGTTCCTTGTCGTTGAGAAGGTTCAGATAGAAATCCATCTTGCCCGCGAACTCTGGTTCGAAGGGGCCGACCTTGAGATCGAAGGCGACGAGTGCCTTGAGGAAGCGGTGATAGAAGAGGAGGTCGATGAAATACTCCTTTTTTCCGAGGGCGATGCGGTGCTGACGGCCGACGAAGCAAAAGCCATAGCCGAGTTCGAGAAGGAAGGCTTGCAAGCGCGAGATGAGCCGGTCTTCGAGTTCCCGTTCCTTCACCGCCTTGCCGAGGCCGAGGAAGTCCAGGCTGTAGGAACTCTTGAGCATTTCATCCGCCTGCTCCGCGAAGTGTTCTGGCAAGGCTAGATCGAAGTTGTGGGTTTTCTTTTCCGTGACGGCACGCTCGTAGGCGCTGGCTTTGATTTGATTGAGCAGGACATTCCTCGACCAGCCAAAGCGGGCGGTGGCGCGGAGATACCAAAGCCGGGCGGCGGGGGCTGAGAGTTTTTTGAGGATTAGGAGGTTTTGCCCCCATGGAATTTCTGCGACAAGCTGTCGCAGAAATTCAATCGCGGTGTCGGGGGGGGATTTGGCTGCAGGTTGTAGCCAAATTGCGGTTTTTTCCAATTCTGGGACAGGCTGTCCCAGAATTCCAGAGTCACGTTTTTTGATTTTTGGGACAGCCTGTGCCAGAAATGAGGGGTCGGCATATTCCGAATACAACTGCCGCATACGCCAAACGTTATCGGAGGAGAAACTTTTACTTTCCGGAAACGCCCTTCGCAAATCCGCCGCCACCATTTCGACGACGGAATCGCCCCAACTGTGGGACTGTTGTTTTTCCACAATCCCCCGTCCGATGTCCCAAAAGAGCAGTATCGCCTCATGAGTGATGGCCCTAGCAGCAGTGACCCGGGCGGAAATCACCCGTGCCTTCAAGTCCTCGATGAATTGCAGGTAATCGGGGCTGACGATGAGGGTGGTGTCCCGGAGTTTTTTCATGACCTTGGCTTTGGGAGAGAGGCCAGCAGTTTCCCGGCGTCGGGGAAGCGGTCTTTGGGGTTTCGGAGAAGTGCTTTGTCGATGACGGCGGCGAGGTTTTTCTCCAGTCCCGGCATGCGGTCGCGGATGAGGACGGGGTTTTCGTTGAGAATGATGTCGATGGGGTCTCGCTTGGGATCGAAGCGGTAGGGGAATTTCCCGGTGAGGAGTTGATAGAGGGAGGCGGCGAAGCTCCAGACGTCGGAGACGGGTTTGACGTATTTGAAGTTGGTGATTTGTTCCGGTGGCATGAAGACGGGCGTGCCGGCGTAGTTGCCGGTCATGCTCATGCCGCTGAGGCCGGCTTTCTGGAAATTCTTGGCGAGGCCGAAGTCGGAGATTTTCGCGCGGTTGCGGTGGATGAGGATGTTGTGCGGTTTGATGTCGCGGTGGACGAAGCCTTCCTTGTGGGCGGCGGACAGGCCTTCGAGTGCCTGGCGCGCCCACGGCATGAGCATGTCGGGCGGGATGGCGCCGCCATGGGCCTTGGCGACGTCGGCCAGCGAGCCGCCGTCGCAGTATTCCATGACGAAAAAGAAGGTACCTTGGTCCGAGCCGCTGTCGAGGAAGCGGACGATGTTGGGATGCTTGAGTCCGGCGATGACCTGCATTTCGCGTTTGAAGTGCTCGATCGCGCGGGGTTCCGCCTGGGCGCGGGAGAGCATGAGCTTCACGGCCACGAGATCACCACCGGATTTCGGGGTGGCGAGATAGACGGCCCCGCAGCCGCCGCGGCCGAGTTCGCGCTGCACGGCGTAATCGGCGAGGGTGAAGATCGCTTTCTCCGGACTGCCGAAAATCAGCTGGCGCATCGCCTCGGGCGAGAGGCCGGAGAGGTCGCCTTCCGGGAGGGCGGCGGGAAGCACGTCGGCGTCCGGCGAGGTTTCCACGCGCACTTCGATGGTGGATTGGCCGACGGTGATGCGGTCGCCGTGTTTGAGGTCGATGCTTGGGTATTGGCGGAGCGCGCCCTGTTCAGGGGTTTCGCCTTTTTCGCGTCCACCGCACTTTTTGCCGTTAATGTGGGTGCCGTTCATGCTGCCGAGATCGCGCAAGGAAGCCATGGGCGGGCAGGCTTCGAGCAGGAAGTGGTGACGGGAAACCTGGCCATCGCCGGGGACGCAGAGGTGGCAATCCGCCATCCGGCCGAGCAGGAAGGTGTCGTGCTCGGTGAGGGCGAAGGATTTGGAGGTCCCGTCGGAGCTGCGGACTTGGAGGTGGACGGTGGACATGGGACGTTCTGTTGAGGGGTTACGGTTGAGGAGGAAAATCGTCAACCTGAGGGGGAGAAGGCTGGAGGCGAGACGCCTCCAGCACGATCTGCGGCGAGACGCCGCAGCCACTTTTCAAGAGACCCAGGGTGTCGAGGCCTTGGAAGCCCATGGCTTCGAGTTTCTCTCGGAGCGTGGCTATGGCAGCTCCGGCGAGTTTGTGGGCGGCCTGTTTTGAGATGCCGAGGGTGGTCCCGATTTCGCTGTAACTCTTGCCGTCACGAATCCCTTCAGCGACCTGACGGAGTCGAGGGGAGAGGACTGCCATCGCCTGATCAAGCCGCTCGCTGGATTCGAGGGCGGCAGCCGCGTCATCGGCAGGAACCGCGTCCCGGGCGGGAATCCGTTGGACGCGGGCCTCCGGGGTGGAGGCGGATTGGGTGGCAGGGAGGTCGAGGTCGTAAATGTGGTGCTGGTGATGTCGTATCTGTCGCTCGTACAGATCGCGCAAAGTATTGCGCATGGCTCGGGCGGCGTAGGCGGGGAAGTCGCCCTTGGCCGGATCGAACAGCCGGGCGGCGTGGGCGAGGGCTTCCTGAGCCGCCAGCTCGATTTCGGCATGAGGCAGGCCGGGAATGTTGTCGAACTCCCGGGCGATCCGCGCCGCGAGGGGGAGGAGTTCGACAATCTGTTCTTCCATGCAAACCCTAACTATCATTCCTCCGTTTCAACACAAGCCCGGTAGCTCCCGGACCCATTCGTTGCCGCAGGCCGGGGCGTAGCCGGCGCGGCCGGTTTTCTTGCTTTCGAAGCGCCGCGGGTAGACATCGTCGCGGCCTTGGAACAGCGAGCGGAAGCGCGTGATCGTGGCAGCGGCCGGGCTGTGCGCGTGGACGCCGCCGTCACCGCTTCCGGCGGGATGAGGGTGCGTCCCATCGTGCATGGCGGATGGATCGCACTACGAGCTGGCGATGTCGAGGGAGGGCATGAACCACCACCCAATCGCCGACCCCGATCCGTTTGCTGGGGGGGGCCGTGAAAGCAGGTTATCCGGGAATGTCCTGTCCGGACATTCGGGGCGGTCTTCGGCTCGCGGCGGGATGCCGCGGCCACTTGGCGGGGTGCAGGCGGCAGAATGCCGCCTGACCATCGTCATGTCGCCTGCAAGGCGACACTCCACTCGGGGCATCTCCCATCTCGCCCGAAGCAGGGTTACGGGGCGGGAACGTCGAACACGAGGCGGTAGAACATCCGCTCGGAAGTCATCGCCACCGGATGTTCGATCCGTCCGGCCGCGTCGGAGCGACGCGTGGCGATGGTCTTCCAAGCGTCTGCCAGACCCAGCGAGATCGAGGCTTCGATGCGGTAGTCGAGATTCGGCGCGGCTTGCCCGCGGAGGGTGAGGGTGCCCGGAGAGCCCGCCGTGCCGCTTTCCAAACGGAGCGCGGAAGCGGGCAGGACCAGCAGCTCGAGCGCGCCGCCGGCGGTGAACGGGCTGGCCCACTTCGGGTCCTGATAGACCGCGCTGCCGGTCAAGGTGTGCAGGAAGGCGCGGAGGGGCGCCAGCTGGGCGTTGGTGAAGGGGAGCGCGGGGCGGCGCAGCCGCGGATCGAGGTTCGGGTTGTCGGGGATCGCGGAACGGTAGTGATTGGTGATCTGGCCGAGGCCCATCATCGAGCCGTCATGCATGAAGGGACCGTTCGGTCCGGCGGGGCCCATGAGGTCGCGCAGGCTGGGCGAGCGCGTGTTGGTGAGGTCCTGGCCGCCGCCGATCTTTCCGATGACGCCGTTGTTCAAGCTGGCGGGATCGATGTCGAAGGTGGGCGGCGCGTGGCAGCTCGCGCAGCCGGCCCCGCCTTGGGCGACCGACAGCATGAACTGGCGTTTGCCCTGGTTTTCCTGCTCCGTGAAGTTCGGGAAATCCTGGTCGTCGGGCGTGGTGGTACGGCCGGCATCGTACTTCGAATCGAACGACTGGATACTGCGCACGAACTGGGCCAGCGACTTCTGGATGCGCGCCTCGGTCACCGTGGTGTCGCCGTAGGTCATGGCGAAGAGCACGCGGTATTCGGGGATCACGGCGAGCTTGGCGGTCAGCGCGGCGAAGGTCGGATCCCCCGCCGTCCCGCTGAAGCCCATCTCGACGTGGTCGCGGATCGGTTGGGTCGACTGGTGCTCCAGGGTGGGCGAGCGCTCGTCCCAGAAGAATCGCGGTTCGCGGGCGAAGCGGGCATTGACCAGGCGCATCGAATGGCGGCCGGTGGTGCCCGCCACGCCGGTGCTGGCCAGATCGGGATCGCTGAAGGCGTGCGCCTGGTCGTGGCAGGAGGCGCAACTGACGGTGTTGGTTTTCGAGAGCCGCAGGTCGTGGAAAAGGACGCGGCCGAGGGTGGCCCCGGCGTCGGTGATCGGATTGTCCGGCGGCGTGTTGTCGCGGGTGACGTAGGCCGGCACCGGCTGCCTGGCGTAGTTTTCGAGGCGGGTGAGATCGAGCACGCCGGGCGGGGTCGCCCCGGCGGCGAGGTTGACGGTGAAGGTGGCGGCGAGCGTCAGCAGCAGGGGTGGTTTCATGGGACGAGACTTCAGAGGAGGACGGAAAGAAAGACCGTGCCACCGGCCCGGCGGGGCCGGTGGCGTGAGGACTAGCGCTGGTTCAGGCAGCGCCCGGACGGCCTTCGCCGCCGCGGCGCGGGCCGCCACCGTCGCGCGGGCCGCGGCGGTGTCCCTTGCCTTTGCCACGGCCTTCGCCGTCGCAGTCTTCGTCGGCTTGCTGTCCGTGTCGCGCGCCTTGCCCGCGGGCTTCGCCGCCCTTGCACGGCCCTTCGCCGCAAGGGGTGAGGTTGCCTTGGGCAAGGGTGGTGCCCGCGCCCAGAAGCGCGGCGGCGAGGATGAGTGGGATCGATTTCATGGTCATGGTGTTGGTTTCTTGATGGGTTGGCCCGCGAGGGCCGTCTCCATGAAATGAAACCGCCGGGGGATGAACGTCCCGGCGGGGATTCGATGACAAAGTTGTTATTTTCCACCAAAGCGGCGGCTGGCGGTGGACCGCCGCGGGATCCCCGGCTTCAGGCCGGCGACCCGGCGCGGCGCAAGGTCAGGCCGAAGCGGGTCCAGCCGTCGCGGCTTTGCAGGAGCTCGAGCTCGCCGCCATGGGCGCGCGCGATTTCCCGGGCGAGGCTGAGACCGAGGCCGACCCCGTCGATCGTGCGCTGGCGGGCGGAATCGCCGCGATGGAAGCGGGTGAAAATCCGCGCTTGATCGGCTTCCGGGATGCCCGGACCGGAGTTGCCGAGCTCGAACACGACCTGCTCGCCACGCGCCGTGAGCCGGGCCCGGACCAGCCCTCCCGGTTCGTTGTATTTCACCGCGTTGCTGAACAGGTTGAGCAGGGCGGTGCGCAGCAGGGCGGGATCGGCCAGGACCGCGATGCCGGCGCCGAGGTCGACCTCCAGGTCCAGTCGCGACGGCTCCGCGAGCACCTTCAGGTCCTCCGCCATCCCCTCCAGCATCAAGGTCAGGTCGACCGCTTGCAGGTCCGGCTTGAGCTGGCCGGCGTCGGCCCGCGCGAGCAAGAGCAGGCCGCCGGTGATCGTCTTGAGGCGCTGGGTTTCCTCGAGCAGGTTGCCGAAGACTTGCTGCGCCGGAGAACCGGGGGCCGCCTCCTGGAGGGCGATCTCGAGTTCGCCCTGCATGATGGCGAGCGGCGTCTTGAGCTCGTGCGAGGCATCCGCGCTGAAGCGGGTGGCCTGCTGGAAGCTGCCTTCCAGGCGGTCCATCATGCGGTTGAGCACCAGGATGACGCGGGCGATTTCCGGATCTTCCCGGTGCAGCGGGATCCGCTGGTCGAGTCCCCGCGCGGTGACTTGCTCGGCGGTCGCCGCGATCGTCCGCAACGGCCGCAGCGCGCGCCCGGCGACAACCCAGCCGCCGAGGCCGACGAGCGAGAGCGCCACCGGCAGCGACATCAGGAAGGCGTCGCGCAAGCGCTGCAACTCGGCGCGGGTCCGCCGGGTGCTCAAGCCGATGACCAGCGTGGTGTCGGCGGTGCCCATCATGCCCAGCCGCCAGACGCCCGCCGCGGTGTCGGCGGTGACGAAACGCGGGATCTTGGTGAAGGTCACCGGCCCGCCGCCGGGTCCGCCGCCGGGTCCCATGCCGCGCCCGGGGCCGCCCCATCCGCGGCCCCCGCGAAAGCCCACGTCGCCGCGGCTGTCCCACACCTCGGGTGGCGCGGCGGGATCGTCGGCCAACGGGAGCGGGAGCTTGGCGGCATCGAGGTGTTCGGGCCAGCCCGCCGAGGTGTGGAGCACCTCGCCGCCGGCATCCGTGACCCTCAGAATGACGTCATCCCCGTGACCGTCGCCGAAGACAAAACGGAGGCTTTCATCGAGGCGGCCGAAGTCGCGGCGGTTTTGGATCCACCCCGGATGCCGGCTCCCCAGCGCGCGGATCTCCGCGTCCAGCGCGGCGGTCCTTTCCCGTGCGATCATCAGGAACCCGGCGATGCCGAAGCCGACCAGCACCACGCCGGAAATCAGCGTGGAGAGCAGCGCGATCTTGAGGCGGAATGGCAGCACCTTCATGCGTCGGATTTCATGCGGTAGCCCACCCCGCGGATGGTTTCGATCAACTTCGCCTCGCCCTCGCCGTCGACCTTCTTGCGCAGGCGCTGGATGTAAACCTCGACCAGATTGGTGCCCGGGTCGAAGTCGTAGTTCCAGACCCGCTCGCAGATCTGCGCGCGGGTCAGCACCCGGCCCGGGGAGCGGGCGAGGTGCTCCAGCAGTTCGAACTCGCGCGCGGTCAGCTCGATCCTGCGGGCGCCGCGGGTCACCTCGCGGGTCAGCAGGTTGACCGTCAGGTCGCCGACGGCGAGGATGCTCTGGCTGGACCCGGAGGCCCGCCGCGTGACCACGTGCAGCCGCGCGACCAACTCCTCGATGAAGAACGGCTTGGTCAGGTAATCGTCGGCTCCCAGGTTGAGCCCTTCCAGCCGTTCGTTGAGCTCGCCGCGGGCGGTGAGAAGGATCACCGGGACCGCCATCCGGCGCTCGCGCAAGTTGCGCAGGATGCTCAGCCCGTCGCGGCCGGGCAGCATGATGTCGAGCACGATCGCGTCGTACGGACGGGTGGTGGCCGCGATGAAGCCCTCGTCTCCGTGGTGGCTGACGTCCACCACGAAGCCCTGGTCCTCCAGTCCCTTGCGGATGAAGGCGGCGATCTTCTTTTACTATTCGACGACGAGCA
>CAMCYK010000205.1 GCA_945883695.1 Akkermansia muciniphila | reverse complement strand
TTGCCGTTCGGGCCGGGTTCGTAAAGCTTGAGCCCCAGAATCGCTGCCATCAGCGGAAAATGAACGTCTGGAGCATAGACCCGGGAGTTGTAGCGCAGGGCGACGGTCGCGATCAACACATCGTTCCAAGGAGCGGTGACGGCGGCGGCGCGGAGCTTCGAATAGTTCGTGGCGGCGTCCAGCCAAAGGCGCTCATCGCCGCGGAGCCAAGGGAGGAGAGCGAAGTCACCGGAGATCGCGGATCGGTCCTCGTCGCGAGCCCCGCCAAGGATTTCCATGGCGACCGGGCCGCAGATCGCGGCTTTCATTTCATTCCGCAGGCAGGCGACGGAGAGCTTTACCTCGAGGTTGCCCTTTCGCCGGAAGAACTCCACCCAGGCGCTGCTATCGATCAGCACCATGGGCGTCGAGGTCCTCCAGATCCGCGGCTTCCAGTTCGTCGTTGGTCATCGGGTAGTCGAACTCGCCGGCCATGACGCGGCGGGTGAAATCGTCGAGATGGCCGCGTCGCAGGAAATCGGTGGCCGCCTTGACCACGGCCGGGCCTTTCTTGGTCTCGCCGGTGAACTTCATGACCTCCGCCAAGGTCTTTTCGTCAATGTCGATGGTGATCCTCATGAGCTTAAAATACTCAAAAAGATGAAAAATACAAATTCAAAATCATCTTTTTCCATCAGGAGAGCAGTCCGAACTCCTTCATGAGCGTGTTCAGCTGCGCTTTCGCGGCATCGGTGAGCGGGGCCAGCGGGAGCCGGAGTTCCTCGTTGCAATGGCCTTGCAGGGCGACGGCGGTCTTGATCGGCACGGGGTTCACGTCGAGCGACATCAGGCCGCGGAACAGCGGGTAGAACTGCTTCTGCTGGGCGAGGGCACCGGTGAAATCGCCGTCGAGGCAGGTCTGGACCAGCTTCACCAGGACCTCCGGCACGAGGTTCGCCGCGACCGACACCAGCCCGACCGCGCCGCAGACCATGAAGGGCAGGGTGAGGGGATCGTCGCCGGAGAGGATGCCGAAGTCCGCGGGGACGGCCTGGAAGAGCTGGTTGACGCGCTCGACCGAGCCGCCGGCCTCCTTGATCGCCACGATGTTCGGGCAATCGGCGGCGAGGCGGACGGTGGTCTCCACGCCGATCTCGATGCCGCTGCGGCCGGGCACGCTGTAGAGCATCACGGGCAGCGAGGTGTTTTCGGCGATGATCCGGAAGTGGCGGTAGAGGCCTTCCTGGGACGGCTTGTTGTAATAGGGGCAGACTTGCAGGGTGCCGGTCGCGCCGAGCTTTTCCGCGGCCTGGGTCAGCTCGATCGCCTCCTTGGTGGCGTTCGCGCCGGTGCCGGCGACGACCTGGCAGCGGCCGGCGGCGAATTCCACGGCGAGGCGGATCACCTCGATGTGCTCGTCCATGTCGAGCGTCGGCGACTCGCCGGTGGTGCCGACGGGGACGATGCCGGTGATGCCGGCGGCGATCTGGCGCCCGATCAGGGCTTTGAAGGCGGCCGCGTCGATTCGGTCGTCGATGAAGGGGGTAATCAGCGCGGTGTAGGTGCCTCGGAACGTCATGGCGGGCGGAGAATGAACATCCCGCGCCGCTCTTCAACCCCGGATGGCGGTTTCGCCACGGAAAATCAGGCGGGTTCCTCGACCACCTTGCCGTTCTTCCAGACGATGATCGGCAAGCCGAGCCGGCGATGCTCCGCGCGGAGCTTGCGGGCGGCGCGGTGTTGCGCCCGCAGGGCCTGCCGCATGTCCTCGGGGAGTTCCGAGATTTTCATCGGCTTCAGGGGCGTGGGCTGTCTCGGTGCGATCATGAGCCTGTGAGAAACTTCTCGACGTCAAAAATAGCGTGGGTTTCGGAGCTTGCCAAGCCGGTAAACGTGAGTCCTTCGGCGCTCCAAATCCCCCAGCGATCCGCCATGGGGAGATAAAGTTCCACGAGGTTTCGCATGATCCGGTCGTATCGACGCAAGATGTCCGCAGTGGGGACGTTGTGGCCTCCCTTCTTTACGCGCTGGCGGACGCGGGCGAGGGAAACTTTCGCGCTGGGGATCCAGAGGAAGTGCAGGGTGATCTCGTATCCCGCTTCCTTGGCTTGTCGCAGAATGTTCCTGTGCGCCCGTCCGGAAAGGGTCGACTCCAGCGCAAAATCCCGGCCGTTGCCGATGGCCTCGTCGATTTCTTCCAGAAGAATCCTTCCCGCTCTTGTCGCCACTCGATCGGGATCAAACGGCGACAGGCCGCGGGCGATCTCGTCCGCATTCAGGAAGCGCATCCCCTTGAGATCCGTGGTCAGGATCTCCCGGGCAAAGGTCGTTTTGCCCGCGCCGTTCGGTCCGCCGATGAGGATGAGCTTGGACATCGGCGGACGGGTGGTCAGATCTCGATCTCGCCTTCGAAGACGAAGTCCGCGGGGCCGGTGAGGGTCACGTGGGTGAAGGTCGTGTCGCCGGTTTTCTCGAAGCCGATTTCCAGGGTGTCGCCGCCTTTCACGTCCACTTGGACCGGTGACGGGGCACCGGTGAGGAGGTGGTGCATCAGCGCGCAGGCGACCATACCGGTGCCGCAGGCCAGGGTCTCGTCCTCGACGCCTCGCTCGTAAGTGCGGATGGCGATGTGGCCGGGGGCGAGGACGGCGGCGAAGTTGGCGTTGGTGCCGGCCGGGGCGAAGGCTTCGTGGTAGCGGATTGTCGCGCCGTGCTTGACGACCTCGACGGCGGGCAGGTTCTCGACGAAGGCGACCGCGTGGGGGACGCCGGTGTTGACGAAGCGCAGCGTGGCATCGAGCCCGGCGATGGGCACTCCGGTGTCGAGCCGGAGGTCCTTCGGCTCGGACATCGCGATCCGGATGTTCTCGTCGACCAGTTCGGCGGCGAGGGTGCCGGCGATGGTTTCGAAAGTCACGCGGTCCGGGGTCTCATCCATCAGCGCGGCGGTGAAGCGGCCGAAGCAGCGCGCGCCGTTGCCGCACATTTCCGCCTCGCCGCCGTCGGCGTTGTAGTAGCGGAACTTGAAGTCGGCGCCGCTTTCCGCCGGCTCCACCGCGAGCAGTCCGTCGGCCCCGACGCCGCGGTGGCGGTCGCAGAGTCCCTCGATCTGGTCCTTGGTCAGGGAAAGGGACAGGTCGCGGTTGTCGATCACGACGAAGTCGTTCCCGGCACCGTTCATCTTGAAGAAGTGGAGGAGCATGATGTGAGGAAGTTCCAAGTGCTAAGTTCCAAGTGCCAGGAAAGGCAGGTCAGGCCGACTTGGTCGCGGCGATGAGCGGGGCGGTGAACTCGCGGACGGCTTCGGCGGCGCGGTCGGGGTGGAGTTCGATCTGTTTGACGATGGCCGAGCCGACGATCACGCCGTCGGCGGCTTTCGCCACCATCAGCGCCTGGTCGGCGGTGGTGATGCCGAAGCCGACGCAGACCGGGGTCGCGGTGTGGGCCTTGATCTTGGCGACCTGCTCGCCGATGCCTTCCGACGGCACGCCGTGGGCACCGGTCACGCCGGTGCGGGAGAGCGCGTAGATGAAGCCCTCGGCGCTTTCGGCCCGCAGCTTGACCCGGTCGTCGGGGGTGGTCGGGGCGATCAGGCGGATGTGCTTCAAGCCTTCGCCGCGTGCCAGGTCGGCGTTCTCGCGGGCCTCGTCGGGCGGCAGGTCGAGCAGCAGGATGCCATCGGCCCCGGCCGCCGCGGCGTCGGCGTGGAATTTCTCGAAGCCGTAGGTGAAGACCGGGTTGAGGTAGGTGAAGAGGACGATCGGTGTGGGGTGCGTTTCGCGGAAACGGCGGATCAGTTCGAGCGAGCGGGCGGTGGTCATGCCGGCTTTCAGCGCGCGGTCGGCGGCCATCTGGTTGACGATGCCGTCGGCGAGCGGATCGGAGAAGGGCAGGCCCAGCTCGATGATGTCCGATCCGGCGTCGGCGAGGGTCTTGATGACCTCCAGCGAGGCCTCGAAGGACGGGTCGCCGGCGGCGACGTAGGCGACGAAGGCTTTCTTTCCTTCCGAGCGGAGCCGGGCGAAGGCGGCATCAATGCGGTTCATGGGCGGCGGAGACTCTTCACTCCGGGCGGGCCTGACAAGACCGGAGCGGCGACTATTTGCCGTCGATGAGTTCGGCCTTCTTGAGGTGGGGCATGGCGGCGTAGCGGCGCTCGAATTCGATCCGCGACAAAACGTCACCGGGCTGGAATTGGGGGGACTGCGGCTTTTCGAGAATCGCCATTCTTCCGGCACCCTAGGCAAAGCTCAGGTCAAAGCAAGCCGCCAGAGCTCTTCGGCAAGCTTGTGAAAAATTTCACAAACGGCTTGAGAGCGGCCGGAGGCGCGACCATTCTCCTCCCGCACAACCATGGTCAGCGATTCCCTTCAGACCGCCCACGCCGCCTACGACTCCAAAGTCGAAGGCAACGTGATCATCACCCGAGTCGACGCCGCCATGAACTGGATGCGCAAGAACTCGATGTGGCCCATGCCGATGGGACTCGCCTGCTGCGCGATCGAAATGATGGCCGCCGCGTGCAGCCGCTTCGACCTGAGCCGCTTCGGCATGGAGGTGATGCGCTTTTCGCCGCGCCAGGCCGACGTGATGATCGTGGCCGGCACCGTGACCTACAAGATGGCGCTCGCCGTCAAGCGGGTCTGGGACCAGATGCCGGAACCGAAGTGGTGCATCGCGATGGGTGCCTGCGCGTCGAGCGGCGGCATGTATCGCAGCTACGCCGTGCTGCAGGGGATCGACCAGTTGATCCCGGTGGACGTTTACATTTCCGGTTGCCCGCCTCGCCCCGAGGCGCTGATCGAGGGTCTGATGAAGATTCAGCGGAAGATCGAAGGTGACCACGCCTTGGAAAACCAGAAGAAGGAGTTCTTCGAAGATCAAGCCTGATTTGCCATGTCCGCCGCCCAGGATCTTGAAAGTTTGTCCGCGAAATTCGGCGCGGAGGTTGCTGGAACCAAGGAGTTCCGCGGTGAATCGACGATTTCGGTGAAACTCGGGGTGCTGCACGAGGTGCTGGCGACCGCGAAGAGCGAACTCGGGTATGTGATGATCATCGACATCTCCAGCCTCGACCATTTCGGCGAGGATCCGCGCTTCGAGATGGTCTATGAACTGGCCACCCTCGACGATGCCAAGCACCTGCGGGTCAAAGCGAAGGTCGCTGAGGACGAGGAGGTTCCGACCGCGACCGACATCTGGCTGGGCGCCAATTGGCACGAGCGCGAGGTGTTCGATATGATGGGGATCCGTTTCAGCGGCCACCCGAATCTCAAGCGGATCCTGATGTGGGAGGGCTACCCCTTCCACCCGCTGCGCAAGGATTTCCCGCTGGCCGGTCGGCCCAGTGACATGCCTGACGTCGCCTTTACGGGAATCGCGCCGCTGGAAGGCGGGCCCTTCGTGACTTGTGCCGGGAGCAACGACTCGGTGAAGCGCGAGCCGCGGGCCCGGGTGGTCGATTGAGCGGGAGATTCCCTGCTCGCACCGATTCCGCAGCCATGCATCCTCCGTTCGTGTACGAGCGGGCTGGCACGAGGTGGCGGTGGTGGATCGCGGACCTCCGGTCGGCGCGTGCCTGCTGGCTCCTCGTATCCTTGTTCGCGGGAATTCACGGGCTGATCACGGGTTTGGGGAGTCCGGATTGGATCTTCCTTCGATGCGGCCTCTCGGGCGATACTTTGGATTTCACGATTATCTGGCGATCTTTTACATACGCCTTTATTCACGGAAATTCCGGACACTTGCTTTTGAACGTCGCGGGACTCCTTTTGATCGGTTCGCGGGTCGAGCGGATCGCAGGATCCGCCACGCTGCTGAAGGCTTTCATGACCGGTGCGCTGGTGGGTGGCTTGGCGCAGATCATTCTCGCTCCGCCGGGTCAGCAGGGCATCCCGCTGGTCGGAGCGTCGGGCGGGATCGCGGCGCTTCTGCTGTGGCTGACGACGGCGTCGCCCGATTCGCGGACCTGGCCCTTCCGGCTTTCAGGCCGAAATCTCGGGCGTGGCGTGATGCTGGCGGAGGCGGGATTTCTGGCGGCCGCGTGGTGGATTCCGGAGTCGGGGCTTCAGTCGGTGGCCCATGCCTGCCATCTCGGCGGGGCGCTCGCCGGTGTGTGGCTCGCGCGCCGCCTGCTTCGCCCGGCACCGAGCTTGGATGACCTGAGAAAGGAAAGGGCCCGCCGCGAATCCGCGGACGGGCCTTGAGTGTTCTCGCTGAATTACTGGCCGCGGGCCGCCCTGCGCTCCTGCATTTTCTCTTTCCACGCGCCGCCTCCACCCCCGCCGTCGCCGCTTTCCTTGGGTTGGCTGGGCGCGGGTTGTTGGATCCGGGGCGGGGGTGCCTGCTGCCGTGGGGCTTGCGCGGGGGCCTGGGACGTGCGGGGGTTGCCCGGACGCGTTTGCGTGCGTGAGGATGGCGGAGCGACGACCGAGGGGTTGGTGCTCGGGCGGGGCTGGCGCTGGGCTTGCGGCGGAGCAGCGCGTTGGGAGCGGACCTTGTCGGCCCAATCCTCCTGCTGACCGCGCAGACCTTGCTGGCGCTCCGACTGGACATCCCGCATTTGCTGGTTGCGATCTTGCTGGGCTTCGCGGGAGGCCTGGAAATTCGAGGCGGCGTTGACCCGCTGGTTGCGCCAAGCTTCCGATGTCGCGTCATTGCGCTCCCGAACTTTCTCCGCCCACGCGTAGTTGCTGGCCTTCAGTTGGTCGACCCGGTTCTGGTAGTTCGGCAGCACCCGGTCGCGGAAACCCGACGGCGGCGGGCAGTAGTTGTTCCCCGGACGCCAGCCGTGCGGGTGGTAGGCCCCGTAAATCGGCCGCGGGCAGTAGCCGACCGGATAGTAGCCGTAAAGGTAGGGATCGTAGTAGCGGCCCCGATGGCGGTCGTAGTAGCAGAACAAGGCGGGATCGTAGAGCCAGCGGTCGCCGCCGGTGTAAATGAAGGTCGTGTTCAGTCCGCCACCGCCGTAGGAACCTCCCCCATACGCCCCCCCGCCATTGGAATAGGGATCGTAGTAGCAGGAAGTGGCGATCAAGGTCGCGAAGGCCGCGGCGGCGGCTCTCAGCCAAGGGGTGGATCGGGTCATGGCAGTGGAACGGATTGCTGATGGAATTATTCAGCCGAATCACGCGAAGTCCAGCGGGCGCATTGACACGAAGGCAAGGAATCCATTTCCTCACCGCGTGACGCCCTTGGAAAACCATTCATGATCGCCCCTGTCCTCGTCACCGGAGGAGCCGGATACATCGGCTCGCACACCGTTCGTCTGCTGGCGTCCCAAGGCCGCAAGGTGGTGGTTCTGGACAACCTCGTCTACGGCCACCGGGAGGCCATCGTGGACGATTCGGTGGAGCTTGTCGTCGGCGACGTGGGCGACAAGGCGCTGGTGGAGGATTTGTTCGACCGGCATCGTTTCAGCGCGGTGGTCCACTTCGCGGCCTACGCCTACGTCGGCGAGTCGGTCACCGCTCCTCTCAAATATTACCGCAACAACACCGCGGAGCCGCTCAACCTGCTCGAAGCGATGCAGGCCTACGGCTGCAAGAATTTCGTGTTTTCCTCGACCTGCGCGACCTACGGGGTGCCGGAGTCCGTGCCGATCACCGAAGAGAACCCGCAGGAACCGATCAATCCTTACGGCCGCAGCAAGCTGATGCTCGAATGGATCCTGGCCGACTGCGACCGGGCCTGGGGCTTGAAAAGCGCCTGCCTGCGCTATTTCAACGCCAGCGGCTCGTCCGAGGATGGCGTGATCGGCGAGGACCACGATCCGGAGACCCACTTGATTCCCCGGGTGCTGATGGCGGTCACCGGGGAAATCTCCCATGTCGACGTGTTCGGAACCGATTATCCGACACCCGACGGCACCGGCGTCCGCGACTACATCCACGTCGCCGACCTCGCGACGGCGCATGCGAAAGCGTTGGATCACCTGGCGGCAGGCGGCGACTCGGTCCGCTGCAACCTGGGAACCGGGGTGGGGGTCTCGGTGAAGGAAATCATTTCCGCGGTCGAAGAGATCACCGGCAAGAAAGTTCCGGTCCAATACGGACCGCGGCGGGCCGGGGATCCGCCCGAGTTGCTGGCCGACCCGCGCCGGGCGGCGGAGGTTTTGGGTTGGGTCGCCGAACACCGCGATGTCCGTGACATGGTCCGCAGCGCCTGGGCGTGGATGAGCGGCCCGCGGGGAGGGCGTTATTCCGCCTGAGTTTTGATCGTTTGCCGGTAACCGCGATGTAAACACATTCCTGCTTGCAAAACCCTTCATTCGAACCCACAGATTCAAAAAACCAACACACCATGACGTCACGACCCACCCGAATCTCCGGGGGCTTCAGTTTGATTGAGCTCCTCGTGGTCATTTTGATCATCTCCTTGCTGCTTACCCTGGGGGCCGTCGGTCTCCGTGGAATCGGCGGCAAAGGCGTCACCACCGCGGTGACCACCACCGAAGCCGTGTTCGACGAAGCCCGTGCGATCGCCGTGGGCAAAGGCACCAAAGCGCGGGTGCTGATCGACATCAACGACATCCAGAACCTCGACACCTACAAGCGGCGGGTGCTGGTCGCTTACGAGGAACTCGACGAGCAGGGCGAACCGATCAAGGACAAGTGGGTGCTGGCCAGTCGCGCGGTCACCCTGCCGGAGCGCACCTACTTCAGCCAGACTTTCAGCAAGGCGGATCACAAAGGGGGAAGCGGCCAACTTGAAGAGATGAACCTCGCGATCAACAAGACCAGCTTCGACGGCAAATATCTCTTTTACGAATTCAACTCCGAAGGAATTGGTTCCAAGCCCGGCGCGAGTTTCGTGATCGGGACCGGCGTCCGGCCCGAGGGGCAGGAACCCCGGGTGACCGGCGAGGGCAAACGCGACTTCGCCGGTTTCGTGGTCTGGCGCAACGGCCGCACCTCCCTTTTCCGCGGACCCGATGAAATCGGCATCCCTACCGACGTGACCAACTTCTGACGCATCATGAAATTGCAATCCTTCCGACCCCGCCGCGGCTTCACCCTGATGGAGACCGTCATCGCCATCGGCGTGCTGGCCTTGTTGCTCACCGCCTTCCTCGCGGTCTTCGGTCCCGCCACCGCCGGCTTGCGCAAGGCGATCAGCGTCCAGGAGGCGGACCGCCTGGCGGCCGCCTTGGAGCGCGAACTGGTGACCCTGCGGCCGAGCACCGGCGGCTCCGATACTTACAAGACCGGCTTTGACAAGGCCTACGAGTGGATCAAGGCCGCCCCCGACAGCGGCAATGCCATCCTCCTTTACCAGTATCGCGGCGATCCTTCCCAACTCCGCGCCGACGGCACGATGGAGCCCTACACCAAGAACGGCGGCGTCGCGGGCAAGGACTTCCTGGTCCAGCCCTCCGTCCGCCAGCGTGCCGACGCCTTGCTGCTCGAAGACCTGCAGGCGCTCGACGGCCGGATCTTCACCGTCAAGCTGACCCAACTGGTTTTCGAAGGCGGCCAACTGGCTCGCGGCGAAGCCGGCCAGATCACCGATCCGACCCCGGACGACGGGGACGCGGCCGGCGCGGACGGCTCCGACGGCTATCCCGAGGCGGTGATCGCCTTCGCCGCGGAATTCTTCATCGTTCCGAACAGCGACGTCAACTACGTCAAACCGGGCGGCAAGTTCGACCCGGTCAATATCACGAAGCCCATCTTCACCCGCAACCTCGCGGTCCGCCGCTGACCCGCGCAACCCCAGAATTCGCATGAAACTTCACACTTCCCCGAAGCGCTCGCGAGGCTTCACCTTGATCGAACTGATGGTCGCGATGGCCATCACCACCGTCATCGTCACCGTTCTGGTTTCCATCACCGGCGTGGCGCTCGACACCTGGCAACGCGGCCGCGCGGAGATCCGCGCGTCGCGGCAGGCGAAGTCGATGCTCGACACGATGGCGAAGGATTTCGAGTCCTTGGTCTCGCGCCGCGGGACCAAGTTCGAATGGCTCTACTCAAAGGTCGAAAGCGAGTTGCCGGGCCCGTCCGCCAACATGAGTTCGAACGCGGCGGAACTGATTTTCTTCACCGCCGCCACGGACCGTTATCTCGGCGAAATCGGCTCGGAAAAGGATCTCGGGGGCGATGTTTCCTGTGTTTCCTACCAGCTTGCGTATCAGGATCCGGTCCAAGGCACGGAAGAGGAGAATTCCTCGACCTTCGTGCTTTACCGCCTGCTGGTGAATCCCGACGAAACCTTCGAGAAACTGCTCGGCAAGGAGGACTTGAAGGCAGCCTTCCAGACCTTCGAGGCGGAAGTTAAGAAGGTCGAGAACTTCGTCTGTGAGAACGTTTACCAGTTCACCCTGACCTATCTGGTGGAAGTGACCCAGACCACGGGAACGACCACCACTACCGTGCCGGTCCGGGTGACCCTCGGGGAAACCGGTGCCGGCAAGGAGCTGATGCTCCGCGGCAACGGGATCGAGACCGACGCCTCGGCGGGTTCCATCAAACCGACCGTCACCGAAGAGGAACTCAAGGCCGGCCGCCTCACCGGGGTGGAAATCGGTATCACCGTGCTGTCCGATGCCGCGGTGATCCGCCTCGCGCAGGAGGGCCTGAGCGACAAGGTCCGCGAGAAGATCCTCGCCCAGGAGTCGTTCCAATACTCGCGCGTGGTCGAACTGCCGGGGATGTGAGACCCGGCTGGAGCAAGCTCCGCGCTGAAGATTTTGCAAGGAGTCCGGCAACCCGCCGGACTCCTTTTTTTACGGGTTCTGCGAGGGTGTTCTCAATTCCTCGATCGCGTCGGCCAGGTCGTCCGGCGTCACTTCGTCGCCCAGATACGCATCGCCCGGACGACGGAGCAGGACGAAGCGGATCTTGCCCGCCTCGAATTTCTTGTCGCGGCCCATCTTGTCCAGGATCCGCCCGGTGGAGATCGCCGGGTCGAGTTGCAAGGGCAGCTTGAAATGGTCCAGCAGGCCGATGATCTCCGACGCCTCCCCCGCGCCGAGGCCGGCACGCCGTGTCGAGAGCGCCAGTGCGGCCCGCAGGCCGAGGGCGATCGCCTCGCCGTGAAGCATCTCGCCGTAGGGCACCGCGGCTTCGATCCCGTGGCCGATGGTATGGCCGAGGTTCAGCAAGGCGCGGATTCCCTTGGTCTCGAACTCGTCTTCCTCGACGATCCGGGCCTTGATCGCGATGTTGCGGGCGATCAGGTCCGCCGGGACCTCCCGTGACTCGGGATCCAGCGCGGCAAGTTCCGCCAGCATCGAGCCATCGCGGATCGCCGCGTGTTTGATGACTTCGGCGAAGCCCTCGCGGTATTCGCGGCCGGGCAGGGTGGCCAGCACCTCCGGATCGACGATCACCCGCGCGGGTTGATGAAAGGCACCTAACAGGTTCTTTCCCTGTGGCAGGTTGACCCCGGTCTTGCCGCCGACCGACGAGTCGACCTGGGCCACGATGGTGGTGGGGATTTGCACGAAGGGGATGCCGCGGTAGAAAATCGCCGCCACGAAGCC
>CAMCYK010000204.1 GCA_945883695.1 Akkermansia muciniphila | reverse complement strand
GCGCCGCCCCGGTGATGGCCAGCGACCTGCGCGCCTCCGCCGCGCTGGGGCTCGCCGCCCTCACCGCGAAAGGCTCCACCGAGACCCTGCGGCTCTACCACATCGACCGCGGCTACGAGCACATCGACGAAAAGCTGCTCGCCCTCGGCGCGAACGTCGTACGGATGCGCGAGTGAGCGGGGTCCCCGCCACGAAAAAGCGCCCGGCCTCGGAGGAGGCGGGGCGCTCGGGAAAATCAGCGAAGAAAACGGCTCAGATGCCCTTTTTCACCATGTCGGACAGCAGGTCGATCACGCGGTTGGAGTAACCCCACTCGTTGTCGTACCAGGCCACCAGCTTGAAGAAGGTCGGGTTCAACTCGATCGACGAGCCGGCGTCGAAGATCGACGAGTGCGCGTCGTGGATGAAGTCGGAGGAGACCACCTCGTCCTCGGTGTAGGCCAGAATGCCCTTGAGATAGGTTTCGGAAGCCTTCTTGAGGGCGGCCTTGATTTCCTCGAGCGAGGTTTCCTTGGTCGTCTTCACGGTGAGGTCGACCACCGACACGGTCGGGGTCGGCACGCGGAACGACATACCGGTCAGCTTGCCCTTCACTTCCGGGCAGACCAGCGCGACGGCCTTGGCGGCGCCGGTGGTCGACGGGATGATATTGATCGCGGCGCTGCGGCCACCCTTCCAGTCCTTCTTCGACGGGCCGTCGACGGTCTTCTGGGTGGCGGTGTAGGAGTGGATGGTGGTCATCAGGCCTTCCTCGATGCCGAATCCTTCCTTGAGCAGGACGTGGACGACCGGAGCCAGGCAGTTGGTGGTGCAGCTCGCGTTGGAGATGATGTGGTGCTTGGCGGGATCGTAGAGGTGGTCGTTGACGCCCTGCACGAAGGTGCCGTCCTCGCCCTTGGCCGGGGCGGAAATGATGACCTTCTTGGCCCCGGCGGTGATGTGGCCCTTGGCCTTTTCCGCGTCGGTGAAGAGACCGGTCGACTCGATCACGATCTCGACGCCCAGTTCCTTCCACGGCAGGCCGTCGGGGCTGCGCGCGCTGACCACCTTGATCTCGTGGCCGTTGACCACCAGCACATCGTCTTCTTCCAGCTCGGGCTTCGACTTCTTGGAAGTAACGGTGCCGGCGAACTTGCCCTGGGTCGAATCGTACTTCAGCAGGTAGGCGAGGTTGTCGGCCGGCACGATGTCACCCACGGCGACAACGTTGAAGGTGGTTCCGAGGTGGCCCTGCTCGACGAGGGCGCGGAAAACGAGGCGGCCGATGCGCCCGAAACCGTTGATGGCGATGGTGGTCATGATGGTAGGTCGTGGTGGCCGCGGGGCGCGGCCGGTGTTCCGGCAAGCCATTCGCCGCCGGGGGCGGGATTGTGCACGCACTCCCCCGGGCGTCAATCCCCCCGTCGGTCAGGAGATTGTCACCGAAATCCTGCAAGCAGCCGCCATGCCCGGACGCCTGCGGCCTGGAATCGTTCGCGCGGGAGACGCGGTTCGAGCGGACTGAAGATCCGCGGTCGAGTACACGTTCCGGTGGGACCCCGCATGATGCGGAGGATCGCCGGCCTGCGGGAGGGGAACTCGTGCCGCGCCTCACCGCGGGCTTTCGAGCTTCGCGTGGGGCGGACCGCCCCCCATCACAACTTGCAAAGTTGTGCTACTTCCGGTTTCCGCCCGGGGCAGGACCGGAAGCCCCGGTCACAGAGGTTCGACCATCACATTTTTAAATTCCACCTTCATCTTGACCCCGGGGTGGACCTGCAGTCCCAGCGGGCCGGATTCCTTGGCGGTGTCGGAAACGTATTCGATCACCTGCTTGCCGTTGAGGGTCACGGTGTAAGTCTTGCCCTTGGCGACGATTTTCATCTGGTTCCACTCGCCTTCCTTGAGCAGCTCCTTCACTCCGGCGGCTTCCTGCGGATAGCCGCGCTTGCTGCCGATGTAGGGGGAGGCGGTCATGTCGCGCTTGAGCGAGCGCGAGGTGCCGATCTGGATCTGCTCGTTCTCGTGGCGCAGGAAAATCCCGGAATCGACGTCGCCGGAGAAGCGGAACTCCAGCTCGACGGCGAAATCCTTGTAGCTCTTCTCGGTCCACAGCACCGAATTCTGCTTCTTGTCGTCGCTCTCGCCGGTCAGGATGCCGTCGGCGGCGCGCCAGTAATCCGCGCCCTGAACTTTCCAGCCGTCGAGGCCGCTGCCGTTGAAAATCTTCTCGGGTTCCGCCGCCGCGAGGCCGCAAAACACCAGGGACGCGAGCAACAGGTGATGTTTCATGCACCGGATACGCCGCCCCGCGCCCGGTCTTTCCCGAAAGAACCGCCAATCAGGACCGCCGCTGGCGCTGGAGGAAAAGGTCGATCCCGTCGACCAGGGCGATCCACGAGGCCTCGATGATGTTTTCCGACACCCCCACCGTGCCCCAGTTCTCGCCGCCGGCGGCGGAAACGATCAGCACCCGGGTCTTCGCCGCGGTGGCATCGTGGCCGTCGATGATCCGCACCTTGTAGTCGACCAGCGAGACCTCGGCGATCTCCGGGTAAAACGGCCGCAGGGCCTTGCGCAGCGCCTTGTCGAGGGCGTTCACCACGCCAAGCCCCTCGGCGACGGTATATTCGGGCACCTCGCCGACATAGAGCTTCACCGTCGCCTCGCAGACCGGCTGGTGGCCGTCGCGGTACTGCCGGAAGCTGGTGTGGAATTCCTTCAGATCGAAGGGTTTCTCGTATTGACCCAGCTCGCGCAGGATCAGCAGTTCGAGCGAGCCGCCGGCGGCCTCGAAGGCGTAGCCCTCGTTCTCCAGCTCCTTGACCTTGCGCAGCACCGCCTTGGCCTCGTCCGAGCCCTTGTCGAGCCGGATCCCGAGCTGTTCGGCCTTGATCAGGATGTTCGACTGGCCGCTGAGTTCGGAGACCAGGATGTTCTGCGTGTTGCCGACGGTCTCCGGCACGATGTGCTCGTAGCTGCGGGCCAGCTTCTGCACCGCGTTGACATGCATCCCGCCCTTGTGGGCGAAGGCGGTGCGGCCGACGAAGGCGGCGCGGGCGAAGTGCGGGTTGTTGGAGACGTCGTCGACGAAGTACGAGAGCTCCTGGAGTTTCGCGAGGTCGGGCACCACCGCGAGCCCCATCTTGAGCTGGAGGATCGGGATCACCGAGGTCAGGTTGCAATTCCCGGTGCGCTCGCCGTAGCCGTTGATGGTCCCCTGGACCTGGACCGCTCCCGCTTCGACCGCGGCGATGGCGTTGGCGACGCCGAGCTCGCAGTCGTTGTGGGTGTGGATCCCGAGCGGCACGCCGGGGATCCGCGCCATCACCGCCGCGCAGATTTCCATCACTTCGGACGGCAGCGTGCCGCCGTTGGTGTCGCAGAGCACCAGCGAATCGGCACCGCCTTCCGCCGCCGCCTCCAGCGAGCGCAGCGCGTGCTCGGGCGAGTCCTTGTAGCCGTCGAAAAAATGCTCGGCGTCATACACCACCTCGCGGCCGTGCTTCTTCAAATGGGCCACCGTGTCGCGGATCATCGCGCGGTTCTCCTCGGCCGTCGTCCGCAGGACCTCGGTCACCTGAAGCTCCCAGCTCTTGCCGAAAATCGTCACCACCGGAGTCCCCGCATCAAGCAAAAGCCTGACCTGGGAGTCCTCCTCCACCGGCGTGCCGGCGCGGCGGGTGGAGCCGAAGGCGGCCAACTTCGCATGGGAGAGCTCGAGCTTCCTCGCCTCCTGGAAGAAATCGACGTCCTTCGGGTTCGAGCCCGGCCAGCCGCCTTCGATGTAGTCGACCCCGAACGCGTCCAGGCGCTCGGCAATTCGCAATTTGTCGAGCAGCGAGAGTTGGAATCCTTCACCCTGGGTGCCGTCGCGCAGGGTGGTGTCGTAGAGTCGGACCGGCTTGTCGGAGGAATCGCTCATGGTGGCGGGGCGCGGAGCCTAGGGTGCTACGCCGCGGGGGGCAACCCGCAATCGGGACAGCAATCCCCGGGAGCGCCGGTCTCTCAGACCGGCTCGAAGCATCCCCCCGCTGCCCCCCGCCGCTTGGACTCCCGGCGCCAAGGGTTCGTTCTCGCGTCAAGGGCGCTTGTCGACGCGGTGCCGGGGGACCGTTCGGGCCGGTCTGACCGGCGGTCCCGGGACTTTGCCGTTTGCAACCCGGGCCCGCCGCGGCTTTATTGGCAATGGTCAAAGGTTCGTCGCCCCTCCCGCCCCCCCCCGCCTGAAACCTCCTCTCCCCGATGTTCCGCCTGCTCCCCTGGAAATTCCTCGTGCAACACGCCGCGCGCCGCTACGGCGTGCTCGATCCGGCCGGCTTCATGGCCCGGATCCGCCGTTTCGCCCAGCCGTCCGAGGTCGCCGAACCGCTGGAACTGCTGCGCGCCGGGATCGTCTTCCACGCCCGCGGCCTGGTGAACGCCAAGGCGATCCAGCACAACCTCGACTGGGTCTGGCCCTACTGGGTCGAACGCCAGTTCAACCCCGACGACCCCTCCTTCGTCCCGCGCGCGTTCTCGTTCTCCCACATCAACCTGACCCACCGCAACTGGACCGCCGCAGGGCGGCCGGGCGTCGCCGTCTATCCGATCGTCGATCCCCGCGGGCTGGTCACCCCGCTGCACGACGGCTGGTCGCTCGATTTCTGGATCGTCACCGACAGCCGCCGGCGCCTGCTGCCGAGCAAGCTGGCGGACGCCGCGGTGACCCAGCACCTGCTGCTCGAGCCCGACCTGAGCGTCGTCACCCGCTGCGAAAAAGACGGACTGACCCTCGACCTCGCCACCCGCATGACCGAGGCCGCCGCCTGCCTCACCGAAGTCCGCGCCTGCTCCGACGAGGACGGTTGGCTGGTCGTCGCGGTGCGCCCGTACAATCCGGAGGGCGTCCAGTTCATCCACCACCTCGCCTGCGACCCCGCCACCCGCGCTTTCCGCGTCAACCGCGAGGCGACCGTGGACCTCGGCGACGCGCCGGACTCGCTGCGGATGGCCCACTACGCGGAGGGCGATGTTTACCTCGACCTCCCCGGTGCCAATGACCACCGCGAAATCAACTGCGAGGTCGGGATGGCCACCGCCGCCGCCTTGTTCCGCCTGCGCGCCGGGACGACCCGCGAGCTGAACGTGTCGGTCTCGCTCGAACGCGACCTGAAAGCGCTCGCCACCCCGGCCGACCCCGCCCTGTCGTGGGACGATGCCCTCGCCGGCAGCGCCGAACTGCGGATCCCGGACGAGCGGATGCAGTTCCTCTACGATGCCGCCCTGCGCACCTTGCTGCTGCTTTCCGCCGACGAACTGGTGCCCGGCCCCTACACCTACCGCCGTTTCTGGTTCCGCGACGCCTGCCTGATGCTCCACCCGCTGCTGGTCATCGGCCAGGTCGCCCGCGCCGAGCGGGTCCTCGCGCGCTTCCCCGGCCGCCAGACTTTCAGCGGCTACTTCCTCTCGCAGGAAGGCGAGTGGGACTCCAACGGCCAGGTCCTGTGGATCGTCGCCCGCCACGCCGAGCTGACCGGCAAAACACCCGCCCCCGAAATGCGCGCCGCCTTGATCAAGGCGGTCCGCTGGCTGGCGAAAAAGCGCGTGCCCGCCAGCGGCCTGCTGCCCGCCGGCTTCAGCGCCGAACACCTCGGGCCGAACGATTTCTACTACTGGGACGACTACTGGGCCCTCGGCGGCTTGCAAGCGATGGCCGCCCTGTGGCGCGAAACCGGCCACCCCGCCGATGCCGCCGAAGCCGGGTCCCTTGCCGCGGAGTTCGAGCGCAGCATCCGGGAAAGCATCGACGCCATCCCGCCGGCCCGCGCCAAGGGGGCCATCCCCGCCGCCCCCGGCCGCCGGCTGGACGCCGGGGCGATCGGCTCGATGGTCGCCGACTACCCGCTCCAGCTCGATCCACCCGGCGAGGCCCGGCTGATGAAAACCGCGGACTTCCTGCTCGACCGCTGCTTCCACCGCGGCGGCTTTTTCCAGGAAATGATCCACTCCGGGATCAATGCCTACCTCACCCTCGATCTCGCCCAGACCCTGCTCCGCGCCGGCGACCCGCGCTTCGCGGAACTGATCCGCCGGGTCGCCGAGCTTGCCACCCCGACCGGCCAATGGCCTGAGGCGATCCACCCGAACACCCTCGGCGGTTGCATGGGCGACGGCCAGCACGGCTGGGCCGCCGGCGAGTGGGTGATGATGATCCGCAACTGCTTCGTCCGCGAGGAAACCGGCGAGCTGGTCCTCGGCTCCGGCATCCTCCCGGAATGGCTCGCCGGCGGCGGCGAAATGAGCTTCGGCCCGACCCTCACCCGCTGGGGCCCGGTCCGCGTGCGGCTCCGGAATTCCCGGCTGTTCCTCGACGTCACGTGGCGCGGTGCCCCGCCCCGCGTGACCATCGCCGTGCCCGGCTTCGCGAGAATCGACGCCGCGCCCGGCGACCGCGAATTCCAATTGCTCCCGCCATGAGAATCGCCCTCTTCACCAATACCTACCTGCCCCACGTCGGCGGCGTGGCCCGCTCCGTGAAAACCCTCGAGGATGGCTGCCGCGCCCTCGGCCACGAGGTCCGCGTGGTGGCTCCGGACTTCGAAGGGGCCACGCCCTCGCCCGAGGTCCTGCGGATCCCGGCGATCCAGCACTTCAACGGCAGCGACTTCTCGGTCCGCCTGCCGGTGCCCAACGTGGTCCGCGATTTCATGGAGGACTTCCGGCCGGACATCCTCCACAGCCACCATCCCTTCCTGTTAGGCGACTCCGCCCTGCGCGAGGCCTGGAAAATGCAGGTGCCGCTGGTCTTCACCCACCACACCCTCTACGAGCGCTACACCCACTACGTCCCGCTCGATTCGCCGGCGCTGAAACGCGTCGCCGTCCAGCTCGCCACCGAATACTGCAACCTCTGCGACCAGATCATCGCGCCCAGCGAAAGCATCGAGCACCTGCTGCTCGAGCGCGGCGTGACCACCCCCGTGGTCGCCATCCCCACCGGCATCGACACCGGCTTCTTCGCCGCTGGCGACGGCGCGGGCTTCCGCGAAAAGGCCGGCATCCCGCGCGACGCGAAGGTCATCGGCCACACCGGCCGGCTGGCCCGCGAGAAAAACCTGCTCTTCCTCGCCGACGCCGTCGCCCCCTGCCTGGCGGAGGATCCGGCCGCCGTCCTGCTGGTCGTCGGCGATGGCGACGCCCGCGCCGAAATACTGGAGCGGCTGCAACCCCACGCCGGACCGGAGCGCCTCCATTTCACCGGCAACCTGAGCGGCCAGGACCTCGCCGACGCCTACGCGGCGATGGATTGCTTCGTCTTCGCCTCGCAGACCGAGACCCAGGGGCTGGTCCTCGCCGAGGCGATGGCCGCCGGCAAGCCGGTGGTCGCCCTCGACGGCCCCGGCGTCCGCGAAATCGTCCGCGACGGCGTGAACGGCCTGCTGTTGGACGGCCACGCCTCACCCTCCGAATTCGCCGCCGCCCTCCGCCGGCTCCTCCACGACCCCGAACTGTTCCAGCTTTGCGCCGCGAATTCCCGCGCCAGCGCCGCGGCCTTCGATACCGACCGCTGCGTCGCCCGGGTCCTCGACTGCTACACCGGACTGATCGCCGCCCGCGGCCCGCGCCCGGATGCCGACCCCACCGCGTGGGACCGCCTGCTCGCCGGCATCGGCGTCGAATGGAGCCTGCTGGTCGAGAAGATGTCGGCCGCCGCCGCCGCCGTCGGCGAAACCTCTGCGACGGAGGCCCTGCTTGATTAGCCGCGTCGCCGTCCGCCTGAAATGGCTCCGGCGCCAGGCCGGCCGCAGCCACTGGGCCGCCCGCCTGCTCGGGATCCGTCCGCCGCCCGGCGAGGCGGAGCTGCCGGGCTTGATCCTGATCCAGATCGACGGCCTCGCCCGCCCGGAATTCGAGCGCGCCCTCGCCAGCGGCAAGCTGCCCTTTCTCGCCCGGCTGATCCGCCGCCGCCACTTCAGCGTGGAAAGCTTTTACTCCGGGGTCCCGTCGACCACCCCCGCGGTGCAGGGCGAACTCTTCCACGGCGTTCGCAGCGCCGTCCCCGCCTTCCAGTTCCTCCATCGCGCCACCGGCAAAGTCCTCCGGATGTATGACGCCGAGGCCGCCGCCGGGATCGAGCGGGAACTCAACGCCACCGGCAACGAACCGCTGCTGAAAGACGGCAGCGCCTACTCCGACATCTACCGCGCCGGTGCCACCCGCTCCCGCTACTGCTCGCAGGACCTCGCCCCCGACGAACTGCTGCGCCACCTGCACCCCTTCAAAACCTTCCTGCTCTGTCTCGCCTACGCGCCCACCGTCCTCCGGATCATCGCACTGGCGCTGCTGGAATTCGGCCTGGCGGTGGCCGACGCCATCAAGGGCTTCCGCCACCACGAGGACCTGGTCACCGAGATTGCCTTCATTCCCGCCCGCGTCGTCGTCTGCGCCCTGCTGCGGGAAGCCGTCCGTTTCCAGGTCATGGTCGACCTCGAACGCGGCACGCAGGTCGTCCATGCGAACTTTCTCGGCTACGACGAACAGGCTCACCGCCGCGGTCCCGATTCCGCCTTCGCGCACTGGACACTCAAGGGCATCGACCGCACGATCCGCGATCTTTACCAAGCCGCCGGCCGCTGCGCATACCGCGACTACGAGCTGATCATCCACTCCGACCACGGCCAGGAACGCGTCACCCCCTACGCCACGAAACATGGCCGCGAGTTCGAGGAGGCCTTGGGCGAGGTCTTCGCCGAGGGCCCGCTCGCCCGCCGCGAAATCTGGACCAGCAAGTTCCCCGAACGCCTCGGCCACGCCCTCGACCAACTGCGCCCGATGTTCGGCCGGCGGCCGTCCTCCACCCCGCCGCTCGGTGCGCCCGACCCTGCCCGCCAGATCGTCGTCGCCGCGATGGGTCCGCTCGGCCACCTCTATTTTCCGGAGAAAATCGAAGCGGCCGCGCTCGACTCCTACGCCGGCCGGTTGGTTACCCTCGCCGCCGTCCCGCTGGTCCTGCGGCATCTGTCCGACGGCACCGTCCGCGCCGTGAACCGCCGCGGCGCCTGGTCGCTGCCCGCCGACCGCGCCGAAATACTCGGCGCGGATCATCCCTTCCTCGACGAAGCCGCCGCCGACTTGGTCCGTCTTTGCGCCCACCCCGACGCCGGCGACCTTGTCGTCAGCGGCTGGGACCCGCGGGGCAGCCCGATCAGCTTCCCGCTCGAGAACGGCGCGCACGGCGGACCCGGCGCCACCGAGACCCACGGCTTCCTGCTCTTGCCCGACCGCATCCGCCGCTGGCACCTCGCCCACCTGCCGCGCACCGGCAGCCGGGTCCGGGGCGAGGACCTGCGCAAGATCGCCCGCCATTTCCTCGGCCGCGACGGCCCGCGCGAGGAGCGCGTCCCCCATCATGCCCCGCGGGGCGGGGAACTCACGGTGCGGGTGATGACCTACAACCTCCACAGCTGCCTCGGCATCGACGGCAAAGTCCGCCCCGAACGCGTCGCCCGCGTGATCAATCACTTCGACCCCGACCTCGTCGCCGTGCAGGAAGTGGATGCCCACCGCCCGCGCAGCGGCCACCACGACCAGTCCCGGCTGATCGCCGACCACCTGCGGATGGAGCACGTCTTCCACGCGATGTTCGAAGAGCGGAAGGAACGCTATGGCATCGCCGTTTTCTCCAAGCACCCCTTCACCTTGGTCAAGGCCGGCCACCTGACCGAGGCCGTCCCGCGCCGCCTGCTCAGCGAAAACCGCGGGGCGATCTGGGTGACCCTCGAGATCGCCGGCCGCCCGCGCATTCATTTCCTCAATACCCACTTCGGCCTCGGCCGCGACGAACGCCGGATCCAAGCCGGGCAACTGCTTGGCAAGGACTGGCTCGGCTCGATTCCGGAAGACGAACCGGTGATCCTTTGCGGCGATTTCAACTCCGGCCCGCGCTCCGCCGCCTGCCAGTTGCTCCAGACCCGCCTGCGCGACGCCCAGCTCTCCTTGCCCGGCCACCAAGCACTGCCGACCTTCTCCACCGTGAAACCGCTCTTCCGCATCGACCACGTCTTCACCAGCCGCCATTTTGCCATCGAACGCGTCGAGGTCCCGGACACCCCGACCGCCCTCCTCGCCTCCGACCACCTCCCGCTCTGCGTCGAACTCACCCTTCCCGTCGGTTCCCACTGAGGAACCATGTTTCAGCATCCCAACATTCCCCCATGCCTTTCCTCCAGCGTCATCGTGGAAAGATTGCCCTGCTCCTGCTGGCGGTGGCCGTCATGGCGTGGTTCGTCTATACCCGTCGCGAGGATTTCGACCGCGACCAACTCATCGACTATGGCCGGGGGCTGCCCGCCGGCTGGTTCGTGGCCGCCTTCCTGATCCTTCCCCTGCTGGGCTTTCCCGTCAGCATCTTCCTGGTACTGGCCGGCATCCGCTTCGGCCTGGGTGGCGGAATGGCGCTCGCCGCGATCGCCGTGATCGTCCACCACTTCGCCGCCTTTCACCTCGCCCAAGGCTGGTTCCGCGATCCCGTCCGCCGCCGCCTCGACCGCGCCGGCTACGCGATCCCGCCGATCCGTGCCAAGCACCGCGCCGGCTTCACCATTCTGTTCGCCGCGTTCCGCGGACCGCCCTATATCGCAAAAATCTACCTGCTCGCGCTAACCGACATCCCGTTCCGGATCTTCCTGGGGTTCGGAGCCCCGGTGTACATTTTTTTCTGCCTGATCCCGGTGGGTGCCGGAACCGCCCTCAAGAATTTCAACCCGCTGTGGATTTCCGGGATTCTCGGCATCTCCACCGTCCTCCTGCTCGCCGGCTTCTGGTTCCGCCGCAGATTTATCGGAGCCTCCTCGCGGGATTCACCGCGAACTTAACTGTGGCGAATCTCCAGCTCAGCTCGGAGTCCCCACCTTCCCGCATGTCTGCACCTTTCCTGGCAATTCCTTCCACAAAGCGGTCGGGTCGGCATGGCTCCGTCTCTTGTCGAAGGTAAATCTGGAGCCACACTCCGCGGCCTCTCAATTGATTGCGCGTCGCCGGAGTTCTCGCAGGGCATGCAGGTCGCCGGCATCCTCCCGCACCTTCCGCGCGCCGTCCTTGCGCTTCGCCCCAAAGTGTCCACGGCACTTCGTGAAGATCCCTTCCACGAAGCCCTTGCTGCCGATCGCCACCCCGTCGCTGAACCACCGCACCCGGCAGAGCAGCAGCTCCGCCCGCGACAGCTTCCCGCCGCTCCGCAGCACCGCCTCCACCCGCTCCTTCGAAAACCCCTTCCGCGACCGAAGCGTGACCGGGACCGGGAGAGTGACCGGGACCGCAACCGGAGCAACGCGGAGATGGACCGCGACTTCATTCTCAATTCCGCGGTCAAACTTTAGTCCGCCTGAAGCCTCCAAGCCGCTCCGCTCCACCCCTGCGTCCACCCCCGCCGCATCTCCCCCGGCATTTTCTTCCTCCCGCCCCGCCTCCAGCCCTTCCCCGAACAACCAGCAGCGATACGCCTCCGCCGGCGTGCCCGGTCCTCGTAGCTTCAGCGAAGT